>JAUIIQ010000046.1 GCA_030431585.1 Gammaproteobacteria bacterium | reverse complement strand
ATGCTGAACTCCTCGTGTGCTTTATTCACCGTGTAAAACCCTGTGACAAGAGTGGCCATTGTCTTTAAAAGACCCCCAAGTGTCAAAAAATGACCTCTGATATTGCGACAATGTCACTACACTGGTTTGATGATTGTTAATGGAGCCAGGCGATGCCCAGAATAACCCTTGTCGAATTCAACGGGACCAGCCACACAATTGAGGCCGAGGTCGGCAAGTCGCTGATGCTCAATGCTATCGACAATAGCGTGCCGGGTATTGATGCAGATTGCGGCGGTGCCTGCGCCTGTGGCACCTGCCACGTATTCGTGGAGCCGGCATGGTCGGAGGCCGCCGGTGAGTCGAATCCATTGGAAGGTGCGATGTTGTCAATGCGTCCTGACCAGTCGGACTTATCGCGCCTCAGCTGCCAGATCGAAGTCACTGACGCCATGGACGGGATGGTCGTCCGCCTTCCCGAGTACCAGATGTAATCAAACCCACTGGAGAGAATAATATGAACCAGGCCACCTCAGCTCTGCCACATTCTGCGCCGCTGGACCAGATAGACTTCAGCGACCCTAACCTGTTGCGCGACGATACCTGGCACCGTTATTTTGCCCGGCTGCGCGACGAATCCCCCGTGCATTATCAGGCAGAGAGTCCTTTTGGACCGTTCTGGTCGATTACCCGCTTCGATGACATTGTCGCAGTGGACAGTAATTTCAAGGACTTTTCCTCTGAGCCCGCCATTCTGATTGGTGATATCCCCGACGACATGCCGGCGGAAATGTTCATCGCCATGGACCCTCCCAAGCACGATGTGCAACGCAGGGCGGTGCAGAGCGTGGTGGCGCCCAGGAACCTGGCGGAGATGGAGGTGCTTATACGCAGCCGCGTGTGCGCCATTCTGGATGGACTGCCTGTTGGTGAAACCTTCGATTGGGTGAGTGATGTATCCATCAATCTCACCACGCAGATGCTGGCCACGCTGTTCGATTTTCCGTTTGAGCAACGGCATAAACTGACTTACTGGTCGGATATTGCGGCAGGCACGGAAGAGATGACAGGCGGAGATGTGAGTACCGAAGAGCGGATGGAAGGACTCAAGGAGTGCCTGCAGACTTTCACCGCCCTGTGGCATGAGCGCAAGGCAAACCCCCGTGACAGTTTTGACCTGATCACTCTGTTGCAGCGCGACCCTAACACGGCAGATATGGTGGATAAGCCGATGGAGTATCTGGGCAACCTGATGCTGTTGATCGTTGGCGGCAACGATACCACGCGCAATTCCGCGACCGGCGGTGTGCTCGCGCTCAACCTGTTTCCCGAAGAGTATGACAAACTGCGGGCAGACCATAGCCTCATCCCTTCCATGGTGTCCGAGATCATTCGCTGGCAGACGCCTCTGGCGCACATGCGCCGCCGCGCTACGCGGGATATTGAGTTTGGCGGCCAGCAGATCAAAAAGGACGATAAGGTGGTGATGTGGTATATGTCCGGCAACCGGGATGAGCGCGCCATCGCCAGCCCCGACCAGTTTATTATCGATCGGGAAAACCCCCGGCATCACATCTCTTTTGGCTTCGGCGTTCACCGCTGCATGGGCAACAGGCTCGCCGAGATGCAACTGCGCATTCTCTGGGAAGAGATCATGCAGCGCTTCAGGTTTGTTGAAGTCGTGGGTGAGCCGGTGCGAGTGAAATCCAATTTCGTCAAAGGCTATGAGAGCCTTCCTGTGCGCGTGCACCCTGTTTGACTCAGCTCTGCCGTATGTCTTCTGGTGTGTCTATATCTGCATGGATACCGGCATCGCTGAGGCTCACGCGGACTACGGCGTGCTCGTTCTGCTCAATGACTTGCCTTGCCCCCTGGTCTCCGGCAACAGCGGCCAACTCGGCATAGAAAGCGCGACTGAAGCCCACCGGATGTCCTGTTGACCCGCGATACTCCGGTACGACGATAGCCCCGGGTTTCAGCGCCTGGGCGACCGTGCGATAACTTGCGGGCTGGATGTAAGGCATATCGCCCAGTGCGATCAGCACGCCGTCCCCGTTGCTGGCCCGCTCCAGCCCCGCCGCCAGTGTATGGCCCATGCCCCGGTGCGCCTGTGGGCACAGCAGTGTCCGGGCACCCAGATTCTGTAGAGTGCTTGCCATTTTCGCGTCCTCGGGACGCAGGCAGACCAGCACCGGCAAGCTGCTGGCCAGCGCTTGTGCCGTACTGCGCTGCAACAGGGGTGTGCCGTCTGCCAGCAAGGCCTGGCGCTTGTCCTTGCCGAAGCGTTTGGCGCTACCCGCAGCGAGTATGACGATGGTGTGATTCATGGTCATTGCGCCCGGGTTACTGCGCGTCTTGGTATGCCGCGCAGTGAATATCACAAGGCACAAAAAAGCCCCGCAAAAGCGAGGCCTGGACAGTGAGTTGGCAGATCAACGCTGCAGCAGTTCCAGCTTGTTGGGCTTGCCCTTCCATTCTTCTGCGTCTGGCAGTGCATCCTTCATTTCCGTGATACAGGGCCAGACCTCTGCCAATTCGGCATTGAGCTCCAGGAATACCTGCTGGTCTTCCGGCAATTCGTCTTCGGAGAAGATCGCGTCAACAGGACATTCAGGTTCACACAGTGCACAGTCAATGCACTCGTCAGGGTGAATGACCAGGAAATTGGGCCCCTCATAGAAGCAGTCCACCGGGCAGACTTCTACACAGTCCGTGTGCTTACAATTAATACAATCTTCGCCTACAACAAATGTCATTCTGTCTATGCCTCTTGAATAGTGGGGCTGTGGTGCGGCGCTAAGTTTACCCGCAAGACCCGCTGATTTGAAGGGGGGTTAAAGGGGCGATTTCGGCAGCTGTGCGCCCCTCGATTCAGTCAGTGATGCTCCATTCTGGAATGGTCCATATCATCATGGCTCATTCCGGAATGATCCATCATAGGCGCGTCCTGCATGGGCCCCGCACCCGGAGCCTTGTGCCGCAGGTGTTCCCCGTGGGCAGACACCAGGTACAGTGTCCATATTCCTGACGCGATCAACATGATTGCAATGGCCAGTTTGAGCCCGCGACGACGCAAAAAGCCCTGCAGTTTGTCTGCACCGAGGCTGACCGCAAGCATTGCCGGCAGGGTACCCAGGCCAAAGCAGAACATCAGCGTAGCTGCTCCCGGCGCACTTTGTGCCGTGGCAGACCAGGCGAGGGCGGAGTAGATCAGGCCACAGGGCATCAGGCCCCAACACAGGCCCAGCGCCAGTCCCTGCAGGGGATTGCGCACGGGCAGGAAACGGGATGAAAAAGTTTGCACGGGACGCCAGAGTGCGCTGCCGGCCTGCTCCAGCACGCGAATACCCTGCCACCAGTTGGCGACCGAAAGGCCCATGCCAATGAGCAGGATTCCCGCCAGGTAACGCAGGGCAATCGTCCATGCTACCAGGTCTATGCTCCCGGCTATCAGGCCCAGCAGCCCGCCCAGCAGTGTATAGCTGAGTATGCGCCCGCTGTGGTAGGACAGGGTGACTGGCAGCGAGCGCTCCCCGCCGAGGTTGAGCGCCGCTGCAATGCCGCCGCACATTCCCAGGCAATGACCACTGCCTGCGAGCCCCAGGGCAAAGGCGGCGATGAGCGTCGGTTCATTCACTTGCTGTCCTCGCCCCCGTTGCTGTCTCTGTTGCTGGTGTCCGCTTTCTGTTCATCGGCAAGTATCCGCCAGGCCTCCTTGTCCAGATCGTCGTACTGGCCGTTGTCGATCGCCCACAGCAGGAGTTTGATGCCCACGGCGACGAATACCAGGGCTACCGGTATGAGCAGGTAGAGACTGTCCACAATTTACCTTACCTCTTTCAACGCGAAGGCTGTCGGTTCAAGCGCAGTGAGTTGGCGACTACCAGCAGGGAACTCAGCGACATGCCGATCGCCGCTGCCCAGGGTGGGATGTAGCCCATTGCCGCCAGCGGTATCGCACTGAGATTGTAACCCAGCGCCCAGCCGAAATTCTGCAGGATGATACGCCTGCAGGCGCGCGCCTTGCGCCAGGTGCTGATTACTGCCCTGAGGTCGCCGCCTACGATGACAAAATCCGCCTGCGTGCGGGCCAGGTCGGTGGCACCGGCTACCGCAAACGAGGCATCCGCCAGGCTGAGAACGGGCGCATCATTGAGTCCATCGCCAACCATGCTGACCACGGCGCCGGCCTCCTGCAGTCGCTGCACCTGTGCCATTTTCTGCTGTGGCTCGAGGCCTGTATGGACATCGGCTATGCCCAGTTCCTCAGCCAGAAGGGGCCCCTGGGCCGAGCTGTCCCCGGTGAGCAGTCCCACCTGCAGACCGCCGGCACGGGCGTCATCAATGACCTCTCTGGCCTCCGGCCGTACCCTGTCATTCAGCCCAATCCATGCCAGTGCCCTGTGCTCGTCACACAGGGCCACCCAGTAGAGAGGGGCGTCCGGCGCAGGAGGCAGGGTGGCGCACAGTTGGCGGCAAAAGGTGTCGCTGCCCATGCGGTACTGTAAACCCTGGCGTTGTCCACTCAGTCCCTGTCCGAGGTGATAGTGAATGTCCTGAAAACCGGGCGCTTCGGCGATATCCTGGAACACCAGGCTGATGGGGTGGTTGGACCAGCGCTGCAGGCTGCTGGCGATAGCCAGTACCTGATCCTGGTCCACATCCGCCAGCAATTGCACTGTGGCGAGTCCGAGTTTGCCTTCGGTGAGTGTCCCGGTTTTGTCAAACAGCAGGTGGCTGCTACGCGACAGCGCTTCCAGCGCATTTTCGCCCCGCACGATAACGCCACTGCCGCGCAGGGAACCGGCGGCGGCTGTCAGCGCTGCGGGGGTTGCCAAGGCGAGGGCGCAAGGGCAACTGATCACAAGTACCGAGAGTGCGATCCACAGTGCCTGCGACGAGTCTATCTGCATCCACGCCAGCGCCGTCGCTGATGTCACCAGCAGGATGACGGCTACAAACCATGAGGCCACGCGGTCTGCCAGCCTCGCCAGCTGAGGTTTCGCCGTTTGAGCGACTTCCACTGACTGCTGCAGGGCAGCGAGGCGACTCTCCAGATAGCTGCCCAGTACCCGTGCCTCCAGGGCGCCTTCCACATTTATTGTTCCGGCAAAAACGGTATCGCCGACCACCACTGCACGCGGCAGGTGCTCGCCGTTGAAGGTGTCCTCACGCACCGCGCTGGTGCCGCCGACGACCTCAGCGTCAACCGGTATTGTTTCTCCAGGGCGCAGCAATACGACGTCACCGGCAACGACCTGGGTTCGCGGAACGGTAACCCACTGACCACCTTGCTGGCAGCTGACCGCATCGGGCAGTGTGCTCTCCGCGTCGAACCAGGTAAGGCTGTGTTTCTGCCTCACGCGGGCCTCGAGAAAACGGCCTAACAGCAGGAAAAATGTGAACATGACCACCGAATCGAAATACACCTGTCCGGTACCGCTGACCGTGGCCCAGGCGCTGGCGAGCCAGGCCAGTCCGATAGCCAGAGCCACCGGCAGGTCCATCACCAGCGCGCCCTGGCGGAGGTGCCGCCAGGCAGTCGTGAAGAAGGTCCCTGCGGAGTAATAGACGACGAAGCTGGACACCAACAGGCTGAAGCCGCGCAACAGGCCCTGGTACTGCTCCTCTATACCCTGGATATCGCCAGCATGCAGGGCAACTGCGAACATACCTACCTGCATCATGCCAAAACCGGCCACACCGAGACGCCGCAGGTCGCGTCGATACTCTGCGGACATTTGCTCGCGCTGAGTGCTGGCGTGGAAGGGGCGGGGTCGATAGCCCAGGGATTCAACCCGGGAAAAAATTTCACTCAATTTGAGCTGCGTCGGGTCAAAGCAGATATCCAGACGGCTCTGTTCCAGGTTGACCAATGCGCTGTGCACCCCCGGCACCGGCCCCAGGGACTGTTCGATCAACCAGGTGCAGGCGGCACAGGTGATACCGCCCAGCAGCAGTCGAGCCGTTACACTGCCGTTGTCCTCCCGTTGGCAGAAGCGCTGCGCCATGTCCGGGTCGTCATAGATGAGGTACTGGTCGTTGAGGCTGAATTCCGCTTCTGCGGGGCGCTCGCTGTACGCGGTGCGCTGTTGGTAAAAGCTCTCCAGGCCGCTGGCGGCAATCATGCCCGCTACAGCCCTGCATCCCGGGCAGCACATTACGCGCGGCTCGCCCCCTATCTCTATTTCGAAGTGGGCACCAGGGGGAACGCTTTCACCGCAGTGATAGCAGGGGCAGGTGCCCGCGCCAGGGTCAGCCACCGTCCGCGCTGCTGATATCGGCGGCGCTGAGGGAACCGTCCAGACGCCAGGGCATGTCGCTGTCGTCAATGAGTGCCCAGTGCCAGCGTTCCGCCACGTCGGCAGTCAGTCTGCCGCGGTACTCTCCAGGCAGGCTCTGTACCAGCGATACCGTGATATCCTGATTGGATTCCAGCGGGTGCGACAGCAGTAGCGTCAGTTGCGGAGCTGTTACCGGTCCGCTGGTCGTTACCACGACCTGATCAGCGTAAACACGCAGGCTGGCGCTGATGCCTAGGTCGCTGGCGCGCTGCAGTTTTTCCAGTTTGCGATTTATGGCCAGGCCGTCCTTGTAGTATTCATCAGCAACCAGGTCATCAGCTCCCTCATGGGCGATAAACACCATGTTGATTCCAGCGATGACAACGAAGGCCGGCAGTGCGATCAGGAACCAGGGCCAGAACTGCCGGTACCAGGCTTCGGTGTCTTCACGGGGGAGCTGTTTGTTCATCATGTATCCTAGAGCGGCTTCACAAAGCGCGACTCGTGGGTGATCTGCAGGGCCTCACTGTCCTTCGCCTGAGCGCGGAAGTCAAACTCGGTGCTGGGCTTGTCCAGCGCTTCCGGACGAACCCGGACCCGTAAGCTGATGGAGCGTACCTCACCTCCGTTCAGGCGGTGGCTGGTCTCCCCGATAATCTCGCCCTGGTCGAGGCCCTCTATGCTGATTTCGAATACGTGGCTGTCCGGGTCCATGTTGACCAGTTGCACAGTGTAGATGTTATCGATCGCACCGGTGTCGGTGGTGGTGTACAACTGGTTTCTGTCGCGAATGATCGTCATTTCCAGAGGAATTCGCGAAAACATGTTGTACCAGAACACGCCGACCATCAAACACAGCACAACCACGTAGCCGATGATGCGCGGCCGCAGCCAGTGAGTGGTTCCGCCTGCCAACTCGTGTTCGCTGGTGTAGCGCACCAGGCCGGGCTCATAACCCATTTTATCCATCACCGAATTACAGGCGTCAACGCACAGGGCGCAACCTATGCATTCGTATTGCAGGCCATTGCGGATGTCGATACCGGTAGGGCAGACCTGCACACACAATTCACAATCGATACAGTCGCCCAGGCCCAGCGTCGAGGGGTCAGCGCTCTTCTTGCGGGAACCACGCGGGTCACCACGTGTTTTGTCGTAGGAGACGATCAGGGTGTCCTGGTCGAACATGACCGACTGGAATCGCGCGTAGGGGCACATGTACTTGCAAACCTGCTCGCGCATGTAGCCCGCATTGATGTAGGTGGCGACCGTGAAAAACAGTGTCCAGAACAGTCCCCAGCCCGCCGCCTGCAGGGTGAGAATGTCTACTGCGAGTGCCTTGATGCCATAAAAGTAACCGACAAACGTCAGTCCGGTCATGAAGGCGATGAACAACCAGCCGGCGTGCTTCATAAACTTTTTGGTGAACTTCTCCAGAGACATGGGTGCCTTGTCCAGCTTGATACGCTGGTTACGACTGCCTTCGGTTTTTTGTTCCACCCACATGAACATGGTGGTCCACACGGTTTGCGGGCATGTATAGCCACACCATATGCGCCCGGCGAATGTCGTAACGGCAAACAGGGCATAGGCTGCGATGATCAGCAGGAAAGCCAGCATAGGGAAATCCTGGGGCCAGAAGGTCAGCCCGAGGATGTGAAACTTGCGCGCCGGAAGGTCAAAAAGAACAGCTTGCTGTCCGTTCCAGTTCAGCCAGGGCAGGAGAAAATAACCCAGCAGCAACGGCCAGCCGGTGTACAGGCGTATCTTCTGGTAGAAGCCTTCCACTTTGCGGGTGTAAATACGTTCACGTCGCTGGTAAAGGTCTACTTCTGCGACCTCTGCAGGCGCGACTTCCTGAAGATCAATCAGATCCTTGTCGTTGTCAGACATAGCGATTAAGCACCTGGGGTGTTGGGTGAAAGGGGCCTCGGAAGAGGCCCCCGGTACAGCATTACAGCTCGGGGAGAGTCAATCCCTAATTGTTCAGCCCGTAGACATAGGCAGTGAGGATGTGAATCTTGTCCTCGGTCAGTGTGTCCTTGAAAGCGGGCATCACGCCGTTGCGGCCGGCGCGCAGAGTGTGGCTGATTTGTTCGGTGCTGCCACCATAGAGCCATATGCCATTGGCCAGGTTGGGTGCGCCCAACGCCTGGTTGCCGGTACCATCGGCGCCGTGACAGGCGGCGCAGTAGGTCTGGTAGTGCTTGCTGCCAGCCTCGGCCAATGCCTTGTCTACCTCACGGCCACTCAGTGACTGCACAAAGGCGGTGGTCTCGGCAATCCCCTGGTCGCCCAGGATCGCTCCCCAGGCGGGCATCGCCGCCATGCGGCCATTGATCAGGGTTGCCTTGATAGCCTCCGGGGTGCCGCCGTAGATCCAGTCATCGTCGGTTAGGTTGGGGAAGCCGTAGGCCCCCTTGGCGTCGCCGCCATGGCACTGTGCGCAATTGTTGGCGAACATGCGCATGCCCATTTTGCGTACGGCAGGATCAGACGCAATCTCGGCCACAGGCATCGCCAGATAACGGTCACGCATGTCACGGTACTTGGCATCGGCGGCGGCGACCTCGCGCTCGTGCTGCTCCAGTTGCGTCCAGCCGAGAATGCCGGGGAAGTTGCCCATGCCGGGATACACGATCAGGTAGCCCACGCCGAACACAATGGTGATGACAAACATCATGAACCACCAGGCGGGGAGGGGGTTGTCATACTCCTCGATACCATCGTAAACGTGGCCGGTGGTGCTGCTGTTGGTATTCTGGTCCCGCGTGCGATTTGCGAACAGTACCCAGGTGACCAGCACAATGGTGATCGCAGTGAGGACGATTACCCACAAACTCCAGAAACTACTCATTCCTATCTTCCTCCTGCATGGTGCGGCGATTCAGCTCTTCATCTGCAAATGGCAGGTTGGCGGCTTCATCAAATGATTTTTTTCGCTTGCTGTTGTAGGCCCAGAAACACATCCCGATGAACGTCACCAACAGGAACAGTGTACTGATACCTCTGAGGTCGTTGATATCCATACGGTGCTAGCGCCTCGTTTGCAGCAGGGTGCCCAACTGTTGCAGGTATGCAATCAGGGCATCGATTTCTTTCCTGCCTTCTACCGCAGCCTTCGCGCCGGCTATGTCCTCGTCGGTATAGGGTACGCCGACAGTGCGCAGGGCAGACATTTTCTTGCCGGTATCTTCGCCGGACAGTTCTTTTTCGAACAGCCAGGGGAAGGCAGGCATGTTGGACTCTGGTACCACATCGCGCGGGTTGTACATGTGTGCGCGGTGCCAGTCATCGCTGTAGCGTTTACCGACGCGAGCCAGGTCCGGGCCGGTACGTTTTGAGCCCCAGAGGAAGGGGTGGTCGTATACAAATTCGCCGGCGACAGAGTAATGCCCGTAACGCTCGGTCTCGGCGCGTAGTGGGCGGATCATCTGCGAGTGGCAGGTGTTGCAGCCCTCGCGAATATAGATGTCTCGCCCTTCCAGCTCCAGCGCAGGCAAAGGCTTGAGTCCGGCGATTGGCTCATTGGTTTCCTTGGCAAACATCAGCGGGACCAGCTCTACCAGGGTGCCAAAGCTCAAGGCAATGACAATCCCGATCATCATCAGGCCGACATTTGTTTCAATTGCTTCATGTTTCATTGTTTGTCGCTCCTCAGGCTGCGCTGGCTGCGGCGGGTGCCGGCTGCGCTTCAACATCTTTGCGGGCCGTCATGTATACGTTGTAGGCCATCACCAGCATGCCAGCGAAGAAGATCGCGCCGCCCAGTACCCGCACCACGTAGCCTGGATAAGACGCAGCCACGGATTCCACGAAGTTGTAGGTGAGGGTGCCGTCCTGGTTATAGGCGCGCCACATCAGGCCCTGCATGATGCCATTTACCCACATGGAGGCGATGTAGAGCACGGTGCCGATAGTGGACATCCAGAAATGCACATTGATCAGGTCTATGCTGTACATGCGCTCTTTGGCGAACAGGATCGGGAACAGGTGATACAGGGAACCGATGGAGATCATTGCCACCCATCCCAGTGCCCCGGAGTGCACGTGACCGATGGTCCAGTCCGTGTAGTGGGACAGGGCGTTCACAGTCTTGATGGACATCATCGGGCCTTCGAATGTGGACATGCCATAGAACGACAGGCTGACCACCAGGAAGCGCAGGATGGGGTCGGTGCGCAGTTTATGCCAGGCCCCCGAGAGGGTCATCATGCCGTTGATCATGCCGCCCCAGGAGGGTGCCAGCAGAATCAGCGACATCACCATGCCCAGGCTTTGTGCCCAGTCGGGCAGGGCGGTGTAGTGCAGGTGGTGAGGACCGGCCCAGATGTAGACGGCCACCAGTGCCCAGAAGTGCACGATGGACAGGCGGTAGGAGTACACCGGGCGCTCAGCTTGCTTGGGTACAAAGTAGTACATCATGCCCAGGAAGCCGGCGGTGAGGAAGAAGCCCACGGCATTGTGTCCGTACCACCACTGCACCATGGCGTCCACAGTTCCGGCATAAACCGAGTAGGACTTGAAAGCACTGACGGGTATAGCCGCGCTGTTCAGCAAATGCAGGATAGCCACCGCGATGATAAACGAGCCCAGGAACCAGTTGGCGACGTAGATATGCTTTACCTTCCGCTTGACCAGGGTGCCGAAGAAGACCACCGCGTAGGAGACCCAGACCAGTGTGATCAGGATGTCTATGGGCCACTCCAGCTCAGCATATTCCTTACTGGTGGTAAGACCCAGCGGCAGCGTGATGGCTGCACTGACAATAACAGCCTGCCAGCCCCAGAAAGTAAACGCGGCCAGTTTGTCCGAAATCAGCCTGGCCTGTGTCGTGCGCTGCACGATGTAGTAGGAGGTGGCGAATAGCGCGCAACCACCGAAGGCGAAAATCACCGCATTGGTGTGCAATGGCCGCAGGCGTCCGAAGTGTAACCACTCCAGTCCGGGGTTAAGTTGGGGCCAGGCCAGCTGGGCGGCGATCAATACGCCAACCAGCATGCCCACAATACCCCAGACAACAGTCATGACTGCAAACTGGCGCACCACCTTGTAGTTGTAGGTGGGATGTTCCAGTGCTGAGTTAAGCTCGCTCATGGTTTCATTCCAAAGTCAGATTTCAAAAAACAACAAAATCGCTGAGGCCAGCCGGCCCTGCTATTAATCAGTGAAAGATGGCGCCGCGCCGAAGTCCCACAGAATTACCGCACCCACCATCAGGCAGATGAGAATCACCATGGCCACACCCATCACCGCGCTTGAGAACAGGAAACCCCGCTCTTCCGGTATGTCCATAACGATGGGTATTCCCAGGTACATCAGGTAGACAGCCCAGCAAACGGCGACAATACCGATCAGCATGTCCAGCCAGAGAATGGGGTAAAAACCAACCGCTCCGAACAGGAACAGTGGCGTGGCCGCCAGTGAGGCAATGATTATCCCCTTGGCGACGGTAGACTGCGCTCCGTAGGTATCAGACATCCAGTGGATAAAATACCCGATAGCAGCGAGACAGATCACCTGGGTAAGGTAGAACAGGATGCAGATGGTCATGGCGCTGTCCTTGGTCAGCTTGATGACCTCGCCATCGCCCACGGTCCAGCCAACAGTGGTGGTACCGTAGTACCAGGCCACAGCAGGAATGATAGCCAGGATCCACGGGTACAGCAGAAGCGTCCTGAATGAACTCTCAGACAGCTCGCTAACGGCTTTCCATTGGGAACTGGGCTTTACCAACAAGCCAAAGGTGTGCTGAATCATTAAAGATGATCTCCCCAAAAATGCGCTAATTGTTGTGCGTGTGAATTCTAGGACTTTCGGAGGGAATCACCTTGATGTGAATCAAGGTAGCTGGGCAAGCTCCTGAGAGGCTCAGCCGCTCAGATTCGCCATGGCCCTGAGACCATCCGCGTCGAGAATCTTAATTTCCTTGTTATCCACCTGCAGAATGTCCATTTTCTGCATCCGGCTGAACACTCTGGATACCGTTTCCACAGTGAGCCCCAGATAGTTGCCAATGTCCACTCGTGACATTGGCAGGCGGAACTGGGTGGCGCTCAATTTACGCCTGGCATTGCGGCCGGAAATGCTGAGCATCAGGGCGGCAACGCGCTCATCGGCCGAGTTTTTGCTGAGCAGTGTGATCAGTTGCTGGTCTTCGGTGATTTCGCGGCTCATCAACTGGAAGAAATGGCGCTGCAGGTTGGGCATCAGGGCGCTGAGTTTTTCAAGGGACGTAAAGGGTATCTCGCAGATTGCAGCGGTTTCCAGTGCTTTCGCGGAGGAGGCATGCGAGTTGTTGCTGATGCCGTCCATGCCCAGAATTTCTCCGGGAAAGTAGAAGCCGGTGACCTGCTCGCGGCCGTCGTCCGTGGTTTTGTAGGCTTTCAGGGTGCCGGAACGCACGGCAAAGACGGACTGGAAATCGTCTCCTTCGCGGTAAAGGTGCTGGCTTTTCTGCAGGGGCTTACTGCGTTGGATAATATCATCGAGCTGCTGGATGTCGTCGCTTTCCAGGGCCAGGGGCAGGCAGATACTATTTAACCGGCAGTTGCCGCAATTGACCTGGTAATCATGTGTGCACGGCTTTAAGGCAGCGTCCCCGGACTGGGCGATGTGGATGGTCATACGGCCTCCCCTGGCGTATTGCAGGGGCAATTATAGTCGAAAACCTTAATGTACTGTACAGGTGTTTTTGTGGTTGTTTTTTAAACAGTCGCCGAGAACTTTGGCGGGGCTTCATCTCCTTTGTGAGCATCAAGGTAGGCATCGAAAGGCATGCAGATATTGCGCAGGAACGGCCGCCCGCGCTTGCTGATCTCGATGCCGGACGCCGTTATGCATAACAAGTCGTCTTCGGCCATGGGTGCCAGCGCGTCCAGCTCACGGCTGAACGTGTTGGTGAAGTCGATATCGAACTGACGATTGCATTCGCTGAAATCCAGTTTCAGGTCAGATATCAGGGTCATGATAATGTGGCGGCGCAGCTTGTCGTCTGAGTTGACCTTGCAGCCCCGGGTGATGGGTAGCTCATCTGCCTCGAGAAGCTGGTAATAACCCTTGATTTCGCGCTCGTTCTGCAGGTAATAATCTCCAATCTGGCTGATCGCTGACACGCCAAGTCCGAGCAGGTCGTCAGCCATCCTCATGGAGTAGCCCTGAAAATTCCGCTGCAGCCGCCCTTCCTGTTGCGCGATGGCCAGTTCGTCCTGCGGCAGAACATAGTGATCCATGCCGATATGCAGGTAACCCGCATCCTGCAATGTGTGGCTGATGATTTCATGCAGCAGCAGTTTTTCGTTGGGCTCGGGCAGTGTGAGCCGGTCGATGGCCCGTTGGCTGGTGAATCGTTCAGGCAGGTGCGCGTAGTTGTAGCAGGCTATGCGATCCGGGCGCAGCGCTATGACCTTGCGCAGTGTCTCAGCCATGCTTTCTCGGTCCTGGTGTGGCAGGCCGTAGATCAGGTCAAAACTCAGTGAGCGGAAACCATGACTGCGGATTGAATCGACCAGTGCCGCGACTTCATTGAATGGCTGAATACGGTTTACCGACTTTTGCACCAGTGGGTCGAAGTCCTGAATGCCAAGGCTGATGCGGTTAAAGCCCACACCTTTGAGCAACGCAATGGTGCTGGTATCCACCGTGCGCGGGTCGATTTCAATCGAGTATTCACGGTAGCCCTTGTCCAGCAGGCGGAAGTGGCTTGCCAGCATGTGCATCAACTCGGTGATCTGGGCATGGTCGAGATAAGTTGGCGTGCCGCCACCCCAGTGCATCTGGGTAATGGGCCGGCGGTCTCCGACCAGCTCTGACTGCATGGCGATTTCGCGTTGCAGGTGGCCAAGATAGCGCTGCGCTACATTCTTCTCACGCGTCACGATTTTATTGCAGGCGCAGTAATAGCAGATGTCGTGGCAGAAGGGTACGTGCAGGTACAGTGAGAGCGGGTCGCGTTTGTGGTCACCCTCCAACCCTTGCCAGTCCCGGTATTGCTGCAACGGAAAGTCCTGTCGAAACTGGGGAGCCGTTGGGTATGAGGTGTAACGCGGCCCCTGGCTGGCGTATTTCATTGCCAGCGCCATATCGGCTGCATGCTCCACAGGAATGGCGGATGAAGCCACGAGGTCTTGGGACATTATTGTCATGAGGCACAACTTCTACTGATGTTGGAGCGAAAGGTATCAGGAAGCGGCAGGGGATGTGTTGATCCACGTCAACCGCGGGTATCAGCCCAGAGAGGCCACGCTCTTGATGATCAGGCGAACCAGCTCTGCCTGGCGCGACACGCCGGTCTTGGCGAAAATCGATTTCAACTGCGCGCGTGCGGTGTGCTGGGAGATGTGTTGTGCTTCAGAGGCCTCTGCCAGGCTCAGCCCGCGGGCAAGCAGAATGGC
The DNA here is from genome assembly GCA_030431585.1 of Gammaproteobacteria bacterium. Classification (GTDB taxonomy): domain Bacteria; phylum Pseudomonadota; class Gammaproteobacteria; order Pseudomonadales; family Halieaceae; genus Halioglobus. The sequence goes on along the minus strand of JAUIIQ010000046.1, from coordinate 4,058 downwards.
CAGGTTCGATTCGGCGGGGGTGAGCTCGAACAGGTCACCCAGCGTCTGGCGGTCTGCCGACTCATGCTGGTCCGGGTCGGAAATGAAAATGGCCGCGCAGGGGCTTGATTGCCCTTCGCTCCATTGTGACATTGGTACCGGGCGCACCAGCAATCCAAGGTGTGAACGACCGGCAGACCGTGGCACGCGCAGCGCGCGGACAATACAGGCCTCGCCACTGTGCTGTGCCTGAATGATGTCGCTGACCGCCTGTTGCAACTCGCGGTTGATATTGCGCCCTTCAATATGCAGGTGCTGACCTTTCAGCAGCAGGCCATCGGCCTGGTCAAGCAGCGCCTGGGCGACCGGGTTCGCGCTGAGCACACGTGCCTGCTCATCGAGAATGATGCTGGCCACGGCCAGTTGGGCTACGGCGCCGGCGTATACGTCTCGCTCCGATGTGGTGCGGTTGAGGGTGGCGTAGATCTGTATCGCCCGGCGCAGGTGAGGGACGATTGAACTTAGCAGGCGGCTCTGTGCATCGTCAAACCCAGCCTCCTGTTGACGCCGTGAGAAGCGCAGGCGTGCCAGCATACCCCCGGGTTCGGCGGTGTCGACGCCCAGTATGTGATAAAGCCCCACGGGCTCCAGGTAATGACGATAGTAGTCCGACGCCAACAGCTCTTCGTCAGAGAGCATGTCCGCCAGTGACACCACCTGGTCCCTGGGCAGGTTGACAAAGGGGTCGAGCGTAAAAAACTCCTCCTGGTAGGCGGCAGACTGCCAGGCATCAGGGTCGGCAAGATCCTCTGCATCATCGCCGGGAGCGGGGCGCACACAATTGAGGATGACGCCGCGGTCCTGGGCTGAAGGAGGGCGCAACACCAGCGACGCTACCTGTGCATCGAATAGTTCCCGCAGCAAAGGCAGGGCGTTTTGCCACGGGTGTGATTGCAGCGCCCCCTCATACACTGCACCGATGAGCTCGTCGTAGTTTGCCGGGAGCGCGTCAGGCTGCATGGTTCCCGCTATTTCGCCAGGGTGGAGAGGTCCTCGGTGACCTCAGATAGAGGCTTGGGATGGGCTACGCCCCAGCCCTGCAGATAATCCACACCGATCTCGGTCAATTTCTCCACGATCTCCTCGTTCTCTACAGACTCGGCAATCGTTTCCTGCCCAAGAAAATGTGCCAGGTCATTAATGGATCGCGCCATCGCATAATCGGCGCGGTTCTTGTGGATACCGGTGACAAACGTGCCGTCAATCTTGACATAGTCCACAGGCAGTTCGCGCAGGTAGTTGTGGCTGGCCAGGCCGGTACCGAAGTCGTCGATCGAGAATTTGCAGCCAATATTGCGGAAGGCGCGCACGAAATCCGCGGCTTTGACCAGGTTGGAGATGGTGCCGGTTTCGGTGATCTCGAAGCAGATCCGGCTGGTGCCTACGCCGAATTCGGAAATCTGCTCCAGCAGGTATTCCAGGAAATCGTCATCGGTAATGCTGTTGCCGGACAGGTTGATTGCCAGGTGGGGTACTTCTTTTTCCTGGTCCATGAGATGACAGACCCAACTGAAGGCCTCGCGCACGACCCAGCGGTCTACCAGGTTCATGAAACCGTAGCGCTCGGCACTGCGAATGAACTCGAGTGGGGACGACAGGGTGCCATCCGGATTTGCCAGACCCAGCAACAGTTCGTAGTGACTGCCCATGGGTTTTTTGCCGGCCACAGCAACTTGCTTGATGGGCTGTGCGCGCAGCACGAAACGGTCGGTCGCCAGGGCCTGCTCGAGATTTTCACGTGTGAGGTTTTTGTCCTGGCGGAAGTTGACTGCCAGCGCACGGTCCTCCTCGTACACCTGTACCTGGTTGCGTCCCAGCTCCTTGGCATATTTCATCGCCGAGCGCGCTGATTCCAACACCTGCTCCACCGAGGGGCTGTACTCGATAATGGGCGCGATGCCGATGGACACCGTGAAGCTCACGTTCTCGCCTTCTATCTCCATGCTGCCGGCTTCGATGTCCTGCCGCACTTTTTGCGCCACAGCTTCAGCCTGCTGCAGCGTGCGGTCCAGTAGCAGCACCGCAAACTGGTCGCCTTCGATCCGGGCAGAGGAGGATTTTTTGCCATGCAACTGGGCCAGTAAGCTGCTGAACTCAAGCAGCACGGCATCGCCGGTCACGTCGTCGTAGATATCATTGACCAGGTTGAATTGGTCAATATCCAGATACAGCACGGCGTGTTGCGAATTTTTCAGTTGCGCGTGGCGCAGGGCCCTGGACATCTGGTCCAGGAAGGTCTCCCGATTGATTAGCCTGGTGAGGCTGTCGTGCTTGCGTTTGAAGCTCAGGGTCTTTTGCACGTGCTCCAGTGTCTGGTAGAGACTCTGGTCCAGCACGGACAGTCGATCTGCGGGCGCCGGGGGCTGTATTCCGCTACTGAGTTTGCGCGCCAGCTGGACTGCAGAGAGGTCGGCAATCTTCTGACCGCGCTCGTTGACGAATATGTACCGGTCCTTGGCCGGGCTGATCCATGCCAGCTGCATGCGCCGTTTCTGGCCTTCACTGTTCTGGTAGGTGAGCCAGGAGTCTTTCTGCAATTGTTCGACGCGACGGACCCAGCGTCGCAACCGGGGCAAATCCTCTACCCTGGCGCGCACCTTTTCTGCAGATCCGGTATCGCTCTGTTCGGCAATCTCCGCTGAGTCTACTTCCCTGTGGCCGGCGAGAATTTCGCGCAGCTCTGCCAGCACTTTTTCATGACTCATGTTGGTGGGCAGGGCAGCGGCAATCTGTTGTTCGACCATGTCGATCAGCGTCTCAGCCTCCAGGCCGCGCTGCATCAACATGTCCTCATCAAGCTCGCCGGTGCGCTGGTCTTCCAGCCATTGGGTCAGCTGGTCCAGCGTATTGATGTGGTCTGTCCAGGTGCTGCTGTCCGGCCCTTCTTTAACATGGGTCAGTACCAGCAGGTCGCGCCAGCCGCATTCCACCAGGTCGAACAGCACGCGCGGCGCGGCAGGCGGGCGTATGCGCTGGTTGATGACGTCCGCTACGGCTTGCCTGGCCTGCTGCAGTTTTTCCTGTCCCTCCTGAATGCGCACCACCCGCTCTATATTGCGGGAAAGGGCGCGTTCCTGCTGTTCGCTGAGCTTGTGGATCTTGTCGCGCGCGCGATCAAAAACGGCGCTGTCCTCTTCATACTCCTCGACAATTTCCGCGACGATTTTGTTAATGCGTCCCTCCAGCGCAGGGTTGGGGAAATTGGCACTGGTGGCCAACGCGGCCAGCTGGTCGACGACTGCGCGCGCGGCGTGCTGTTTATCCAGGAAGAAGCGCGGGTCCAGCAGCGCCAGTCGCGCCAACGGTATCTGCAGATTGCCCAGTGTGGCGCGCAGCTCGGGTGTCACGTCCATCTGCGAGCGGATGGTGCCGAACAGATTGTCGACCAGGTCAAGCTGGTTAAGACTCTCTGCGGTAAGCCCGCTGCTTTCTTTCAGGTCGCGCAGTTGGTCCCGGTTCTGGGCCAGGTACTCTCGCAAGGAGTGCGCGTCCTGCAACTGATTGCGCACGTCGCTGTTACGTTGCAGGCCACGCAGCGCCTCGGCGATGGTGTGTGCATCGGCCAGGGTCTGCTGGTCCAGTGTGGAGCTGGGTACCGCATCGCCCTCCCAGGTGCCACTGATGGGCGTGCCCGCTTCCAGCGTGTCGTTGTCAGCACGGCCTTCCGCCTCCCGGCGGAAGTTCAGTGCATCTACTACTGACTGGTACAGTGCCTTGGCGGATAAACCGCTGCTCTGAAGGGCGGCGGCTGCATCGGACAGATACTGAGTCTGCGCAGCGTCATTTTCCACGCGTTCCGTGCGCTGGTCGCCCCCTGGTTCGCCGTTTTGCTGCGGGCTCTGCGCGGCCGGTTTGTCAGGGTTGACCGGCCTTTTGGGGCGATGGGTCTTGTCTTCCTGCTGCAGCAGCGTGCCCTTGCTGCGTATCTGCGCTTCCAGGTCCGGGCCAATGCCATCTTCCACCATTTGCTGGTTGAGTGCCTGGTAGCAGGTGTCGAGTGGACGGATCAGGTGTTCGCA
>JAUIIQ010000283.1 GCA_030431585.1 Gammaproteobacteria bacterium | reverse complement strand
TGACGGCAGGATTCCCTCTGCCGCGTCCATGTTCATTACAATATCGTTTGCTGCTTCGTTCATAGCATTCACCTTGGTTAATCCTGCGTTTATACGTTTATACTGGCGATATGGCCCAAGCCGACATCACCCGATTTCTTCTGCCCTGGCTGACCCGCTGGGGCCTTACCGACATGGCCGCAGCGGAACCCTGGCCAGCCGGCGCCACCCTGCACTCCTTCGCCGTGGACGACTACCTGGTGCGCAGCGGCGACAGCTGCGACACGCTATACCTGCTGGACAGCGGCCTGGTGAGGCTGTTCTACCTCACCGAGGACGGCAGGGAGCGCAACAAGGCCTTTTACCGCAGCGGGCAGATTACCGGAGCCGTAAGCGCCGCCCTAACCGACTCACCCGCTCCCTTTTCCATCCAGTGCCTGGAGCCGACACGTGCGATCTGTTTCTCTTACCGTTCCTTCAGCATAGCTGCTCAGAGCGATGAGCGCATTGCCGCGCTCAGCCGCCAACTGCTCACGGAGGCTTTTATCCGCAATGAGCAACGGGAGGCCATGCTACTAACCTGTAACGCGGAGCAGCGCTACCGATGGCTGCTGGCCAATGAGGCTGACCTGACAGACCGGGTGGCACAGTTCCACATTGCCTCCTACCTGGGCATCGACGCGGTGTCACTGTCCAGGCTCAAGCGCAAGATTAGTGACCAGGACGGGCGGCAGCATTAACATATGTTAAGCACCAACAGCAGAGAGCCAGCATTGACTGACACAGTAAAGCCCGGCATCTACCGGCACTACAAGGGCAATGAGTACCGGGTTTACGAGGTGGCCACCCACTCGGAAACGGAAGAAGCGCTGGTCATCTACCGCCCGCTTTATGGCCAGCAGGCGCTCTGGGCCCGCCCACTGGCCATGTGGAGTGACAGCGTTCAATGGCAGGGGGAAACGCTGGCGCGCTTTGAGTACCTGCGGGCCGAATAGCGAATCAGGGTGCCTCGCCGGCAGCCGGCAGGCGCTGCAACAGACCCCGCATCAACTCGCTGTCACGGCTTTGCCAGGCCCACAGGCAGATAGGCGCGACCGTGGGCACAATCAACACATTCAACTGGTAGAACAGCGCGATCAGCGTGCCGTTTGGCACCCATGCGCCCTGCTGTTCCATGAACAGCGCGCCCAGGCCAACCATCAACTCCTTCAGGCAAAGGCTGATCAAGCCCAGCAGGATCAGGGCACTCAGCAGCAACAGGCCATAGGCAAACCCCGCCAGTGAGTGCTGCCCTGGGGTGGCAAAGTACAGCGTGGCGTAGAACGGCAGTGAATAGGAGAGAATGCCGGGATTAATAGCAAAGGCCAACTGATATTCGGACTGCTCCGGCGGCACCGGACTCCCCCCCAGCTCGCCATACTGTGTCATCAGCACCACATCACTGCCGCGGTACACCAGGGCATCAACTGTTTGCGGAAACCAGGCCTGCAACAGCATATCAGCAAGGCCCACAGCGGGCATGGCGATGGCGCCGGCCGCCAGGGTCCACAGGGCAAAGCAGGGCAGGATAAGGGCAAAGGCAAACAGCAGGAACTGGCGCAACTGGTGATCACGCGGCAGTGGCATGGCCCGCCTCCATGGCGCGGTTGGCGAGGTAGCGCAAGTAAAGAATGAACACCACCAGCACGTCCAGCATGATCAACGCCGGCCACAGGTACAGGTGCACCCAGGAGAAAATATCCAGATCCCAGTCGCCCAGGTAAAACAGGGTGATGATGCGCACAATGTTCAGCGACTGTATTGCCAGAAAACCGATCGCAATTGCCGCAAGGCGCAGTTTCCAGGCCGCGGGGTAGGCAAGCACCGCTGCCACCAGCACAATCGTTGCCTCTACCCCATTGCAACCCGCCTCAATAGACACGGCAAAACCCGTGTCGCGAAACTGCAGAACTTTGCCGAAGGCCACTACGCTGTCATCGAAAGGAGAAACTATAGCCGCACTTATCTTCGCCAGCAGCGTGGTAAAGGGCACCACCAGGTGCTGCTGAACCGGGTTGAGCATCTCCAGGGAAAACAGCCCAACCAGCACCAGGAGAAATGTAATGACAAAACGTTGCAACGGGACAGACCTTCTTTTCGGGTGGCGTCAGGTTAACACGGCAACGGTCAGTAACTGACAGCAATGCGAGGTTCAAAGAACTGTTCCAGCATATCCCGCTGCTCCATGGCGTCGCGGTAGCCACAGGCAATCAGGTCGCGGCAAAAGCCCCCTTCAAACAAAAGATAGCTGGCCAGGCTGGTGCCGCCGCCCTTGGGCGTGGCGCCGGTAATATTGAGTACCGTGCGCATGGCCCTGGGCAGGCTGTCTATGTGCCTGGCTACCAGCTGGTCAATCTCTATGGATGGGTTGATACACAAAAAATCGACCAGCCGCAGAGCTCCGGTTGAGGTATAGGGAGCCTCGTTCTGCACCATGCCCACCAGCTCATTGATGCGGGTAAGGTGATCCATATCATTCTCCAGTGCATCGATAAACGCACTGTTGAATACATGGCCCACCATCTTTGCCAGCGAGGGTGAGTGGTTCTCGTGATGCACTTCCGGCGGTCTCACCGGGTTACCGCTCACCCCCACCACCATGACCCGCTGGGCGCCCAGGTGCAGGGCTGAACTGATAGGCGACACCTGACGCAGCGCGCCATCACCGTAGTAGCTGTTGCCGATGCGCGTGGCCGGCAGAATGGTGGGAATCGCCGAGGACGCCAGCAGGTGTTCCACGCCCAGACGCGTGGGCACGCCGCGCCGCCGCGCGCGCTGCCAGGGCAGCAGCACGCTGCCCGCAAGATCACTCTGGTAGAAGGTGACGGACTCGCCGCTGTCGTAGCTGGAGGCGGTGACGCCTATCGCGTCGAGTTGACCACTCTGCAGCCGTCGCTCAAGGTCACCGAAGTCAATGGAACGCTCCAGCAACTTTGCCAGTGGCGCAGAATCCAGCAGCGACAGCGGCTTGCTGACGCCGGTGCCCCGATGGAACAGGGAACCCAGCAGCCGGAACACGCTGTACAACAAGTCCCGGTAACCGGCGCGATACACCTGGTCCACACTGAGGTTGCTCCAGATATGTTCTACCTTTTTCACTGCCAGGCGGAAGTTATTGGCAGACGCACCCAGCGCCACCGCGTTGATGGCACCTGCCGAGGTGCCGGTGATAATGGAGAACGGGTTGTGCGCGCGCTTGGGCAACACCTGCGCCGCCGCTTTCAGTACACCCACCTGGTAAGCCGCCCTGGCACCACCGCCAGTGAGAACCAGGGCAGTGCGATCTGTTTTCGGGAGGTGGGGGGGATTCATAACGCCATTTTTACTGGAAGTTGTAGCCGATTGCCAGACCGTAAGTGCGCGGTTCAAGGGTAAATACGTTGGTGAACAGGCCGGATG
>JAUIIQ010000045.1 GCA_030431585.1 Gammaproteobacteria bacterium | reverse complement strand
ACGCTACGCTGGTAGATGTAAAGTCGATTCTCGACAGGGATGCAATCGCTGCTGCAGGATTGAACGTCTGGCGCTTGTAGCCTGGGCGACAGGTTAATGTGATCCGGACGGCAGGCCACTGTTTCCGTGATCAGCTACACAACCACCGCTCCAATGCGCGACGGTCAGTGTCTGGCTGCGTCCTCCGTAGCGCTGTCTTCGTCCGAAGCTGCATCATCCCCAAAACGGCTCATCCACGCTTTGCGCACCAGGTGTGGTAGCAGCAAGTGCAGCGGCATGCGCAGGTAGTGGGAGCGGACATAGAGCGCGGTCAGCGCGGGATCCGTGAAAGCCAGTCGGCACTCGGGTTGGTCGGGCCGGAATGCACGCAGGAATAAAAAGTCCATCAGTGGTTTGCGCAGCCTGCGGGCAGAGCTGCTGGCCCGTGCCTGCACATCTTCCGGAATCGGCGTGTTGAAAACCTGTCTGGCGTAGTTCAAACCGTGAAACAATGGCCCTGAAAGATCCAGCTGCCGCGCGCGCGCCACCAGTTCCTGCCAGAAAGACGGGTCCTGGTTCGGGAAGTCACGCAGCATGCGGTCGAGGTCCCATAGGTCCCTCAGCCCGTGATGGAACTCACCTTCATGGAAAAGATGGGTGGCACTGTGGATGACCATGTCTTTCCAGGACAGGGTGTAGATGCCCGGCTCGATCTCTATCAGATCCTCGAATAACAGTTCCGCATTTACCTGCGCTTTTGCGGTGGGAGGCAGAATCGTGTGGTGCAGGTCCAGCGTGGTACCACGCCGCGGTTTGACCAGTGGGGGTATCTCGTGCATCCACTGCCGATAGTAGCGCTCGTTATAGGGGTCAAGCTGACTGTTCTCCCAGCCAAACGCTTTCAGGGCATTTTCTGCACGTTCCACCCCGGCAGAGGGCACGATGATGTCGATGTCTGATATCAGGCGGCCCCTGCCTACAGCCAGGCCCGCTTGCAGGTAAGCTGCACCCTTGAGTAATACGAGTCTCTCGTCGATGGAATCGAAGGCCTTGCGCAGGTGACTGACGTCGTAGGTCAGGTCGCGCAGTTGTTTCTCGTGCAACATCAGGGTGGAATTGAAATGCCGCCTGGCGCTGTCTGGCAATTGTGAAAACACCCCGGCCTTCTCAAGTTCCAGCATGAGGGTTGCCAATAACCTTGAAGAGCGGCCCTGAGCCACCAGCTGCCCGAGTTCGCGATTGTCCAGTCCTGTGGTTATTACCGGATCGAGCAGTGCGCTTTGCAACAGAAAGCTCATTGCCGGCATGCCTTTGTGTGCAGTTCACCGATGTTCTGAATAGCCCAGTCCAGGTCCCGGTAGACCAGGTCGTAGCACTGTACTCCATCGATCAGCGTGCGCATGGCGTCAAAACCCGCCTCACCCATCAGGCTGTAATTAAAGGAGTGATAGGCCGCTAGTATGAAGCTCTGGGTCCTGCGCCGGACACTGATGCGTTGTGGGTCTGTTGCCGAGTATCGCGGGAATAACATCATCCGGGCGGGCAGCGGAGCCGTGTTGTGGCTGTCAGGTGCCAGATCGGCCTTCATGTGAGCGACTGTGCCTTTGTGTGTGTCGTGGCTCTCGGGACCAAACACGGCATCTGGTTCGAAGCGCTTGATAACATCTATGCTCTCATTCTTCAGGCTGACAGGGCGGCAGGCTGAAATCACGTCGGTTGTACCTGGTTGCAGTAGCGCATGCTCGTCCGAGAGAATACGCCAGCCACGCAAACCCAGCGCTGCACAAAGCGTGCTTTTGCCTGCACCGGGAACCCCGGGCATGACAATGGCACCGCCGTCCCTGGCGACGACGGCGGAATGGAGTTTCAGGTATTCGTTGGTATGCGCGGACAGGCACCAGTTCATGCCCCATTCGAGAAACGCAAAAGCCTGCGGTGTGGGGACAAAACCAAATGGGCGCTGATGCTCAAAACTGAACTCGGATTTGCCCCTGGGGCGCGACAGTGGCCCCGTCGATCTTATCGCCACAGGGAAGTCGATATAGTCGTCGGCCTCCGCCAGTGGGAAATCTGCGTAGAGTTTGCGCAGGCCTTCGCTGACTTTCGCGAGGTTGCTTTTCAGGTTGAACCGATAGGGGCCCACCGTGAGCGAAACGCCATCCCCTGCCAGTCGGCGTTCCAGCTCCGGTCGCGGTATGTCTCTCAGGTATTGCATCTAGAGACGCTCGACAATATCAAGATCGACCAGCGTATCCAGCGATTCAATAATAGCCGGACCCAGGGCTTCCATGTCGTCCGGGTTGGTGTCTTCGGCGGCGACGGCCTCTATCTGTTGCAGCGTTAGAGATCGCCCTGCGAGGCTTTCCAGCAGGAAAGCGGCGAACAGGGTGATGAGGTGTGTGTCGCCACTGCGGGTATCGAAGTAGATGACCGTGTCTTCCCCGCAGTCATAGATACGGCCCATGCGCTCAAGATGCCATACGGGGGTGGGCTCATGCGTGCGCTGGTTGTCCATTCGATCGTCCCTGAAAGACTCTGGCAAGGCGCCAGGCCGTAGCGGTCGGTGAGTCAGGAAAAGCCGAAGGTTAGCATTTTAGTAGCTGGCAGCACAGCGCCCGGAGGCGCTGTATGTTGTGGTTGTGACGCGGTTCGCGAAAGAACCTTGTGGAGTGCGGGCCAGGGCGTGCCCGCTGTGCTGATCTTGTCTAGTTACCATTCCCGCCGAAGGGGTTGCCGGATGGCGGATTGGCGACAACACAGTATTTGTCTCCCGCGGCAGGGGGGTCGCATACGTCATTGACGGCGCCGCCCTGTGAGATGCAGCGAATGCGTTCCGGCCCATAGCCTTCCAGTTCGCCGCCCTGGCCATACTCGTCAGGGCTGAGCACGTCCTGCTCCATTCGGGCGATCTGGTCTTCCCATTCTTCGTGCATGGGGTGATTGGCTGAAGCAAAACCATTGGTGAAGGAGTCGAACACACCGGCTGAAATACATTCGCCCGTGATTTGCGTCTGGCCCCATGCCGCGCGGTTACCAAGGGTGGCTACCACGGCACCGCCTACCAGCATGTTGCGGGTAAAGCGCCGGCGTCCGCTACCGGCCGACTTTGTCAGCTGGTCAGAGGTCGCGAGCGAATCATTCGCTCCGTCTTCGTTCACGTTGTCAGTTTTAGTGTCCAATGTCAGTTCCCTTGAAACGCTGATGTTTCGCCTTTCATTAATTCATCGAGATAGGCTGAAGTGTAATAGCAGGGTGACCGTTTTGCACACGCTGGTATGAAAAGTGTGTGCTGGGTATCACTTTTTGCTGCTCTGTCTGGCTGTCAGCATGTTCTCTTCGCTGATTTAAGTTATGCAATATTCGCGCCCTAAACAATAATAGGCCTTTTAAAACAATTGGTTAGCGGTTTTCTCGGGGGGATTTGAGAGTAAGCGCGCCTGTCTGCGGGAGGAAGTGTAAAGAAATTTGACTGGCGTGGCTGGCTATCCGTGCCTCAGCAATCGTTTGCTGGCCTCTATGGCGGTGAAAATCGGCCGTAATAGCGGCTCCGCAGGGTTTTGTGTGATACCTGTCACAGAGTCGGTGCGGCGCTAGTGCCTCTTGAAACCCCCATGCTAGACTTGAGCGCAATAAAGGGTAGAGAGCCCGTTCAGCGGGAGGGGATTCAGGTATGCGTAGGGTTATAGGTACAGGTGGTTCTTGCAGGGCAATTGTGGCTGCGGGCGTGATAGGTCTTTTGGGTTTAACCGGGTGCAGTTCGCAGCCGGATCTGGCGGAAGTCACTGGCGATCAGCGCTTTGCCGAGCAGGACTACCTTTATGTGGTGGGCCCTGGAGATACGCTTGAAATTTTCGTGTGGGGTAACGAGGAGCTGACCACTACCGGTATCGTGCGGCCTGACGGCAAGTTTACTACCCGGCTGGTGGAAGACCTGGATGCCAGTGGCAAAACCTCTACCGAGCTGGCTCGCGATATAGAGAAGGCCTATGCCGAGTACGTGCGCAGCCCGGTGGTAAGCGTCATAGTCAACGGCTTTGTTGGTGTGCCGGAGCAACAGGTAAGGGTGATTGGCGAAGCCAGCCAGCCACTCAGCGTACCTTACCGCCGGCACATGACCTTGCTGGATTTGATGATCAGCGTGGGCGGCATGACCGAGTTTGCCTCTGGCAACGACGCGGTACTGGTGCGCTGGAACAACGGCGCCCAGAACAGCTACGGTTTGCGGCTGGATGACCTGATCAAGGATGGCGACATATCTGCCAATCTGAACCTGCAGCCCGGCGACATCGTCATTATCCCCGAATCCTGGTTCTAGGCCGGGTATCTCAGCTCCTTAAGGGGATTTTCGTATGCAGGAAGTAATAGCCCAAATCTTCAGCTATATCTGGGGGGTGTGGCGGTTCCGCTGGCTGGCGCTGGCCACGGCGTGGGTGGTTGCGCTCGCTGGTTGGATGTTTGTCTACCAGATGCCTGAGTCTTACGTGGCCACAGCCAGAGTCTACGTAGACAATAACAATTTACTGGGGCCGCTTTTGCGTGGCCTGGCCATTCAGCCCAATACCGAGCAGCGCATCTCAATGATGAGCCGGACACTGCTTACCCGGCCCAATCTTGAGAAAGTCATGCGCATGACGGATCTTGACCTGCAGGTGCAGAATGCGCGCGAGCAGGAAGAGTTTCTTGATGAGTTGCGCAGTGCCATCAGTCTCACCGGTGATCGCACCAATACGTCCCTTTATGCCATCAAGGTGCAGGACGAGAGCCGGGATACCGCCAAACGCATTACCCAGGCCCTGATTACCGTCTTCATTGAAAGCAGCCTGATCGACAAGCGCCAGGACAGCTCCGGCGCGCAGGACTTCCTGGACGACCAGATCAGTGAGTATGAGGAACGTTTGGCCGAGGCTGAGGGCCGCCTGGCTGCGTTCAAACAGCGCCATGTCGGTATTCTTGCGGGTGACGGCGGAGACTACTATGGCCGGCTTGCCCAGGCGAACCAGCTGCTGAGTTCAGCCAGACTGCAGCTGCGCGAATTGGAGAACAGAAAGGTTGAACTGCAGCGCCAGATAGACGGCGAAGAGCCCGTTTTCCTGTCCGGCGGCACCGGTAGCCTTGCCGGACCGGGGGGCGCAGCCAGTTCCTCGTTGGACGCCCGGATCCAGACGCTCAATGCGCAGATGGATGCCTTGCTGTCCAAGTACACGGACAGGCACCCGGAAGTACGACAGATACAAGGTTTGATCGAGCAACTGGAAGCAGAGCGCAGAGCGGAGCTTGCCAAGGTCAGGGAAGGCGACTTCAGCAGCGGTTATGCCGATCTTGCTTCCAGCCCGGTATACCAGGGCATGCGCTCCATGCTGGCCGAGACCAACGCCCAGGTGGCTGAATTAAGAGTGCGGGTGGCGGAGTATGAGGCACGCGTGGATGAACTTGATGCCATGGTGGACCAGGTGCCGCTTATAGAGGCAGAGCTGAAACAGCTTGATCGTGACTACAGCGTGGTCTTCAAACAGCATCAGGAGTTACTGCAGCGACGTGAGTCAGCGAAGCTGTCTCAGGACGTTGAACAGAACGCCAGCGATGTGACCTTCCGTGTCATCGACCCGCCCTTTGTACCGTCTACGCCCAGTGAGCCCAACAAATTGCTGCTCAATACCGGGGTGTTGATTATCGCACTGGGGATAGGTGGCGGTATTGCGCTGCTGTTCTCCCTGATCAAGCCGGTATTTGTGAATGCAACGTCGCTTACGCGGCATACCGGGCTGCCCCTGCTGGGCAGCGTGACGATGGTGCCGGCGCCTGAGCAGAAGAAGCAGGATGCGATAGGGCTTGCCGTGTACTCGTCACTGCTTGCAGTACTGGTGTTGTTGTACGTAGGCGTCAACATCGGGCAGGTGATGTCGCATGCGTGATCGCGGCTTAACAATCTTCGACATCAGAATCGCGGGACGCTTATGAGTACAATCGAAAAAGCGGTGGAAGCACTGGAACAGAAGTCCAGAGCCGCCGAAGACGCAGCGGCATCGGCAGATGAAACGGAAACGATTGTGTCCCAGGCCTCGCGGGCGCAGCCAGAACCGTTGCAGCCAACCCAGGCCGTCCCCGCGGCCTCACCATCACCCGGCGCAACCGTCAGCCCCGGTCAGGGTGCGCGGCCCGGCTCTGGAACTGTGCTTGAGCTGCCGCTGAAAGAATTTGCCGATGCCGGGATGGTGACCCCCTTCGCACCGCGCAGCAGAATTGCAGAAGAGTTCCGCGCGATCAAGCGTCCCTTGCTGCGTAATATCGAACGCGCAGCTCCTGAGCAGAGAGACGGCGCGAGGCTGATCATGGTGACCAGTGCGCTGCAGGGCGATGGCAAGACCTTTACGGCTATCAACCTTGCCATGAGTATCGCCATGGAACAGGACCGCACGGTGTTGTTTGTGGACGCTGATGTGTCCAAGGCGCAGGCGGGCAGCATGTTGGGCCTGTCGCCGGGAACGCCAGGGCTTATTGACGTGCTGGAGAATAAGGGTACCTCGCTGCCGGATGTGATTCGGCCTACCAGTATCCCCAACTTGCGCATTCTGCCAGCGGGTAACGTGCATGAGCGGTCTACCGAGTTGCTGGCCAGCCAGAGTATGCACGACCTCATGCTGGAGATGTCCAGCCGTTATTCGGACCGTGTCATTTTGTTCGATTCACCGCCCTTGTTGATGACCACGGAGGCGAGCGTGCTGGCCAGCTTTATGGGGCAGGTGGCGTTTGTGGTCAGTGCCGACCAGACTCCGCAGGAAGCGGTGGACAAGGCTCTGGAGTCCATCAGTGACGACAAGATCATTGGTATGATCCTCAATAAATCCCATCATTCCCGCAACAAGCTGTTGGGGTTGGGTTATGGGTATGGCTACGGATACGGCTATGGCTATGGCAGCGATCGGCAGGATGCCACCGCGGAACAGGGTAGTTGACATCGGTATGCCAGTGTCCAGAAAGATAAGCTGTTCCAATTCCGCAGCTCTTTGCCTGTTGGCCCTGGCGGCGCAGCCAGGGTGGTCGGCCGAATGGACGACCAGTGCAGGCGTTGCTCCGGCGCTGACCTACACAGACAACGTTTGTCTTTCCGCCGACGACGAGCAGGGTGAGTGGATTGGGCTGCTCACGCCGGACATCGCGGTTCAGGGTGTTGGTGCCAGGGCCAGCTTCGATCTCTTTGCCTCAGTAGAAATGAATACGCTGACCGACAGTAAACTTGAAGACCTGGGTTGTAACCCAAGGGGTTTTGGCAGCCGCAGCCAGTTTGCGCCTCGCCTGCGCGCGGCGGGCCAGGCAGAGCTGGTTGACCAGTGGCTGTTTTTGCAGGCCGATGCCGATGTCAGGCAAAGCGAGATCACACCTTTCGGCCAGGGCGGTGGAGATACCCTCAACCGTACCGGCAACACCAATGACGTTTATAACTATCGGGTGAGCCCCTATATTTCGCGGCGCTTCAAGGACACAGCCGTGCTGGACCTGCGCTATTCCTGGGATCAACAGCGCAACAGTGAGAGGGTGGTTGGCGATAGCGACCGCCACAGGGTGTCCCTGAACCTGAGTAGCGTGCCGGGCGATCTGGGTTTTACCTGGGGCGTGCAGGGTAGCTACGACCGGGTCGAGTACGATGAGTCGAGGAACCGGGCTGGTACCGACAATGAGCTGAAGTCCGTACAGCTGAATCTCGGCTATCAGTTCAATTCGGTTTGGCAGGTGAACGGTTACTATGGTGAAGAGCGTAACGATTTTATTTCTGTAAGTGATGAGATCGATGGCGACTTCTGGGACGTCGGGGTGCGCTGGACCCCCAATAGCCGCACAACTGTCGATGTCGGCACAGGTGACCGCTTCTTCGGGGATACTCCTCGCGGCTCTGTACAGTACCGGCACAAACGCAGCACATTGCGCGCCAGTTATGTCAAAGACATTACCTATGACCGGGACATTCGCTCCGGCACATTTGAGGACGAGCAGTTACCAGGGGATATTCTTGATCCCACCACAATCAGTAACAGTCCCATCCTGGACGAGCGTTTTACGCTTGGTTATTCCTACTCGGGTAGACGGTCCAACTTCTCCGTGCAGGCGAGTCACTCTGATCAGACCCGTGCCGAAGATGGCCGTGATTCCACCTTCAAGCGTTTTTCCGCCTCCCTCGACCGCCAGCTTTCACGGTATACCACTCTCACCGGACGAATTATCTGGAATGAGCAGATTCCCCGCGGCGAGCGCAGCGAGTTGGTCTTTGGGTCGGAGACATGGCGATATAGTCTTGAAGCTCAGCGTGATCTCAACCAGGAGCTCAGTCTCAGGCTGAGATATGAGTACACCGACCGGGAGTCCGATCGCATCACCAATGAGTACCAGGAAAACCGACTCACGCTGACGCTCAACTTCGATTTCTAGGCCGCCTCAATGCAAACCTCAGGGAAAGAGAACGCGGCAATAACGTCTGCAGAAGGTATGGTAGCGGCAGACATGGTCAATGCCATGACCGTGGACGTTGAAGACTATTTTCAGGTGTCTGCCTTCGAGCATCATGTGGACAGGGGTAACTGGGACAGTATTCCGCGCCGCGTTGAACCGGCAATGGACCGGATACTTGATCTGTTTCAATCACGTGACGTGAAAGCAACGTTCTTCACCCTTGGCTGGGTTGCGAAGCGGCATCCGGAACTGGTGCAGCGGATAGTCGCTCAAGGGCACGAACTGGCCAGCCATGGCTGGGAACATGCCAGGGTCAGCTCCCAGACTCCACAGCAATTTCGTGAAGATGTGTCACGCACGCGCAAGACGCTGGAAGACATCGGCGGGCAGGCCGTGAAGGGCTATCGCGCCGCCAGCTATTCTATTGGCCCGGAGCAGACCTGGGCCTGGGAGGAATTGGCTGAGGCGGGCTACCAGTACAGCTCCAGTATCGTACCCATCAAACATGATCATTACGGCATGCCAGGGGCGCCTCGCTTTGCGTTCCAGGCGGTCGAGGGACGGCTATTGGAGATTCCTGTCACTACCTTGCCGTTAGCTGGGCGTAACATCAATTGTGGCGGCGGCGGCTGGTTCAGGTTGTTTCCCTATGCATTTTCGCGCTGGGCGCTGAGCAGGGTTAACACGCGAGAGCAGCAGAGCGGTATTTTCTATTTTCACCCCTGGGAAATAGACCCTGACCAGCCACGTCCATCGGGCCTGGGGGTGAAAACACGCTTTCGTCATTACCTCAATCTTGATCGCATGTACAACCGGCTGGAGCGTATTCTGGATGATTTTCGCTGGGGCCGGATGGACGATGTATTCCTGCTGAACAAGGAGTCAAAGTGACCATGGACGTCAGGCTGCTTGAGGAATCAAGGATTGCAGACTGGGACCGGTTTGTGCTGGAAGCGGAAGGCGCGACCTTTTTCCACCGCGCCGGCTGGAAGGCGGTACTGGAGAAGGCTTTTGGACATCGCACGCACTTTCTTTATGCCGAGCAGGATGGTGCGATTGTTGGCGTCTTGCCGCTGGCCCAGGTCAAAAGCTGGCTGTTTGGCCATAGTCTGTCGTCCCTGCCGTTTTGCGTATACGGGGGGATAGTTGCGGAGTCAAACGAGGCGTCGCGCGCCTTGCGCGATGAAGCCTGCAGACTGGCGGAGTCGCTTCGCGTTGATGCGCTGGAACTGCGTAACACTCAGCCCGGGGATGCGGGCTGGCCCGTAAAGGAACTGTACTACACGTTTCGCAAAGCGATCGAGCCAGATGACGATGCCAACCTGAAAGCCATACCCAATCGCCAGCGGGCCATGATCCGCAAAGGCATCAAGGAAGGCCTGCAGAGTGAGTGGGATGAAGGTACGGCGCGCCTTTACGCCGTCTATGCGGAGAGTGTGCGCAATCTGGGCACGCCGGTTTTTGCAGAGAAATACCTCCGTGTATTGCGCGAGGTTTTTAAAGACGATTGCAGCGTGTTGATGATAACCCATGAGGGCCGGGACGTAGCCGGCGTGATGAGCTTCTACTTCCGCGATGAAGTGCTGCCTTATTACGGGGGCAGTACAGCCGTGGCGCGCACGATAAAGGGCGTCAATCACTTTATGTATTGGGAATTGATGCGCCAGGGGGCCGAAAGCGGCTCGCGTATATTTGATTTTGGCCGCAGTAAGGCGGATACGGGACCATTCAGTTTCAAAAAGAATTTTGGCTTTGATCCCCAGCCGCTTCCCTATGAATATCACCTGGTCAAGGCGGACAAGGTGCCTGACGTAAACCCTGCCAACCCGAAGTATAAGTTGATGATCGATACCTGGAGCAAGCTTCCTTTGCCGGTTGCCAATTTTCTGGGTCCGTTTCTTGCGCGTTCCCTGGGGTAATGGCGTGAAAGTACCTTTGTTGTTTCTGTGTCACCGAATTCCCTACCCTCCTAACAAGGGCGACAAGATTCGCTCTTTTCATTTGTTACATCACCTCAGCCAGCATTTTGATATTTATCTGGCGACCTTTGTGGACGACCCGGCAGACTGGCCATGGGTGCACGAGGTAGAGAAGTTTTGTAGCGACTGCCTGTTTCTCGAACAAAAAAAATGGGGTACCCGCTTTGCCGGCCTGCGCGGCCTGCTTACCGGCGAAGCATTGTCCATACCCTTCTATGCCAGTCGTCAGATGCAGGACTGGGTGAATACGGTAGTGAGTGAGCGCAATATACGCCATGCAATGGTGTATTCCTCGTCAATGGCACAGTACGTGTTACACGACTCCCGGGCTTACGAGCGTAAAGTTGTCGATTTTGTCGATGTGGACTCCGACAAGTGGCTGCAGTATTCCCAGCAACAGCGTTGGCCGATGAGCTGGCTCTACCGCAGGGAAGCTCGTAAACTTCTGGCTTACGAAACCAGGCTGGCTGAGGACTTCGACGCAGGCCTGTTCGTCTCAGCGGCTGAAGCCGAGCTGTTTCGCCGTTTGTCGCCATCCACTGCGGACAAAGTTGGTTATTACAATAACGGCGTCAACACCGATTATTTCAAGCCTTCTGACGCTCACGCCAACCCCTACCCGCGCGTGATCAAACCGGTGGTGTTTACCGGCGCCATGGACTATTGGCCCAACATTGACGCGGTGATCTGGTTTGTTCATGAAGTACTGCCGACGCTGCGGGCCAACTGCCCTGAAATCCATTTTTATATAGTTGGCTCTAACCCCTCCCGGGCTGTGCGTCAGCTGGAGGCTGAACCCGGCGTAGTGGTAACCGGCCGGGTTGACGATATCCGTCCCTATATTCAGCATGCAGCGGCCGCCGTTGCGCCCATGCGGGTGGCTCGTGGTGTGCAGAACAAAGTGCTTGAGGCGATGGCCATGGGGCGCACAGTGCTGGTCAGCGAGAAGGGGCTGGAGGGTATTGAAGCCGTGCACGCAGAACACGTCCTGCTGGCTGATACACCGGAAGACTACGTGCGCTTGCTGGCACGTGTGCTGGAGGGCGATTACGAGGCTGTAGGTGACCGCGCGCGTGAACATGTGGTGCACGAGTTTAACTGGGACAATAATTTGCCAGAGGTCGTTCTGCTGCTGGGTCAGTCGGTTAACGCTCCGCCACTCGCCGAGGCAGTCGGCCATGGATAGCACCGGGAACGCTGTGATGGCCAAAAGCGATCTGCGAGGCAGCTTCCCGGACATACGCTGGGCCTGTGCGCTGTTTGTGCTGGCCGTGCTGGCATTGTACTGGGAGACCCTGTGGTCAATGGTGTCCATCTGGAACCGCTCTGACACCTACGCCCACGGCTATATGATCGCGCCGCTTTCGCTCTGGCTGGTGTGGAGTAAGCGGGAAGCGTTATCGCGTGTAGCACCCCGGCCTGCGCCTGTGGTGCTGCTGTTGTTGTTGCCTGGAGGCCTGGCCTGGTTGTTGGCGGAACTGGCTGGCGCACTGGTAGTACAGCAATTGGCCGTAGTCGGCATGATAATCGTAGGTATCTGGGCACTGGTTGGCCATGGCATGGCGAAGCTGTTGGCCTTTCCGCTCGGGTTCCTGCTTCTGGCGGTACCCATGGGCGAAGATCTCGTGCCGCCAATGATGGAGTTCACGGCAACCTCGACCGTCTGGTTGATACAGCTCACCGGTATTCCGGTATATCGCGAAGGGCTCTACTTCACTTTGCCTTCAGGTAACTGGTCTGTAGTGGAGGCCTGTAGTGGTGTTCGCTACCTCATTGCCTCGGTCACTCTGGGCCTGCTTTATGCGCACCTGACATACCGCAGCCTTGGCAGGCAGCTACTGTTTGTACTTGCGGCTGTGCTGGTACCGGTACTGGCCAACACAGGCCGAGCCTATCTTATTGTGATGCTCGGGCACCTCAGCGATATGAGTATCGCAACCGGGGTCGATCATCTCGTTTACGGTTGGTTGTTCTTCGGTATCGTTATGCTTTTGCTGTTCTGGATTGGCTCTTTCTGGCGAGAGGATGAGCAGCCGGCACCAAGTGCTGCAGTGTCGGCGCAGTCGCCGGCGATCCCGGCTGGCTCCCCGCGTGGGGCCGCTATGTTGGTTGCTTGTGTGGTGCTGGCCGGAATGTGGCCATTGTTTGCCGCGGTGATTGATCGATCTGCCACTGTGCCGTCTGCACAGGCGATTGAAGCGGCGGAGCCTGCGCCCGGTTGGGCAGTGGCGGAGCCCGCCTGGAACTGGCAGCCCCGGCGGCGTGGTTCAGACCGTGAGTTAATACAGTTTTATCGCGATGAAGGCCGGCGGGTGGCGCTGTACCTTGAACAATACCTGTTACAGCGGGAAGGTGCCGAACTGGTTAGTGGCAAGGCGCACCAGTTTGTTGATGAAGAGGGCGCCTGGCGAATTGCTGGCCGTGGGCGCGGGCAGTTGATGCTCGATGACCAGAGTGCCTCCAGTCGAGGTTCCCTGCATCTCAGTGATGGCAATACCAGACTGCAGCTCTGGTACTGGTACCGGATTGGCGATCGATATACCGCCAACCCCTATATGGCAAAGGCATGGGAAGCGTTGCACGCAATCACCTTTGACCGACGTGATGCGACGCTGATTATCGTTGCGACCGAACTGGGTAATACGGAAGATGCGCGGGCCCGCGCCGGGGATACGCTGCAGCGTTTTGTCGCTGAACACCTGCCTGCGATTGAGGCAGCGCTGGACGCAGGTGTAGTGGAACCCTTGCCGTGACCTCCGCGCAAGCACCGCTGGTTGTTCATGTAATCTATGCCCTGGGTACGGGGGGGCTGGAAAACGGCCTGGTCAATATCATCAACAGAACGCCGGCAGGGCGCTACCGGCATGCCATTATTTGCCTGACTGAGGCCCATGAGTTCGCCGGGCGAATCACTGCCCCCGGTGTCCAGGTGTATGAGTTGCACAAGCGTGAGGGCCAGGACTGGGGCATGTACTGGCGGCTATGGCGACTACTGCGCAGCCTGCGTCCTGCCGTCTTGCATACGCGCAACCTCGCCGCGCTCGACGTGCACGTGCTTGGCCCCTTGTTGCCCGGTGTGAAGCAGGTTCACGGCGAACACGGCCGGGATATTTATGATCTGGACGGCAGTAACTGGAAATACCGTCATCTGCGGCGCGTCATGCGCCTGTTTGTAGACCGCTATATTGCCGTAAGCTGCGACCTGGCCAACTGGTTGTCGTCGTCTATCGGCGTGAAGCCAGCGCGTTTGCAGCAGATCTATAACGGTGTTGATCACCAGAAGTTTACACCGTCTGCTGGACAGTGCCATGAGGTGCTGCCCGAGGCGATGCGCCCGCGAGAGCCGGCGGTGATCATCGGCACGGTTGGGCGCCTGGTAGAAGTGAAGGATCAGGCCCTGATATTACGTGCGGTGAAGCGGCTCCTTGAGCACAGCCCCGATTGGCGTGACAGGCTGCGTATCGTGATTGTGGGAGATGGCCCACTGAGGGCATCCCTGGAATCCACCGCCGAGAGCCTGGGGTTGGCCGACATGCTGTGGATGCCCGGCGACCGGGATGATGTTCCGGCGCTGCTGCAAGCCATGGACGTGTTCGTGCTGCCGTCGCTGGGAGAGGGTATTTCCAATACCTTGCTGGAAGCGATGGCGGCAGGGCTGCCTGTGCTGGCAACCGATGTGGGCGGCAACCCTGAGTTGGTGACCGATGGTGAGAACGGGAGGCTGTTTCCGGTAGCCGACGAAGCAGCCTTTTGCACCGCCTTGCAGGAACTTCTGGATGACAGCACTCTGCGTGAAACGATGGGGCATAATGGCTTGCGGAGAGTGCGCGAACGATTTGACTGGAACCGCACCGTTGCTGATTACCTGCGGGTATACGATGAGCTGTTGGGCAGGATTGAGCAGCCTGGCCAGGGACAACCCGGACAAGTTGCAATGCCCGGTGCAGATGACAAAGGAGTTTAGCCGAATATGTGCGGCGTAGCGGGAATGTTTGACCTTCAGGGGCAGCGGGAGTTTGACCGTGACTTGCTGCAGGCAATGAACCAGACACAGTTCCATCGGGGGCCGGACGAAGGAGACGTGTTTCTGGAAGCAGGGGTGGCACTTGGTCATCGCAGGTTGTCGATTATTGATCTGTCCTCCGGTCAGCAACCGATGTTCAGTGCCGACGGCAACCTCTGTGTGGTGTACAACGGAGAGATTTATAACTTTGCCGACCTGGCTGGGGAGTTGCGTGCGAAAGGCTATACCTTCCGCACTCGCTGCGATACGGAAGTCATCCTGTATGCGTGGCAGGAATGGGGTGAGGCCTGCGTGGAGCGCTTTCGCGGTATGTTTGCGTTTGCCATTTACGATCGCCGCCAGCAGAGCCTGTTCCTGGCGAGGGACAGGCTGGGGATAAAGCCGCTTTATTACAGCCTGCTTCCGGATGGCACGTTTATTTTCGGTTCCGAGATGAAAGTACTCACGGCGCACCCGGGCCTGCAGCGTAGGCTCAACTATGAAGCCGTAGAGGACTATTTCGCGTTGGGATATGTACCTGACCCTAAATCGATACTGCGCGATGTGCATAAACTGGCGCCTGGCTACTGTTTGTTGCTCAAGCGCGGGCTCACCGAGTTACGCCCCAGGCAATACTGGGACGTACCTTTCCAGATTGAAGAGGGCAGGGATGAGCAGGCATTGCAGACAGAACTCATTGAGCGCCTGAGCGATGCAGTGAAAGTGCGTTTGGTGGCCGAGGTGCCTCTCGGCGCCTTCCTCTCCGGAGGTGTGGACTCCAGCGCGGTAGTGGCGCTGATGTCCAGGCTGCAAACCGACCCGGTCAATACCTGCTCGATTGGCTTCGACGTGAAGCAGTACGACGAGACCAGCTACGCCGAACAGGTGGCCAGGCAGTATGGTACCAATCACAAGGTGAGCACGGTTGACAGCGATGATTTCGACCTGCTCGATGAATTGGCGGCACTGTACGATGAACCGTTTGCAGACAGTTCTGCCATTCCCACTTACCGGGTCTGTCAGGCGGCCCGCGAAAACGTGGTGGTAGCGCTTTCAGGAGATGGCGGTGATGAATTGTTTGCCGGTTATCGGCGGCACCGCTGGCATATGAACGAAGAGAAGCTGCGCGCGCGACTTCCCTACGGCTTTCGCTCCAGTGTGTTTGGCCTTGCAGGGCGCATTTATCCAAAAATGGACTGGGCACCCAGAGTGCTTCGGGCCAAGAGCACCCTGCAGGCGCTGGCGATGGATTCACTGGACGCCTACCTGAGCACGGTTTCCATCTCCAGCGCCACCGATCGCGATAAACTTTTCAGTGGTGACCTGAAAGCACGGCTTCAGGGCTACCAGGCAGTGGAGAACTTCCGCCACCATGCGGCCCGGGCGCCGGCGAAGGACCCGCTTTCGCTCATCCAGTATATTGATATGAAAACCTACCTCCCGGGCGACATTCTCACCAAGGTAGACCGTGCCAGCATGGCGCACTCACTGGAGGTGCGGGTGCCGATTCTCGACCATGAGTTTCTGGGTTGGGCCAGCGGGCTGCCACCTGATGTCAAACTGAGGGGTCAGGAGGGAAAGTACCTGCTGAAGAAGTCGCTGGAGCCATACCTTTCGCGGGATGTTCTTTACCGCGACAAAATGGGCTTTGGCGTGCCCCTGGAGCGCTGGTTCCGCGGGCCGTTGAAAGAGCGTATCAACCAGAATCTGCTGCAGGGTGGGCTGGCTGACATGGGCCTGTTTGACCACGATGCCATGAAACAGGTTGTGGACCAGCACATTTCCGGCCAGCGCGAGCACAGTGCATTGATTTGGGCGCTGCTGATGTTCGAATCGAGCACACGGCAACTGGGAATCAGTGCGTAGTGATGTGCGGCGCAGCGGTCAGCGTGTTGTCACCTGAGAGCATCGCAGATGTTTAGGCTGCTGCTCGTCACCACGCTGTATCCCAATCCGGCGCAGCCGCGCCACGGCATCTTTGTAGAGACTCGACTTCGCCACCTGCTGGCTGCGGGCGACTCAGAAGCGACCGTGATTGCCCCGGTGCCCTGGTTTCCTTTTCGCAGTAAGGCATTTCCGCAGTATTCACAGTATGCTGACGTACCACGGACGGAGACGCGCAATGGTGTGGTAGTCCTGCACCCGCGTTATCTGGTGATACCGCGGGTCGGGATGTTACTCACGCCATTCTTCCTTGCGCTTTCGGTGCTTCTGGCGGTGACCAGGTTACGCCGAAGTGGCTTCAGTTATGACCTTGTCGATGCCCACTACTATTACCCGGACGGTGTGGCAGTTGCCCTGATATCGCGATTACTCGGTAAACCCTTTCTGGTTACCGCCAGGGGAACCGATATCAACCTGATACCCGAGAAGACGCTCCCACGTAAGCTGATTCTCTGGGCGGCCAATAAAGCTGCAGCCTCCATCACGGTATGCAAAGCGCTGAAAGATCGCATGGTGGAGCTGGGCGCAGCGCCGGAAAAAATCCATGTATTACGCAACGGCGTAGACCTGCAATTGTTCCGCCCGCTGGATCGCGAGGCTTGCCGCAGACAGTATGGCGTTGAACGCACGACACTGGTGAGCGTTGGCCATCTGATAGAGCGCAAGGGGCATAACCATGTGATCGACGCTCTACAGTACCTGCCTGAGGTGGACCTGCTGATTGCAGGTGATGGCGAGGAGGAGCACGCGCTGCGCGAACAAGTAAAGCGGCTGGGTTTTGTCGATCGGGTCACATTTCTGGGGGCTGTATCCCAGAGTGAGTTGGCCGAGATATACAATGCGGTAGACATCATGGTGCTTGCTTCCAGCCGAGAGGGTTGGGCCAACGTCCTGCTCGAATCCATGGCCTGCGGTACACCGGTGGTTGCCACCCGCATCTGGGGCACGCCGGAAGTGGTCGCCAGGCCGGCCGCGGGTGTATTGGTCAGCGACCGCAGCGGCAAAGGCCTTGCAGAGGGGGTGACACAATTGTTAATGAACCTTCCAACAAACGCCGAAACCCGTTGTTATGCAGAACAATTTTCCTGGGATGAGACGGTTGCCGCACTGGGCGCTTTGATGAAAGACGTGGTGGTGGGCAACCAGCCCGAAAAGATACAGGGTGTGAGTGGATGAAGATTCTCTACCACCATCGTGTTGCCTCAAAAGACGGGCAGTATGTGCATATCGAGGAAATCATCTCCTCATTGCGTCATCTTGGGCACGAGGTAGTCGTTTGTGAGCCAGCCTCCATACAATCCACCCAGTTTGGGGGGGGCTCCGGTGTAGTCCAAAAGATGCGTGCCGTGTTGCCAGGCTTCGTGCATGAACTGGCTGAGTTTTTGTATAGCGTGCCGGATTACTTCAAACTCCGCGGACTCATTCGCAAACATAAGCCCGATGCCATCTACGAGCGTTACAACCTGTATTTTCCATCGGGTATCTGGGCCAGTCAGCGCTTCAACCTGCCCATACTTATGGAAGTAAATGCACCTTTGTTCCAGGAGCGCAGCGGTAACGAGGGGATCAGTATCAAGTGGCTGGCGCGCTGGAGCGAAGACTATGCCTGGAATAACGCGCATGTGGTGCTACCGGTAACTGAAGTATTGGCACGAATGGTGCTGGACAGGGGAGTTCCCAGGGAGCGGTTGCAAGTTATACCCAATGGTATAAACAGGGCTTTCTGTGACGACATTCCCAGTGTGGACGCGGTTAACGAAAAATACGGTCTAACGGGAAAGCTGGTGCTTGGCTTTACGGGGTTCGTCAGGCCCTGGCACCAGTTGGACCGCGCTTTGCGGGTAATTGCGGATAACCGAGATCGAAACTGGCATCTGCTGTTGGTTGGAGATGGCCCTGATCGTCCACGGCTGGAAGCGCTTGCCGCGGAGCTTGGCATTGCCGATCGCCTGAGCGTAACGGGTATAGTGGAGCGAGCGAATATGCCCGAGCTGGTGCAGCGTTTTGACGTTGCGCTGCAGCCCGATGTGGTCGCTTATGCCTCGCCGTTGAAAATGTTTGAGTATATGGCGATGGGCAAGGCCATTCTGGCTCCAGACACGGAGAATATCCGCGAGATTTTACAGGACGAGCGTAATGCACTGTTGTTCGAGAACGAAGACGCCTCCTTTATGGCAAAGCTCCTGTTACTGTGTGAGGATGATGCTTTGCGCGCCAACCTGGGTGAATCTGCACGGGAATCCATAAATGAACGGGACTTTTTCTGGGACAAAAATGCCGAGAAGATTGTCCAACAGATAGACAGTATTCGAGTTGGCTTTGGAAAACAAAGTCAATACCATGTTGACCCAACAGTAAGAAATTCAGGCGGTGGACCAAAGTGAATACACGAAAGCTTAGATTTCTGGTGGTAATGGTTGGCTTAGGTTTATGTTTCAACGCAGAAGCGGGAGGGCGTGGTGTTGCGCCTTGGGTGGGGACCAGCTTTGAGGGTGTTTCGTGCAATGGAAAGAATCCCGCGAATTTTGGCCCATACGACTATACGCTGGATAAGGATAGGTTGCGTGTTGTGGAAAACGCCCACTTCAAGCCCGAGACAGAGGCGCTGATCGGTGGTG
>JAUIIQ010000001.1 GCA_030431585.1 Gammaproteobacteria bacterium | reverse complement strand
TGGACGTATGCCTTCCGCGGCGCCAATGAGAAACGCAGCATTTGCCACCATGTCTATCGCGGTTGGCCCCGCCGGCAGCGCGCGCATTTCAATGCGCAGATGCCCGCCTGCGAGGTCGTCATAGATAGGACGATTCCACAGCCATACCGTGCTCTGGTGCAAGCGCAGTTCAGCGAGCGAGGGAATCTCACCCGCCGCTATCTCCTGCGCCGCCGTACGATCATTAAGCAGTGGCAACAGGGGCGGATAAATCCTGACCACTTCACGGAACAACTCCGCCGCGTCCCGTCGCGCCCATCCCTGCCCAAAGTTCACCCTGGCAGGTTCTTTCCAGCTGTAAGGATCAACGTGACGGGTGTCAATAGACTGCTTGAACAGCGGGATGCGCGTCTCATGCCAGAGAGAGTGACCAAATAAGCCCGGCGAGTTCGCAGCCAGCGCCAGCGCCAGCGGCGTCATCAACTGGATGGCGTTGAAGGTATCCACATAGTCCGCCGGGCTCACCCGGTAATGCACCTGAAAGGAGGTATTGGCACCTTCCAGAGTAATGTCGCGCATCGCCAGTTTGAGCGGGTCATCTCCATTGATATCGATCTGGAAACGATCACCTCGCCGTTTAATCAGCTGCTTTACCAGGGCGTGATAGCGGCGCCGGTCCGTGACACAGTGGCTGCCGAAATCGGTTTCGCGCAAGGTCGGCAGAATACCGATGGGCACTACCCGGCCGCCATGTGCCGCAGCCACCTTGCCAAGACGCTGCACACTTTCAACGATGACCTGTTCGGTAGAGCTGAAGGCGCTGTCGCTCAGGGCGAAGGGTGGCAGGTTTATTTCCAGGTTATAGCGGTTGAGCTCCAGCGTCAGCGTTGGGTCATCGGCATCCTCAAGAATCTCCTGATTGGCGTAGAGCGGCAAGCCATCATCATCAATGATGTACATTTCCAATTCAGCACCAAGGGATCCCGGCCCTTCGCCAAACCCGGGACGCTGCAGCATCTCGCCCAGCGCCTGCAGGTTTTCTTCAAGGCGCTGCCGAAACAGCGGGAAATCCTGCTCACGAAAATCGGTCTGGTCAATTTCAATACCCATGCTTCACCATTGTGGCGCTGTCTGCAGGTATTGTTATTGATCTGGATCGTTTTAGCGACTACTGATCGATTGCCACGCTGACATGCACCACCACCCGGTAACTGTTCTCGCCGGCGGCTATGGGGACGGCGTCAGCGGCGGACGCCAGCATGGCACGCTCTGCCATATAAGGCCGCGGCTGCGGGCTATGTGCCTGCTCCGTAATTTCGAGAATATCGCCCAGTTCCACACCCGCCGCCTGCGCAAGCGTTTGTGCCTTGGCCAGCGCGTTCTTCATCGCCGCGGCGCGGGCCTCGGACAGCGCGGTGCCGGGGTCATCGTTGGTGAAGCGCACGCTACCGCCCTCATTCACCCCCAGGGTTACCGAGCGATCGAGCAATTCACCCAGGTCCGCGAGTTCACGGACGCGGACGGTGAGGCTGTTGCGTACCGTGTAACCGACAATTTTAGGGGGCTGCTCATTGCGCGGCTTGGGGTATACATAACGCGGCTGGATGGAAAAATTCGACGTCTGCAGGTCACGCTCGTCCACGCCACCCTTGCGCATGGCCTTGATCACTTCAGCCATGGCTGCTGAGTTCGCGTCCAGCGCTGCTCTGGCGGTTTGTCCTTCACGGGTTACCGTCAGCTGCATCAGCGCCATATCCGGTGCTATCGCGGCTTCTGCTTCGCCACTCACGCGCAGTTGCGGAACAGGCTCCTCTGCACGCGTGGGCAGGGATAGCAGCAGTGCCGTGGCCGTTACCACTGCCAAGAAAGTACTGGCAATTAGTTTCATTGTATTGATCTCCAGGATGCGTTTTATGATCGGGAATAGAGCTCGCGCACTGCGGGTGACAGACCCTCGCCACCTGCGGCGGCATAATCCGCCAGCTGTTCGCGCATGGCTGGGGTCCAGAACTTCTGCAGGTGTTCGCCAGTGCGCCGCGCTGCCAATGTTAGATCGCGCTCTTCGCCAAAGTTCAGCGCAATCTGATTTGCCATCCGTACCAGTCGTTCTGTCTGTTGCGCTGACATGCCCACCCCTCCCGATTCAGCTGATTCGCTGTTCACCGCAGTACACAACCTGCCGACCCGGTTGCGCGAAACCGACCAGTGTCATGCCCGCCGATCTGGCCTGCTGCAAAGCCAGCGAGGTCGGCGCCGACACAGCCGCGACTGCCGCCACATTACAGGCTGCCGCCTTGGCCACCATTTCATAGCCAATGCGGCTGGTGAGCAGTATAAAGCCCGGCGCCGCCTGCTCTCTGGCAAGCGCACCCAACAGCTTGTCCAGCGCGTTGTGTCGCCCCACATCCTCACGAATATCCAGAATATCTCCGTCTGGGCAACACCAGGCGGCGCCGTGTACACCGCCGGTGAGGCGTTTCAGTGACTGTGCCAGCCCCAGACCCTGCAGCGCGCGCTGCAGTGCCTGGTGAGTGAAACGAACGTCCGCAGTGATCCGGCGTGGGTCAGCGATGGCCTGCTCCAGTGATTCCACACCACACAGGCCGCAGCCGCTGCGGCCCGTCAGGTTGCGGCGGCGCTGCTTCAGGGCAGCAAAGGGTTGCGCCGTAATCTCCATGACCACTTCAATGCCCTGCTCACGGTGTTGTATATCCAGGCCCAGCAGTTGCCGGCTGCTCTGGAGAATACCCTCGGAAAGACTGAAACCAAGAGCAAGGTCGTCAAGATCAGACGGCGTCGCCATCACCACCGCATGCGAAATGCCGTTATAAACCAGCGCGACCGGGCGCTCCACCACCACGGTGTCGCTATCCGTAAACGTCTCCCCGTTGTGCCATGTGCAACGGGTGACAGGCACGGTGTCGTCAGTCATTCACCGTGGCCTGTTGCAGGAACTGCCGCTGGCGATGGTCAAATTCCCGCTGTCGTGATTGCCAGGCGGAGGGCTCCGTAACCTTACTGGCCTGCACGGCGGTCACCTTGTACTCGGGGCAGTTGGTAGCCCAGTCAGAGTTGTCGGTGGTCACCACATTAGCGCCCGATACCGGGTGATGGAAGGTGGTATACACAACACCCGGCTTGACGCGGTCAGATATTCTGGTCCGCAGCACGGTGCTGCCCACTCGACTCTGAATGCCAGCCCAGTCGCCGTCTTTCAAACCCCGTTCCTGCGCATCATGAGCGTGAATTTCCAACACATCCTCGGCATGCCAGGTAGAGTTGTCGGTGCGCCGTGTTTGCGCACCCACATTGTACTGGCTGAGAATCCGCCCGGTGGTGAGCAATAACGGAAAGCGCCGATTGGCGCGTTCCTCCGTGGGCACGTATTCGGTCAGGGCGAAGTAACCCTCACCGCGCACGAAGCTGTCCACATGCATGGTGGAAGTCCCGGTTGCGGCACTGTCATTACAGGGCCACTGCACGCTG
Organism: Gammaproteobacteria bacterium; assembly: GCA_030431585.1. Taxonomy (GTDB): domain Bacteria; phylum Pseudomonadota; class Gammaproteobacteria; order Pseudomonadales; family Halieaceae; genus Halioglobus. Next base: position 114,391 of record JAUIIQ010000001.1, on the reverse strand, counting down.
CCCTGCTCATCCAGCAGGGCGTAACTCACGCCAGAGAACGTGGGAGTCAGGCTGGCAATCTCGTCCATGATCTGCGAGGGATGCGCGTAGTCCATGCTGCAGCCAAGCGCCTGGGCAAAAGCCTGCGTTGCCTCCCAGTCGGCTTTACCCGACATGGGCGGCATCACCTTGCGCACACGCGAGATACGGCGCTCGGCGTTGGTGAAGGTGCCGTCCTTTTCCAGAAAGGATGCGCCAGGCAGAAACACGTGGGCAAACTTGGCGGTTTCGTTGAGGAAGATGTCCTGCACCACCAGACAATCCAGCGCTGCCAGGGCGGCCTCCACATGCTGCGTATTGGGATCTGACTGCGCCACATCCTCGCCCTGGATGTACAAGCCGCGGAAATCCCCATCCACCGCCGCGTCAAACATATTCGGTATGCGCAGGCCGGGTTCCGGGTCCAGTTCAACCTGCCAGGCTTGCTCAAAGTCTGCACGCGTGGTGACGTCGGAGAGATGGCGATAGCCGGGTAGTTCATGCGGAAAGGAACCCATGTCACAGGCACCCTGCACGTTGTTCTGGCCGCGCAGCGGATTCACACCCACTCCCTCACGGCCCAGGTTGCCGGTCAGCATCGCCAGGTTGGCAATGGCCATCACCGCGGTGGAGCCCTGACTGTGCTCCGTTACCCCCAGCCCGTAGTAGATCGCGCCGGTAGCGGCGGTGGCATAAAGACGCGCGGCGGCACGCAGCTCAGCCGCGTCAACCCCGCTGGCTGCAGCCAGCGCCTCAGGCGAGTTTGACACATCGCTGATAAAGGCTCGCCAGTCCTCGAAAGCTGACGCCTCGCAGCGCTGGGCAATAAACGCCTCGTCATGCAGGTTTTCGCTGACAATCACATGCGCCATGGCATTGAGTACCGCCACGTTGGCACCCGGGTTGACGGGCAGATGATAATCAGCCTGGATATGCGGGGCATCCACCAGCTCGATCTTGCGCGGGTCGATCACGATCAGCCTCGCTCCCTGGCGCAGCCGTTTCTTCAGGCGCGAGCCAAACACAGGGTGCGCCTCCGTTGGGTTGGCGCCCATAACAATGATCACGTCCGCCTGTTCCACCGAGGCAAACGTTTGCGTGCCCGCCGATTCTCCCAACGTTGTCTTCAGGCCGTAGCCGGTAGGCGAATGGCAGACCCGCGCGCAGGTGTCGATGTTGTTGTTGCCAAAGCCCGCGCGTACCAGTTTTTGCACCAGGTAGACTTCTTCATTGGTACAACGACTGGAGCTGATAGCGCCAATACTGTTGCGACCGTGCTGCTCCTGAATCTGGCGAAAACGCGCCGCCGCAAAGCTCACGGCCTCATCCCAGTCCACCTGCCGCCAGGGTTGATCAGTGCTGTCGCGAATCATTGGCGTGGTAACCCGGTCCGGGTGTGTGGCGTAACCAAAGGCAAAACGCCCTTTAACGCAGGCGTGTCCCTCATTGGCCTTGCCGTCCTTCCACGGGGTCATGCGCACAACCGTATTGCCGCGCAGCTCTGCGCGAAAACCACAACCCACGCCGCAGTAGGCGCAGGTGGTGGTAACCGTATGCTCGGGAATGCCCTGCTCGATAATACTGTTTTCAGTGAGCGTGGCCGTGGGGCACGCGTCGACGCAGGCGCCGCAGGAAACACATTCCGAGTCGATAAAATCAACGCCCCCGGCGCTGACAACGGAATCGAAGCCGCGTCCCTCGATGGTCAGGGCAAAGGTGCCCTGTGTTTCCTCGCAGGCTCGCACGCAGCGCGAGCACACAATGCACTTTGCCGGATCAAAGGTGAAATAGGGGTTGCTGGAATCCTTGCTCGCCGCCAGATGGTTGGCGCCGTCAAAGCCGTAGCGTACATTGCGCAGTCCCACCTCTCCGGCGGTGTCCTGCAACTCGCAGTCACCGTTGGTGGCACAGGTGAGACAGTCCAGCGGGTGATCGGAAATATACAGCTCCATCACCCCACGACGCAGTTTTGCCAGCGCCGGGGTTTGTGTCTGCACCTGCATGCCCTCTTCGACAGGTGTTGTGCAGGATGCGGGAAAGCCCCTGCGGCCAGCTATTTCAACGAGGCATACCCGACAGGACCCGAAGGGCTGCAGCGCATCCGTGGCGCACAGTTTTGGCACCTTCACACCCACCAGCGCTGCCGCGCGCATCACCGATGTACCGGCAGGTACCTCCAGCGTCACGCCATCCACGGTCAATGACACCTGCTCTGCAGACTGCGCGGCAGGCGTACCAAAGTCCTTTTGCGGTTCGTAATAGTGCAACATGACGCTAAGCCTCAGTTGAAGTCCTGTGGAAAGTGCCGCAACGCACTGCGCACCGGATGCGGCGTAAGCCCTCCCATAGCGCACAAAGAGGCTGCCTCCATGGTGTCGCAGAGGTCGTGCAACAGGTCGATATTCTGCTCGGGCTCTTCCCTGGCAATGATGCGGTCAATCACTTCAACCCCGCGCACCGAACCGACACGGCAGGGGGTGCATTTGCCGCAGGACTCCTGCGCACAGAAGGCCATCGCAAAGCGTGCCTGCTCCGCCATATCCACAGTATCGTCAAACACCACCACACCACCATGACCAAGCATGCCGCCCACGGCGGCCATGGCCTCATAGTCCAGTGGCGTATCCCAGAGTGACTCGGGAAGATACGCGCCCAGCGGGCCGCCCACCTGTATCGCCCGCACAGGTCGCCCCGAGCGGGTGCCGCCGCCAAACTGTTCTATCAGCTCCCGCAGGCTCATTCCGTAGGGCACTTCCACCAGCCCACCGCGGCGAATATTGCCCGCCAGTTGCACCGTGAGCGTCCCCAGTGAGCGTGCCGCACCCAGGGCGGCATAGGCCTCGGCCCCGTCGGCCATGATGCTGCTTGTCGCGGCAAGTGTAAGCACGTTGTTGACCACAGTCGGCTTGCCAAACAGGCCCTGGTGAGCGGGCAGTGGCGGCTTCGCGCGCACCATGCCGCGGCGCCCTTCCAGGCTCTCCAGCAAGGCGGTTTCTTCGCCGCAGATATAGGCCCCTGCCCCCAGGCGCAACTCAAGGTGGAAATGCTTGTCGCTGTCGCAGATACCCTCACCGAGATACCCCGCCGCCTCTGCCTTGGCAATGGCTTTGTGCAGAACGTCCCAGGCGTGAGGGTACTCGGACCGCAGGTAGATATAACCCTGCCTGGCACCCACAGCGACGCCCGCAATGGCCATGCCCTCTATCAGTTGGTACGGGTCTGCCTCCATCAGCAGGCGGTCGGCGAAGGTGCCTGAGTCACCCTCGTCGGCGTTACAAACGACATACTTTTCATCGCCTGCTGCTTCCATCACCGTCCGCCACTTGATGCCGGCCGGAAACGCCGCGCCGCCACGGCCACGCAGGCCGGAGCGGGTGATCTCGTCAACAATGTCAGCCTGCGGCAGGTGCACGGCATGCTCCAGGCCATCGAAACCATGACGGGCCAGGTAAGCTTCCAGACACAAGGGGTCGTCCAGGCCCGCCCGGGCGAAGGTCAGGCGTTGCTGGCCGGCAAACCAGGGGTGGGCCTCCACAGGGCCCAGGTACAGCGGATGGCCAGCCTGATCTGACGGACCCAGGGCGAGGATAGTCGGTACATCAGCGACCGACACCGGGCCAAAGCCCACCCGCTCACCGTTTCGCTCAATCTCCAGTAATGGCTCCAGCCAGAACGCGCCGCGCGACCCGTTGCGCACAATGGTCACATCCTCCTGGCCTTGCAGGGCCTGACTCAAGGCATCAGCCACACTCTGCGCGCCCACTGCCAGCGCGGTGGTGTCACGCGGTATGAAATACCGCGTGGTCAAGACAACACCTCAGCGCTGCGCAGTTGCGCTATCAGCGAGTCCAGTAGCGCTGTATCTACCCGCGCCCACGTGTTGTTGCCGATGCGCAGCGATGGCGAGCAGGCACAATTGCCCAGGCAATAGACTGCCTCAAGCGTAACTGCGCCGTCGCCGGTGGTCTCGCCAAAGCCTATGCCCAGCACCTCCTGCGCTCGCGCTTCCAGAGCCCTGCCGCCGGCGGCCTGGCAGGATTCGGCGCAGCATATCTGCAAGGTATGGCGACCCGCTTCCTCCGTTCTCAGGTCATGATAGAAGCTGATAACACCGTGCACTTCCGCCGCGGAGAGGTTCATCACCTGGGCGATAGCGGGCACAGACTCGCGCGGAATGAAGCCGAAGTCCTCCTGGATGGCCTGCAACAGCGGCAGCAAACCACCGGGCATACCCTCGTATTGACAAAGCAGCTGTGCGAGCAATCGTTGCGGATCCACGCGCTTATTCCTCCTGGCGTCCAGTTGGCATTATGGCCTGACGGCGCGCCGCCATCGGGCCTGCCAGCTACGCCTGTAAGTGGGAAGCGTGAAAGGCGATATGCTCCCCGATAAAACTGGCAATGAAAAAGTAGCTGTGATCGTATCCTGCCTGCATGCGTAGTTGCAGGGGATACTGCACGTCGGAGGCCGCTTGCTGCAACAGCTCCGGTTTGAGCTGCTCACGCAGGAAGTCATCCGCATCACCCTGATCCACCAGCATGGGCAGCTGCTCGGCGGCCCTGCGCAACAGCACGCAGCTGTCGTAATTTTCCCACTCAAGCCGGTCCTCACCCAGGTAGGCGCTCAGCGCTTTTTCGCCCCAGGGGCAGTTCAGAGGCGATGAGATGGGCGCAAACGCCGAGACAGACCGGTAACGCCCCGGGCTCTTCAGGGCAATGGTAAGCGCCCCGTGCCCTCCCATGGAGTGGCCAGAAATGGCCGCGCGAGCGCTGTCCAGCGGGAAGTTGGCACCCGCCAGTGCTGGCAACTCACTGGCCACGTAATCATACATATTGTAATGGGCGGCCCAGGGTTGCTCCGTGGCATTCACATAGAACCCTGCTCCCAGGCCAAAGTCCCAGTCGCCTTCCGGGTCATCAGGTACGCCTTCACCCCGTGGGCTGGTGTCGGGCGCAATCACCGCGATGCCATGCTCCGCGGCATAACGCTGGGCGCCGGCCTTGTGTACAAAGTTTTCGTCCGTGCAGGTAAGGCCAGAGAGCCAGTACAGCACAGGCACAGCAGCGTCTTCTGCCTGCGGCGGCAGATAAATAGAGAACTGCATATCACAGCCCAGGGCCTGCGAGGCATGGCGATAGCGCAGTTGGCGGCCACCAAAGCACCGGTTTTCAGCAACTTTTTCCAATGCCATCTCCTCAGTACAGCACGACAGAGCGAATGCTTTCGCCGGAATGCATCAGGTCGAAAGCCTTGTTGATATCGTCCAGTGGCATGGTATGCGTGATCAGGTCATCTATATTGATGCGTCCATCCATATACCAGTCGACGATTTTCGGCACATCGGTGCGGCCACGGGCGCCGCCAAATGCTGTGCCTCTCCAACTGCGTCCCGTAACCAGTTGGAAAGGCCGCGTGGATATCTCCTGGCCGGCACCGGCAACGCCAATAATGCAGCTCTCGCCCCAGCCTTTGTGGCAGGCCTCCAACGCCTGACGCATGGTATTGACGTTACCGATACACTCGAAGGTGTAGTCCAGGCCACCGCCGGTGATTTCCACCAGGTGCCCTACCACGTCATCCACGTCTTTGGGATTCACAAAGTCAGTCATGCCAAACTGCTTCGCCAGAGCGACCTTGTCAGGATTGATATCGACACCGATGATGCGTGAGGCGCCCACCATTTTTGCACCCTGGATCACATTCAGGCCAATGCCGCCCAGGCCCCATACCGCGACGGTGGAGCCGGGCTCCACCTTCATGGTGAACGCAACCGCGCCAATGCCGGTGGTGACGCCGCAACCGATGTAGCAGATTTTGTCGAAGGGCGCATCGGAGCGAACTTTCGCCAGCGCTATTTCCGGCATTACCGTGTAGTTGGAGAACGTTGAACAGCCCATGTAGTGCAGGATGGGCTTGCCATCCAGCGAGAAACGGCTGCTGCCATCAGGCATCACACCCTGCCCCTGGGTTTCACGAATCGACTGACACAGGTTGGTTTTGGGGTGCAGGCAAAAGTCGCACTCACGGCATTCCGGAGTGTACAGGGGAATAACATGATCACCGGGCTTGAGGCTGGTCACCCCCGGCCCCACATCCACCACTACGCCAGCGCCCTCGTGTCCGAGGATAGCGGGGAACGCTCCCTCGGGGTCATCGCCTGACAGGGTAAATGCATCGGTATGACAGACGCCCGTTGCCTTCATCTCCACCAGCACTTCACCGGAGCGAGGCCCCTCCAGATCAACTTCCACAACTTCCAGCGGTTTACCTGCGCCAAAAGCGACAGCTGCGCGTGTTTTCATTTCCTGTTCCCCGTTTTGGATGAATTGGCACAGTGCAATTAAAACAGCCGAGGCGCAACAGGGAAACCTTGCATTTCGATTGCGTTGCCTGCCAGCTCGGTGGCGCTTTGGCCGACACATTCAGTGTGCACTGATTACATGGTCTTTTTGCGGTTATACTCTGCACTTGCTCGCTAACACTCTGGAGACTTGCAATGCCCGAACTGGTCACAATTCACGTTGAGGAACACGTTGCCCATGTGCGACTCAACCGGCCGGAAAAAATGAACGCCCTTAGTTGGGGGATGTTCGATGCCATTATTGCCGCGGGCCACGAGGTAGCAAAGAACAAAGACGTACGTGCCGTGGTGCTGTCCGGTGAAGGCCGGGGCTTCTGCGCGGGCCTGGATCTTGAGAACTTTGCCGGGGGCGGCACAGGTGGTGATTTCTTCGGCGAAGGTCGAGGTGGCTTCTGGCCCAACTACTACCAGAGCCCGGCCTATGTCTGGCGGTCCGTGCCGGTGCCGGTGATCTGCGCCCTGCACGGAGTCGCTTATGGTGGCGGCTTACAGATTGCGATGGGCGCGGATATACGCCTGGCGAGCCCGGATACCAAATTGTCGGTTATGGAGATCAAGTGGGGTTTGATCCCCGACATGTCTGCCTCCCAGACCCTGCGCGACCTGGTGCGGCTGGACGTGGCCAAGGAACTCACCTTTACCGGGCGGGTCGTAGAAGCAGAGGAAGCACAGGCGCTCGGCCTGGTAACGCGCATTGAGGAAGACCCCGTGGCCGCCGCATTAACCATGGCCGGCGATATCGCGAGCCGCAGCCCCGACGCGATCACCCTGGGCAAATACCTGCTGGACAACAGCTGGCACGGCGATGACGTCGCCGGGCTGCGCCTGGAAGAGAAACTGCAGGGCCAGATCATCGCCAAGGGCAACCAGATGGAAGCGGTGATGTCTGCCATGGAGGGACGCAGGGCACAGTACGCACCGCGCACCATCAACTCGTTTGACGAACTGAAGGACATCTGACTATGGCTGACAACAGCTACGTACCACCCAAAGTGTGGCAATGGGACGGTGAAGGCGAAGGCAAATTTGCCAACATCAACCGTCCGGTCTCCGGCCCTACCCACGACAAGGACATGCCGGTAGGCAAGCACCCCCTGCAACTGTATTCCCTGGCCACGCCCAATGGCATCAAGGTGACCGTGTTGCTGGAGGAACTCCTGGCGCTGGGCATTGAGGGGGCTGAATACGACGCCTACACCATCAACATAATGGAAGGAGAGCAGTTCAGCAGCGGTTTTGTTGCGGCCAACCCCAATTCAAAGATTCCCGCGCTGGTCGATCACAGCACCAATCCGCCCACCCGCGTGTTTGAATCCGGCGCCATCCTGCTGTACCTGGCGGACAAGTTCGGAGCATTCCTTCCCACCGGTGCCAACCGCGGAGAGTGCCTGTCCTGGCTGTTCTGGCAGATGGGCAGCGCACCCTATCTCGGCGGAGGCTTCGGTCACTTCTATGCCTACGCACCGGAAAAATGGGAATACCCGATCAACCGTTTCACCATGGAGGTCAAACGCCAACTGGACGTCCTCGACAAGCGCCTGGCGCAGGTACCCTGGCTGGCCGGCGATGAATACACTATTGCCGACATGGCGACCTGGCCCTGGTACGGCGCTCTGATTACCGGTGAAATCTACGGCGCGCAGGAATTCCTCGACGTGAAATCCTATACCCATGTATTACGTTGGGCGCAGGATGTCGAAGCCCGTCCGGCCGTGCAGCGTGGGCAACGCGTCAACCGCATCTGGGGGCCGGAGGAAGAGCGCGTTCCCGAGCGCCATGACGCCAGCGACCTGGACCTGTAGCGAACAGGCCTGACGATACAGCACGTGGAACCGGCAGAACCTTTAAAGGCACAAAAGCGCATGGGCGTGGGCATGATGGTTCTGGCCTGGCTCACGCTGCTGGCGCTGGGCGCGGTGTTCTTCGGCGATGTGCTCGAACGCCAGTTCAACCCCAATCAGCAGTTGCAGACCCGTTATACAGAGGCGGGGGTTCGCGAGGTCGTGCTGCAGCGCAACCGCTTTGGCCACTACGTCACCAGCGGTGAAATAAACGGACAACCCGTCACCTTCATGCTGGATACCGGCGCCACCGGCGTCGCCATTCCCGACGCGGTTGCCAGGCGACTGGGCATACCGCGGGGCCGCGCCTACCGCACCCAGACAGCGAACGGCACCGCCGTTAGCTACGCCGCCCGGCTGGATTCGGTTGCGGTGGGCGATATCGCCCTGAGCGACGTGCAGGCGGGCATAGCGCCCGGCATGGGAATAGAGGAAGTACTGCTGGGAATGTCTTTCCTGAAACACATTGAGTTCACCCAGCGTGGCGATACGCTGATACTTCGCCAGCACGCCCCCGCTTCCTGAGGTTCACCCCGGCTCGTGTAAGCTGGCCACCAGGGCAGCGACTGCCGACAGGTCGGCATCCGCTGGCGGTACAACCGTCGTCCCCCCAGGGCGACTGAGCGTGTCACTCAACCAACGCAGTGACTGCTGCGGAATCTCAGCCAGGTCCTGTTCGCTGCGAATACCAATCGCGTCGTCTGCAGTGAGGTTCTCGGTGATAGAAAACCCCACACGCTGCTCAAACAGAAACACCGCATTTGGCCCATTCGCCAACAGTTCGTGGTACAGCGCACTGTGGAAACGAAATGGATCGCCAGGCATGTGCGAGAGCTGTTTCACAATGGCCCGGTCAGCGGGTGTCAGGCTGGGATTGAATTTGCGATAAACATAAAGCAGTTGTACCGCGGGCAGAGACAGTCCCTCATTGTATGACTGACTTAAAGCAGACTGCTCCACAGGCAGATCCAGAGCACTCAGAAAGTGCGCTACCACATCCCCCCCGGGAAACTCCGTCGCGTCGTACTTGTGGATATTGACGTTCTCACGTCCAAAAATTTCATCCAGCAGCTCTATTCTGCGGTTGTAGCCCAGGTGAAATTTCTTTTCCAGTGAAGCAAACCGGTGTTTCAGACGCTCCTGATAAGCGCTCTCCATGCGCGACTTCATGGGGCGAAAGTACTGGTGAATCTCCACACGGGAAAACAACGGTGCCAGGAAGGACTTCATCTCGTTCAGCTCGCCCAGGGAAAACGATGCGATTGCCTCGGCAGACAGCACGGCCAACGATGCCTGGCACTGCATTGCAAGACTGTGCAGCCTCTCCCGGGCACGTTCACGCAGCTCGCATACGTCAGTCTCTGTCAATTGCAGGTGACGAAAAGCAGGCAGTTCAGCAAGGTCACGCTTGAAAGCATGCAGCATCCACAGGGACGAGTTTGCCGTGTCCCGGTGCAGGTAGATGGCGTCACCGAGCTGCTCTCGCTGCTGGAACAGATAGCGCTGTATCGCCGAGGAACCCGTTTTATGCCCTCCGGAATGTATTACAAGCCTCGTTGTTACCACACTTACTCCGCGCAGCCGGCAATACCCCTGCCGGCATTGATGAATGCCCGATCCTGCGCCGAAACCAGGACGTTGACGTTAGCGCCTGCCTCGGGCCAGGCGGCACTCCTGCCGGGAGCTGATCCCGAATCGCACAGTCTAACATTCACCACAGGCGGATTCATAAGCTATGCTGTTACCAGCATCGGCCCCGGTGAGCTAACAGCCGTGAGCCGTTGCAACTGCCACAGCAACCCAAAGGGACAAACCATGCAGCATCTACGCACGCCAGACGAACGCTTCGAGAACCTTTCCGGCTACCCCTTCAAGCCCAACTACCTGCTGGTTGACGACAGCGAGGGCGGCGAGTTGCGTGTGCACTACCTCGACGAGGGTCCCGCGGGTGCAGACCCGGTTCTGCTGCTGCACGGCGAGCCTTCCTGGAGCTTTCTCTACCGAAAAATGATCCCGGTGCTGGTATCTGCAGGGAATCGGGTTATTGCGCCTGACCTGCCCGGATTTGGCCGTTCCGACAAACCCAGCCGGCGTGAAGACTATACCTATCAACGACATGTAGACTGGATGCAGGCGGTTCTGGATCAGCTGGACTTACACCACATCACACTGGTCTGCCAGGATTGGGGCGGCCTGATCGGCTTGCGTCTGGCGGCGACAAACACGAGACGGTTTGCGCGTATTGTAGCCGCCAACACCATGCTGCCTACCGGGGAGCATGACCTCGGGCAGGCTTTCATTGACTGGCGCAACTTCTCCCAGCAGGTCCCCGAATTTCCGGTGGCAAACATCATCAATGGTGCCACCACAACCGAGCTGGACGCCGACACCCTGCGCGGCTATGACGCACCCTTTCCTGACGAAACGTACAAGGAAGGCGCGCGTCAGTTTCCCATGCTCGTGCCGGCAACACCCGATGACCCGGCCTGCAAGCCCAACCGTGCTGCCTGGGACGTGCTGGCGAAATGGGAGAAGCCCTTCCTCACCGCATTCAGTGATTCCGACCCGATCACCGCCGGTGGTGATGCGGTAATGCAGAAACTGATACCCGGTTGCCAGGGGCAAGCCCACACCATAATTGAAAATGGCGGCCATTTTCTGCAGGAAGACCAGGGCGAGACCCTCGCTGAGGTGGTAAATGCGTTTATCGCCAGCAACCCACGCAAAGCCTGAGAAGCCCGCTACGCGGAGTCAGAACCAGTCGTTCTGCATGCCCAGACAGGTGTCGTCCAGACGCATGAGCAGCGCTGCCCACACCTCAGTCTCTGGCAATTCATAGCGGAAGAAATAGCGCATGGCCTGCAGCTTACCCCGATAAAAGGCGACATCTGATTCGTGGGGCTGCGCCGCCAGCGCATTCGCCGCGACGATGCCCTGCTTCAGCCACATCCAGGCAATCACCACGTGGCCAAACAGATCCAGATACTTCACTGAGTTCGCCAGCACCAGGTCTATATCCTTCTCCAGCATGGCTGACATCAGGACGTCCGTGGTTCTGCTCAGGGTGGCCACCGAGTTCTCCAACTCGGTGGCACAATCAGCCAGCTCTGCCAATTGCCTGGCGCTGGCAATGGTTGCACCTATCGCCTGCAGGCAGGCGCGATATCCAGCCATATTATTCTGCGGCACTTTACGCGCCAGCAGGTCCAGAGACTGAATCCCGGTGGTGCCCTCGTGAATGGGGTTGAGCCGATTGTCGCGGTACATCATCTCTACCGGGTGTTCGTTGACATAGCCTGCCCCACCAAGCACCTGAATAGCGTAGGAATTGGCTTTGGGACCGTATTCAGACGGCCAGCTCTTGATAACAGGCGTAAGGAAATCCAGGAGCTCATGCGCCTGGGCGCGTTGCTCGTCGGTGGGTGCGGTGTGCTCATCATCAACCAGTTGGTTGCCGAGCAAGCACAGGGCATAGGCGCCTTCGGCATACGCTTTCTGCGCCAGCAACATGCGTTTTACATCTGCGTGCTCAATAATATTGACCGGCGGCGACAACGGGTCCTTGGCCGAAGGTAATCGGCCCTGAGGTCTTTCCCTGGCGTAGTCAAGCGAGTACTGATAACCACACAAGGCGGTAGTGGCCGCCATGGTACCCACCATTATCCGCGCCTCGTTCATCATGTGGAACATGTACATCAGGCCGCGGTTCTCTTCACCCACCAGGTAACCGACTGCACCGCCGTTTTCACCAAAATTCAGCGCTGTGGAGGTTTGTCCGCGCCCCCCCATCTTATGAAACAGCCCCGCCAGCGTGACATCGTTGCGCTCGCCAAGGCTGCCGTCTTCATTGACCAGAAACTTGGGCACAATAAACAGCGATATACCCTTAACACCTTTGGGCGCGCCCTTCACCCTGGCGAGCACCAGGTGCACAATATTTTCTGTCAGCTCGTGATCGCCGCCGGATATCCAGATTTTATTGCCGCTTATGCGGTAACTGCCGTCGTCATGGGGCACGGCTGTCGTAGTGAGATCAGCAAGACTGGAGCCGGCACCGGGTTCGCTCATGGCCATGGTGCCGGCAAAGCGGCCGCTGCGCTGGGGCAGTACCCACCTGGTTTTCTGTTCGTCTGTGCCATGGGCATCGATCAGGTTGGCGTTGGCATTGGTCAGGCCTATGTATCCCATGGCTGTACTGCCCGCCGCATTGAGGTAGGCGAACACCGCGGACGCAGCCAGTGCCGGCAGTTGCATACCGCCCACCTCGTAGTCTGCGCCCGGTGAAGCCAGCCCGGCCTGGATTACGGCATCATTGGCTTGCCTGATCTCGGGGATCATCTGCACCTGCTTGCCATCGAAGGTAGGCTGATGGGTATCTATCTTCTGCCGGTAGGGCAGGAAGTACTTTTCGGCGACAGTCTCCGCCACATCCATCGCCGCGTCGATGGTTTCCCGGTTATGGTCACAGTAGCGTTCCCGCGAGAGGCTGGCCTCCACGTCAAACACTTCATACAACATGAATTCAAGGTCACGACGGTCTAACAGGGGGGCAGGCATGGAGAATCCTCAGGCAAACAGTTTGGCAAGGCGTGCTACCGGACAGCCGCGAGAGACTGCCCGGGGGCGAAGCGGCTCAGGTGGTGAGAATCACCTTACCGCGGGCCTTGCGGTCGATGAGGCAATTGAATGCTTCCTCATACTGTTCCAGCGGGAAGCAATCTGTTACCACCGGGTTGAGCTTGCCTTCATCGAAGAGTGTCCAGAGCTCTTCCACGTTCTTCATCTGCACATCGCTCTGCTCGCCGGCGAATCGCCCCCAGAAAACGCCGACAATCGAGCAGCCTTTCAGCAGTGCCAGGTTCAGCGGGATAGAGGGAATAGGACCACTGGCAAAACCGATCACCAGGTAGCGTCCGTTCCAGGCCATGCTGCGCACCGCGGGTTCCGAGTAGTCACCGCCTACAGGGTCATAGATGACGTCCACACCCTTGCCATCTGTGAGCTCACGTACGGCGTCCTTCAGGGACACTTCACTGTAATTGATCAACTCATCGGCACCCAATTTCTTGCACAGCTCCAGCTTCTCCTGCGAACTGGCCGCCGCAATAACTTTCGCGCCCATCAACTTGCCCAATTCCACCGCCGTAGAGCCAACACCGCCGGCAGCGCCCAGCACTAACAGGGTCTCCCCCGGCTGAATATTGGCCCTCTGCTTCAACGCGTAGTACGAGGTGAAATAAGTAATGCACACACCCGCCGCCTGCTCAAAACTCAGTGCCTCGGGCATCGCGAACACACCGAATTCATTGGCCACAACCTGTTCGCTGAAAGCACCTGTGCCGGCCGCTGCAATCACCTTGTCCCCGGGTTGGTAACGCACCACTTTGCTACCCACAGCCTTGACGATACCGGCACATTCACCGCCGGGGATGAACGGCATTTCCGGCTGGTGTTGGTACTTGCCCTGAATCATCAACACATCGGGAAAGTTCAGGCCGGCGGCTTTCACCTCCACTACCACATCGTGATCGCCCGGTGTGGGTTCGGGCCAGTCCGTGACCAGTTCCAGTTTGTCGGGCAGGCCCAACTCCTTGCATACAACTGCTTTCATTTCTTGTTCTCCTGTAATTTGCGCACTGTCAACACCGGTCCGAACGGCCCCGGCTAGTCCCTGGCGATACCCAGACCTGCCATCGCTTTCCCGGTCATCTTCACTGTCTGTTCAAAGCCCGCCTCTGGCTGAGTCTCACCCTGCGCTGACGTAATGGCATCCCAGTGTGCGGCAATTCCTTCCGGGGTCTGCTCCTCCGGCGACAACCAGGTGCCGTCGGTTTCGATAATTTTGGCGACGGCGTAAGCACCCGCGCCGGCGCACATAATGGTCTTGTTGGGGGCATCCTCGCTGACCAGGTAAAGTACAGCCGGTGTTACTGTCTCGGGGGTCAGCAATGCAAAGGCTTCTTCGGGTATCAAGCCCTCGGTCATGCGTGTTCCAGCGGTGGGCGCCAGCGCGTTGACGCGAATATTGTACTTCGCGCCTTCCTGTACCAGCGTGTTCATCAGGCCGATAACACCCATCTTGGCAGCGCCGTAATTGGTCTGGCCGAAATTACCGTACAGGCCCGACGAGGAGGTGGTGACCACGACGCGGCCATAAGCCTGCTCACGCATGATATCCCAGCAGGCTTTGGTGCAATTCACCGTGCCCATCAGGTGTACATCCAACACCAGGCGAAAATCCTCCAGCGAACCTTTGGCGAAGCTTTTGTCGCGAAGGATACCGGCGTTGTTGACAAGTATGTCTACCCGACCCCACTCATCCATCGCCTGCTTGACCATGGCTTCCACCTGCGCGTAATCCGCTACATTGGCGCCATTGGCGATAGCCTCACCTCCGGCGGCCTGAATCTCGGCGACCACTGCGAGCGCGGCTTCAGAACCCCCGCCCGAGCCATCCACATTGCCGCCAAGGTCGTTAACCACCACCCTGGCACCACGCTTGGCCAGCTCAATTGCGTGACTGCGGCCCAGGCCCTGACCGGAACCGGTAACAATCGCGACCTTGCCGTCATAGCGAATAGACATGTTCTTCTCCTTTCATTGAGTCTACTGAGAGGCCTGCGCGCCCTTGAAGCGCGCAATCCGGTGTTCAGCCGGCGACAACCATCGACAACCACTCTGCAACCAATGCCGGTGTTTCTTCATCTTCAATCTCCACCGAGATACCCTGCTTGATCAGGAATCGGCTGCCGTCCTTGGTGCTCACATCCAGTACTTCCACGTGGGCACGGACTCTCTTGCCGGCACGGACTGGCGCCAGGAAGCGGACTTTGTCAAAGCCATAGTTAATTCCCATCACCACGTTTTCAGGCGCCACGCCAATACCTTCAACCATCTTCACCAGCATGGAGAGGGTCAGAAAGCCGTGCGCAATGGTGCCCCCGAACGGGGTCTCCCGGGCTTTTTCCTCGTCGATATGAATAAATTGATGATCTTCTGTGCAGTCAGCGAAAGCGTTGATGCGGTCCTGGTCCAGCGTCACCCACTCGCCTGGATCAAACTTCTTGCCTATCTCGTTGACCAGTTCGTCTTTGGGTACAATTCTAATTGCCATAGTATGCTCCGGGCTGATTTTGCTGACGGGAAGAGCATCCTAGCAACACCACCGGTTGGCCGCTGTCACCTGCGCGACATCAACCCGGTTCGACTTCCGCCGCCAGCGCCTCCCGATCCAGCACAATCACTCTGTCATCGCGAGTCTCGATCAGCCCCTGCTCAGTAAACGTGCGCAACACCTTGTTCACCCGCTGGCGTGATCCCAGCGCCAACTGGGCCAGGTCGTACTGGGTCAACCGGATGTCGATGCGCGTGCCATCCTCTTCGGCCACGCCATATTCTTCGGCAAAACTGAGCAGCCTCGATGCCACGCGGGCACGCAACGGATAGAACAGCATGCCCCCCAAAAGACCGTAAAGCTTGCGCGTGGCGGCAACATGGTCGTGAAACAGGTTGCGGTACATCAGCGGGTGGGCCTCTGCCACCTCCAGTACCGTATGCCGCGGGATGCACAGAACATCAGCATTGGTGAGGGCCTGCACAGCTGCCACACGTGGGGCGTTGCTGGCGAGCACCGGTTCACCAAACCAGAACCCGTGACTGAGGTCGACCACGGCGAAATCGTGTCCTTCGCTGCTGGAGATGGCCAGGCGCAGCCTTCCCGTCACCACGCAAAATACCTCTGTAGTGACCTCACCCTCACTATAAACCTGGCCACCCCTGGGATAAGGACGGATAGAGGCCGACCCCGCGAGCCGCCGCAGGGCATCCTGCGGCAGCCCGGAGAACCAGGGAGAATCGGCCACCAGGTCCAGTGGGCGTATATCAACCATGGGATGGCACCTGTAAACAACGTCTCAACACAAGCCTGTATGCTCCCTGAGCACTCACTATGCGGGCAAGGTGGCCAATACTAACAGCGCCATTGCGATAGTAAAAAGCTGCAGGCAAGCATAGGCACAATTAATTAGATAATGGTGACCTGATTGTCTATCTTTATAACCACACTCACACGGTCCAAGGAGATCATGATGCCAACCCCAGAAAATGTCCCTAACGTTACCTTCAAGACCCGCGTACGCGATGAATCCGTGGAAGGGCCAAATCCCTACCGTTGGGAAGACAAAACCACCGCCGATATCTTCGCTGGCAAGAAAGTCGTGGTGTTTTCCCTGCCAGGCGCTTTCACACCCACCTGTTCCTCCAACCACCTGCCGCGCTATGAAGAACTCTACGACGACTTCCAGGCTTTGGGCGTGGACGAAATTGTCTGCGTATCCGTCAACGATGCCTTCGTTATGTTTCAGTGGGGCAAGAGTATCGGCAACGAAAAAATTTACCTGCTGCCTGATGGCAACGGTGAGTTCACCCGCAAGATGGGTATGCTGGTGGATAAATCCAACGTCGGCTTTGGCATGCGCTCATGGCGCTACTCCATGGTCGTCGATGACGGCGTGATCGAAAAGATGTTTGTAGAACCGGACTTTGGTGACAACTGCCCAACTGATCCCTTCGAAGTATCGGACGCTGACACCATGCTGGCCTACCTGAAAGGCTCAGACGCTCCGGGTGTATCCGCACCGCGCAAGGCATTTGAGGGCTGATAGCCGCTGCGGGCTGTCGCTTGGACAGCCCGCCCAACCCCCCTATACTGTCGTGTCTCAAAACACAGGCCCCTCCACCGCGGAATCCGACTCGCGCTGACTGGGGCGCTGACACGTATCCGGGGGCTACTTTGACCACTTTCACTCGCGCTTTCAGCGCCTTTCTCTTTGTACTGCTGTCCGCTACCCCTGCAGCCACACTGGCCCTGGAATGGCCCCAGGAAGTCGTGGCGGAACAGGGAACCATCATCGTCTACCAGCCCCAGCCTGAGTCTTTCAAAGGCAATCAGCTCAGCGGCCGCGCCGCGATGGCACTGATACCCAAGGGTGACGACGAGCAGATTTTCGGCACTTTCTGGTTCGAGGCCCGCGTGGACACCGACAGGAATTCAGACACGGCTCTGGTGCGAGACCTGAGAGTGACCAAGGTGCGCTGGCCGGAGTCAAAGGACGCGGGCGAGCAACGCTTTACGGCTATTGTGGAAGCGGCCATACCGGACACGGGTTTTGAAATATCACATGAACGCCTGGCCGCCAGCCTGGCCACGGCCGAACTGGAATCCAGAAGCCTGGAAAAGCTGAACAACGACCCGCCAAAAATCGTGTTTCGGGAAAAACTGGCGGTGCTGTTGAGCTACGATGGCCAACCGATATACGCCGACATAGACAACAGCCCTTACCAACGCGTGGTGAATGCACCCATCGCTGTAGTGCGGAGCAAAAGCGGCAAACATTACGTCACCAACGGTAAACTCTGGTACCAGGCCGAGTCCGCTATGGGACCCTGGACACCCACGCAAACACCACCTGCGGACCTGATGAAGGCAATGCCCGAAGCCGACCCCGACACGCCTGATTGGCCAACCCCGCCGGAGATTGTAGTAGCCACCACCCCCACCGAATTGATCGTTACCGATGGTGCACCGCAATGGACCGCTCTGGAGGGTGGTGAGGTGCTCTACGTGACCAATACCGAATCGCCCTGGTTGCGTGACCTGCCAACCGGCAACATGTATCTGCTGCTGTCTGGTCGCTGGTTCCGGGCCAAAAGCAACGACGGACCGTGGACCTTCGTACCCGCCGATGAACTGCCCGCTGCCTTTGCGAACATTCCTCCGGCCTCAGATATCGGTGGCCTGCGTACATCGGTTGCGGGCACTCCGGAGGCAGAAGAGGCTGTGCTGGACGCACAAATACCGCAGACGGCCGCTATCAGCCGCGACGCCACCCTGACGGTAGAGTATGAAGGCAAACCCGAATTCGAGGACATTCCCGGCACCGCCGTAGCCTATGCAGTAAACACCGCAACCCAGGTGCTGAAGATCAAGGGTACGTACTACGCAGTGGACAACGGCGTCTGGTTTACCGCCGCCGGGGCCACTGGCCCGTGGACGGTAGCCGATGCCATCCCCAGCGATGAAATCAAAAAGATTCCTCCCAGCTCACCGGTGTACAACACGAGCTATGTCACCGTCTATGAATCGACCCCGGAGGTCGTTTACGTTGGCTACACGCCGGGTTACCTGTGGTCCTTCCCCTATTACGGCGTACCGGTTTATGGCTCCGGGTGGTACTACCGGCCCTACCCCGGCCCCTGGTATTACCCTCGCCATCCTACCTGGGGCTTTAACGTTGGGTACAACCCCTGGACCGGCTGGAACTTTGGCGTGAGCTGGAGCAGTGGCTTTTTCAACTTCGGGGTCAGCTGGGGTGGCGGTTACTACCACAACTACCATCACGGCTGGTACGGTGGCGGCTACCGCGGACCCGTAGTGATCAATACCGGCAACATCAACATTGGTAACAATATCAATGTGGGTAACCGTGTCGATATCGGCAACCGCATAGACCGCAAGGATATCAACCTCAACCGCGACTCGCTGCGTCGCGACAATCTCTATAACCGCGCCGAAAACCGCGACCGCAAGGCAAAGCCACAAGCCGTGCAACGTGACCTGAAACGTGCAAGCTCCAATAACAAGCTGAAAAATAACGTGTATGCGGATCGTGATGGCAGGGTGGTCAGAAATGAAAACAATCAATGGCAGACGCGCGACAAAGGTGGTTGGAAGCAGGACAAGCAGTTGAACAGTCCCTCCCGGGACCTGCAGAAACCGGCGAGCCGCGACCTGGCAAAACCAGCCAGCAGGCCGTCCTCCCGAAACAGTCACCGCTACGATCTCGACACGGCCAGACACGCGCGCAGCCGGGGCGCCATGCATGAACGCAATCGGCCTGTACCGCACCGGCAGATGCAACGGCAACCCAGAAACTTCCGCCGCTGAGCGGCAGGCTGAATTGACAGACATTACATGAAGAACACAGAGCAAGGCGCCAGGTCCGGCCACACGCCGATGATGGTGCAGTACCTGGCCATCAAGGCAGAGCACCCGCGCGATCTGGTTTTTTACCGCATGGGCGACTTTTACGAGCTGTTTTATGACGATGCGAAGCAGGCAGCACAGCTGCTTGATATCACCCTGACAGCCCGGGGCAAATCCAATGGCGACCCCATCCCCATGTGCGGGGTGCCTTATCACGCCGCCGAGGGCTACCTGGCAAGACTGGTCAAGGCCGGTGTCTCGGTAGCGATCGCCGAGCAGATTGGAGACCCGGCCACCAGCAAAGGGCCGGTTGAACGCAAGGTGGTGCGCGTGGTGACTCCCGGCACGCTGTCTGACGAAGCCCTGCTGGACGAACGTGTCGACAACCTGCTGCTGGCCATTGGCCACAGGGGCGACGCCTATGGCATTGCCTATCTCGATCTCAGCAGCGGTCGCTTCCGGGTTCTGGAGCTGAGCGGTGACGAGGCTCTGGCCGGCGAGCTGGAGCGCCTCAACCCGGCCGAAACCCTGTACTGCGACACCATAGGCCATACCGCCATCACCTCCCGCCGTGGCGCCCGTGCGCAGCCGGAATGGGAGTTTGACTGCGAGAGCGCGCGCAGGGCCCTGAATGCCCAGTTCCAGACTCACGACCTGCAGGGCTTTGGCTGCGAGGACCTCGATCTGGCGATTGGCGCTGCCGGCTGTTTGTTGCAGTATGTGAAGGACACCCAGCGCGCCAGCCTGCCGCACATCCGCGGGCTGAGCCATGAGAGCCGCGAAGCCAGCGTCATACTGGACGCAGCAACCCGCCGCAACCTGGAAATCGACATCAACATGACCGGCGGCGACAGCAACACCCTGTACTCAGTGCTGGACAGGGGCATTACCTCCATGGGCAGCCGTCTGCTGCGGCGCTGGCTGCACCGGCCGTTGACCGATATCGGCGCACTGGAACGCCGCCAGGATGCCATTGCAGCGCTGTGTGGCAATTATCACTATGAGCCCGTGCGCTCAGCGCTGAAGCCAATTGGTGACGTGGAGCGCATTCTCACCCGGGTGGCTTTACGCAGCGCCAGGCCACGGGATCTTACCCGGCTGCTCAGTTCGCTGGCGGCACTGCCGCCGTTGCGCTCTGAACTGGCCCATTGCCCAGCGCCGCTGCTGGCGACACTGGCTGCCCAGGCCGGCGACTACCCCGACCTGGTGAACTTACTGGACCGTGCCCTGATAGACAACCCGCCCGTGGTGATTCGCGAGGGCGGCGTCATTGCCGATGGTTACGACGAAGAACTGGACGAACTGCGCAGGATCAGTGGTGGTGCCACCGACTACCTGCTGGAGATAGAACAGCGCGAGCGTGAGGCTACCGGTATCGCCACCTTGAAAGTCGGCTATAACCGGGTCCACGGATACTACATCGAAATCAGCCGGTCACAATCCGACAAGGCTCCCGCAGAGTACATTCGGCGGCAGACGCTGAAGAACGCCGAGCGCTTTATCACACCTGAGCTGAAAGAGTTTGAAGACAAAGCCCTGTCCAGCAAGAGTCGCGCGCTGGCGCGGGAGAAGGCCCTGTACGACGAGCTGCTGGAGCAGCTTAACCAGCAACTGGCAGCGCTGCAGGACACTGCTGCCGCCGTCGCTGAGATCGACGTACTCGCCTGCCTGGCCGAGCGCGCAGACCGCCTGCACCTGTGCCGGCCACAGTTTTGCCAGGAACAGGTATTTGAAGTCACCCAGGGCAGGCACCTGGTGGTGGAACAGGTTCTGGAGGAGCCCTTTATCGCCAACGATGCGCTGCTGGATACGTCGCGGCGCATGCTGTTGATCACCGGCCCCAACATGGGCGGCAAGTCGACCTACATGCGCCAGAACGCAGTGATCGCTCTACTGGCGCACATTGGCAGTTACGTGCCGGCGAGCGCAGCCCGGCTGGCACCGCTGGATCGCATCTTCACTCGCATCGGCTCCTCCGACGACCTCGCATCCGGGCGCTCCACATTCATGGTTGAAATGACCGAGACGGCAAATATCCTGCACAACGCCACCCCCCGCTCACTGGTGTTGATGGATGAAGTAGGCCGCGGCACCAGCACCTTTGACGGCCTCAGCCTGGCCTGGGCGGCCGCCGTGGAACTGGCACAGCAGGTAAAAGCCTTCACCCTGTTTGCCACCCACTATTTCGAGCTTACCGCTCTGCCTGAAAGATGCCCCACAATGGCCAACGTGCATCTGGACGCCACGGAACACCAGGACCATGTGGTGTTCCTGCACCACATTCAGGAGGGCCCGGCCAATCGCAGTTTTGGTCTGCAGGTGGCGAAGCTGGCCGGCATACCCGCGCGGGTGCTGGCGGCAGCGGCTGAGAAGCTACAGGAGTTGGAGGCAGCAAGGCCTGCAGAGAATGTGCCGCCGGTGGCAGCGCCGGGAAAAGTACCGGTGGCCGGCCCTGACTCCCCCCAGGTGGACTTGTTCAATACGCCGGCACCCCACCCGGTCCTGGACGACCTGGAAGCGCTGGACGTGGATGGCTTAACGCCGCGAGAAGCGCTGGACAAGCTTTATGCACTGAAGGCACGGCTGAGCGAGTAGCAACGACAGTGACGTCGCAAGATGACCGCTGTGTTCTGCTCCTCTGCCACAATTGACCACGCGAGCGGTATCCCGAGACAGGCAAGAGAATATGAAAATGGCTGTACCTCCCAGGCTGGGCGACTACCTCATTATCAGTTTGTTGTGCGTGACGTTTCTCGCGGCATGCGGTGCAGACGATCACCAGCAGGCTGTGCACAGTGACATTGAAGCGTATCGGCCCAATACCAACTGGACAGGCCTGCTGTACTGCTCTGGTCGTACTTTCCCGCTAACACTGACAATCAATACGCTGGACGACCACTCGGTAAGCGGTCAGATTTCCGTCTCCGGGGCGATTCAGAGGGCCGGCAAAACCGCAGCCGGCTACAGCCTGTTTGGCGGCGGTGCGATTGAGAACGGCTCCTACTATCCCTATTCGCGGGAAGTACGCTTTACCACAGAAGATGAAAACAACAGGAAGCTTGCGTTGTCGGCCCTGCTGTCAGCGGATGGTGAAAGAGCAGTGTTGCGCACTACAGTTGGTCGCGGAAGGCCTTGCGAACTGGGCATTATTGCCAGCAGCGACAGTGACGACTTTATCGAAAGACTGGCTGCTGACATCAGCGCGATTCAGGCAAATATACAGCCTGATGCGGCAGGGCAATGCAGTAAACCTGTGCGCGAATGGCTGGCTGCCGCGGCCGGGATTGAGAAAGATGCCAACAACAGGGTGAATATCGACCCGGTGCTCAGTGAAGACGTATTCAACACCATTTTTGGCAAACCCTATACCGAGTTCTCTGCCGCGGAGGTACTTGAGACAGGTGCTCAACTCACCGCCTATTGCCTGTCTCGGGATGACAGCCGTGAGCTGAAACAGATTGCCGCCCGCCTGGCGGGTGAGATCAGCAACCGACGTTATTTCGAGATATCGCGCTTCAACGTTTTTCGCGAAGACGTGATACGTAGCTGGCAACAGCGCACACGTTCGCTGCTTGCATCAGGACTTACCATGACGCACACCCAGGCAGCGCAACTGGCAGCCATGCCTCAGGCACATCGTTTTGCCGATGTTGTTCCCGACGAAATCGTTGAAGACCGGCGAACAGAGCAGCAGAAGGCGCAAACCCGTCGATTCGACTTCTCACCCTTGATGCCCAAAGTGGCGATCGTCGATGAGTTGTCTGACTATGCCTCTGAGATGGGTAACAGGGAGCAAGCGCTGAATTTCGCAGAGCTGCTGCTGGGGTCAAAGGATGATTTTGTCAGGTTTACCACGCTTTACGGCAACATCATGAATAACCTGGAGCTCGACAACACGCCGGCAACAGAAGTCTACAAGCGACATCTGGAAGCATCTGCAGTGGCTTATGTATCGGGCGAGGAAATCTCCATTGCGGAGCTGGCCTACATGCAGCAATGGATTCAGGCCACTACAGGGGAACATGGCTGCGCCGCTGAAGTAGCCGATACCTGTGACGATGCCGCGGCCATTTTTTCGCAGGCGATCGATGACCGGATCGAGTATTTCGTGGATCAGGACCTGGAGGCGCTCGAGGTGCTGGAAGAGGAGGGAGAGCAACTCACAACGCTTGCCAACCTGGTGACACTGAATAATGCCCAGCAGCAGAAATACGGAGCGCTGGCCGCCCACCGGGACGTTGCGGAGTTGCTGGACGAGGCGGCGGACTTACGATGGGCGCTGCAGGAAGATCTGGAAGAGGACTTGCTGGACAAACTCGCCGAACAAAAAAGCACGCCGCAGATACGTCGTTTCGAAAGCACCTACTTCCTGCTGGGTGACCTGGACAAACGCGCTGTGGCTGATCTGAAAGACGCGCTGTACCAGGCCAGGCAATACGCCCAGCCGTTTCGCGGCAACGACAGTTCCGATTACCTGAATGCTCTCTACAATCAGGACTTCGACAGGCTGCGACAACTTGACCGAAGCATACTGCAAAGTGTCGCGCCGCTTCTGGGCCTATATCGGCAGCAGGTAGAGACGATGATAGCGCTGGGAGAGGCACTAACAGGAGTGAATGTTCCAGCCAACAACCCGCTCACTGCCAAACTGAAACTGCCTTCAGCGCTGGGATTGGTAGCGGGAACTTACCTGCTGCACTACGGCAGGGAATACGAGGACTGCCTGAAGCCAAACGCACTGCAAATAAGCTATAGCAAGCGCACAGACACCGCTTACAAGAACTCGATGGGCTTCACCATGTATACCATCAAGGGGGTTACCGTTTATGAGGATTACGCCATCAACCCTGAGTTCCGTGACATGTTCTACGATTACTTTTCCTCTGAGAACGACCGCAACACTGCGAATTTCATGGACGCGATATTCAATGGCAGCCAACTGAGCGGCTTGAGGAGGGGCACCCTGGCCACCATGAAAAAGTACGACTGCGATGCCCCGGAAATAGGCAAGCTTGAGCAGGGTATGCGCGCCTACTACGCCCACCTGAAACGGCTGCGGATGTCCGGCTAGCAGTCTGCTCTTGCTGTATTTACTACTGTGATCCAGGCGCAATGCCCGGTATTACCTATCGCCTATTACCCATGCTACCGCGAAGCTTTTGCAGCACTCTCACTACGCAGATAAATCAAGTCACGACACCTTGCATATTTGTACTATAATCTCTTCGCTTTGTTAAAAAACAAAGACAAACCTGATAACGAAGGAGCCTGACCATGGCATCGAAGAAAAGCAAAGTTTCACAGATCCAGAAAGACGCAAACAAGCTTTTGGCCGACACGGAAAAGAGCATTCAAAAACAGGCCAAGGATGCTCTCAAAGGCATCCGCAAAATGATTCTGGAGCTTGCCAAGCAGACCGAGCAGCTGGAGAAGAAGCTTGAAGGCAAGAAAAAAACTGCGCCGAAGAAAAAAGCTGCCACGAAGAAAAAAGCAGTAGCGAAGAAGAAAGCCGCGCCCAAGAAAAAGGCCGTAGCGAAGAAGAAAGCAGCACCCAGGAAAAAGGCAACTGTCAGGAAGAAGCGCTCCGCCGCGAAATAATCGCTTCCGGACCAGTACCTTCCACAGGCCATTTACCACTGGGGCAGTCTGCCGATTTTACTAGCGGCCTGCCTCGGTGGCCTTGCACGACCTTGGTGCCCTTGCACGACATACCTCCCTGCGTCATACCTCGATAACGCAGCGCAGACCCCTTGCATCCCCAGGGCGCCTCCACAAAATTTAGGGCTTATTCCCAACCACGCCTCCTCCGGCATACTCGATAACGCGGGGCAGGCTCTCCATGCCTCCCGGGGGCGTACCGTACGTCCTGTAGAAACAAAGGGTTCATCGCACATTAGCGTGGAATGAGGCATTCAAACGATGAGGCATTCAAACAAAGCGGACGCCACAAATGGGGTAAGCCTTCCGCGGTTGAAAAGAAACTTCCACGCCCTTGGAAGGCTTACCCCATTTGTGGCCTCCTCCTTCCATTTCGACATCACTATCCACTACCTATGCTCCCTGTGACGTTCCAGGTCGCCGGGAGAGGCCACAAGATCAAACCAGTACAAACTTGTAGTGTGCTCGATGCAGAGTCGGTGAAGCGGCTGAACCGCTCGTCGCAAGTGCGCGCCGAGAGAGGGAGCGAAACGGCGCTTTTCCGGTTCGCGACCGACGGAGGGTACCCCAGCGGGGCGCGTGTACCAGACGGGCGGTTCAGGCACTTCAGCGACGGCTTCGGCGCGTCACGGCGAGTATAGGTAGTGGATAGTGATGTCGAAATGGAAGAAGGCCGCTGTAATCGTGGTATACCCCCGAAAGGGAGTCAAAGCGGGTTCGACCGCTCGGGGGTATACCACGATTGCAGTGGCCGCTCAGCTGGAACGTGACTATCCACCAAGCAACCCCGATAGTCTGCGAAGAGCCAAAAAAAAAGGCCCCGCACATAGTGCGAGGCCAGACGCCATCAGACCGTAGGTGAGCCGGTCAAATGGGATTCGCTCAGAACTTGTAAGCAATACCGATGTTGTAAACCCAGGGGTCGATATCTACATCGAACTTGACCTTGGCATTGCCGGCTTCGCGCAGCGTCACTTCAGCAGTGGTATCAATATCGATGTACCAGACACCGACGTTAAAGGCCCAGTGCTCACCAAGCGGAATATCCACGCCAGCGGAGGCCGCCAGACCGAAGGAATCGTCCAGATCCAGATCCGCCTTGCCGACAATACCTTCCAGGTCACTGTCCGCTTCCTCGTCAAAGAAAATCGTGTAGTTCACACCCAGTCCGACATAAGGCTGCCAACCGTCCTTGTCGCCCCGGGGATACCATTGGATAGACAGTGTGGGTGGCAGGTGCTTGGTTTCGCCGGCCTCAGCGTTGATTTCATTCACGCTGATATCATGGCTGAAGGGCGTTGCTGCGAGCAGTTCAATACCAAAGTGTTCGGTCGCCATGTAGGTACCGATAATCGACAACTGGGTATTGTCGTCCACATCTACAGTCACCCCCAGAGATGGCACAGTGTCGCTGTCTGCGTCAGGGGCTACTGTAGCCGCACCTGCGCGCACTATCCAGTCACCGGCCTCATATGCGTGTGTCATTGCGGCGCCACCAGCGAGCGCTGCGGCAACGGCGAGGGTAAGAACTTTCTTCATGATTCACTCCTGTCTATGGATATCGATGCAGGAGTTTCATATACCCCTGTATCAGCTGGGGCTATGTTAGGGTCAGCCCGCAGCCGAGACATTGATGTCAATCAAGAGAAGCGTGGGAGCAGAAGTACGACCTTGGTAGTATTACCAATACTCGCTATTCCCAGGGGTGATCCAGCTCGCGGCCACAGCCCTGGTAAGTGCGTTCATTTATCTGAACCACCACGGCATAGGGGAAAGTGTCACCCTTCATCGTGTCAGTGCAATCGCTTTCCGTCACTGTCACAGTAAGGTCACGGCTCTCGCTGCGCGCCGTATAAAAAACCTGTTCACCGTCTTCATTGCGCTGCACGTCGCGAAACAGCATCTTGCTGGCGCCGTAGTCGCCAACGAACAACAGGCTCTCGGAGCCGCGCACTTCCAGATGCCAGCCTGGCTCATTGCCTGTCGCACGGAAGTCTACGCCACGACGACGGGCGTCTTCCCATGGTGCACGCGCAGGGTTGAGCCTGCAGTTCCGGTAAGTGCGCCCGGCAATCTCCAGCATTGCCTCATCACCCCTGGACCAGAAGACTATATCCCCTTCCTGGTACTTGCTGCCGGAAGCGGAACGGACCTGGGGCAACACCGTGTACCGGTCCTCCAGCCACAGGGCCATTTCACCCGGGCCCAGGCGGGTAACAAAATCAATATCGTCGCACTCATACACCATGGTCCTGGCGACTGGCCTGCTATCGGGCATAAAGTCGCTACCGGGGGAAGCAGGCTGCTGCCCGGCATGCCCCGCGCAGGCCGCCAGGGAGCTGAGCAACAAAACAGTAAACACAAAACGCATCTGGAATCTCCGCACAGCACGCCGCAACCGATAGGGCTGGGAAAAATACCAGTAGTGATCGTCACCTACAAGGCGAATCACGTTGGCTCCGAAGGGGCATCTCCAGCAAGCGCTCATCAGGTAAAGGGAAGCGCAATCATGCGCACTGCGAGCAAGGTGACCAATAGTTTGAATGCGCGCAAGAAATCTCCCTGCGGCACAAACCGACGCAGCCACGTACCCACCCATGAACCCAGCGTCACTGCTACGACCAGGGACAAAACCAGGGGCCACCACGGGGCGAAGCTGAACCCCATAGCCACGAACGCCGCTACTCGCATGATGTGACTGAGACTCATGTACACGGCCGTATTGACCACCAGCCAGTCACGCTGCTGCTGGCGCCGCGACATCACTGCAGCGCCCAGCGGGCCCGTTGCACCCGCTACCATCCCCAGACCCGTCTGGTAGAAACCCAGCGCCGCCAGACTCACCTGGCCTTTACCCGGCAGCGGAGGCAGCGGTAGCCAGGTCAGCGTTAAAATGATGACACCGACGATAGCGGGTAACCACTGCAGGTTGAGGCTGGCATAAACACTTCCGCCCAACCAGGCCCCCAGGAGTGCACCTGCGGCGATGGGCGGCACCATTGCCCAATCAATGTGCCGCCAGCCAAAGCCTGCGCGAGACAAGTTACTGGCCAATTGCGTAGAGGCGTGGATCGGGAAAATAGCGCTAACCGGCACCAGTCCCGGCATCACCGCGATCAGCAGCACGCCGCCTCCCATACCGAGAACGCCCGCCACCGCAGAGGTGACGAAGGCGACAGGCACCAGAGCAAACTCAATGGGCATAATATTGGCACTCTCCGGATATATAGTGGGCACAGCCAACGCCATCGGCCCACTTGTGCGACTCTACAGCATGTTGGACTACCGGCACTGTAACATCATCCCTTGCGGTAGACGGCAAGGCCCCAAAGCAACTAGCAAAGTGGAGGCGTGGCCGCTGTGGTTGTGCTAGTTTTGGCCGCTGTCGATATTTTTTAGCAATCGTATACACAGGAGGCGTGTCATGCTGGACCTCACAGGGAAAACCGCACTGATTACCGGTGCCGGGCGCGGAGTTGGCCTGGGAATAGCTCACGTACTGGGGCAACAGGGGGCAAGGCTGCTGATTAACGACCTGTTTCCGGAACGGGCGGAACAGGCATGCAAAGAACTTACCGCAGCTGGCATGTCAGCCAGCGCCCTGCCCTTTGACGCAACTGACTATGAGGCTGTGGCAACGGCGCTTGCGTCATCACCCGTGGTTGATATTCTGGTTAACAACGCTGGCGTGCCCGGGCGTGAGGGTATGCAGTTGCAGGCTTTTGAAGACACGGCACCATCCGAATGGCACGCACTGGTAGACGTCAATCTCTATGGCACGCTCAACTGCACGCACGCGGTGCTGCCGGGCATGCGTGAGCGGGGTTGGGGGCGCATTCTGGTGGTAAGCTCAGACGCCGGACGCGTGGGCACCCGCACTGGTGTGTGCATCTATGGCGCCTGCAAGGCGGCAGCCGTGCACTTCATCCGCAACCTGTCGCAGGAAGTGGCGCGAGCGGGTATTACCGCAAATGCGGTTGCTCTGGGGCCAATGGACAACCTGACTGAGGATATTGTCGAGCTGGTTGCCAGGGGTGTGCCGGTTAAACGACTGGGCACGGGAGAAGATGTAGGCAATGCCATTGCCTACCTGGCCAGCGACGAGGCAGCATGGGTAACCGGGCAGTTATTGCCGGTAAATGGCGGACTGAACCCGTCCTGAAGGCATTGCCTCGCCCTACCCGGCCTGGCAACAACAGCGAATTCGGGTTTTACTATAACCCACACAAAACGATAAGAAGGGAGTTTATCTTATGGCCTCACTACGCAGCCTACTATCCTGCCTCTTGCTGGTTGCCGGCTCATGCTACGCCAGCTTCAGCAGCGCCGCCGACAAACCCAACATTCTGGTCATCTTTGGTGATGACATCGGCTACTGGAACATCAGCCGCTACAGCATGGGAATGATGGGTTACCCAACGCCAAACATTGACCGTATTGCCAACGAAGGCATGATCTTCACCGATTACTACGGCGAGCAAAGCTGCACTGCAGGCCGCTCTGCTTTCATTACCGGCCAACACCCGGTTCGCACGGGCCTCACCAAGGTGGGCATTCCCGGCGCTGACATTGGCATACAGCCCCAGGACCCGACTCTGGCTGAGTTGCTCAAGCCGCTTGGCTATGCCACTGGCCAGTTCGGCAAGAACCACCTCGGTGACAAGGACGAGTTCCTGCCCACCAATCACGGCTTCGATGAATTTTTCGGGAACCTTTATCACCTCAACGCTGAGGAAGCGCCCGAGGACCCGGACTACCCCAAAAGCCCCGCGTTCAGGGAACGGTTTGCGCCGCGCGGGGTAATCCGCAGCTTTGCCGATGGCAGCATAGAAGACAGCGGCCCACTGACGCGCAAGCGCATGGAGACTGTAGATGAAGAATTTCTTGGCGCTGCGCTGAAATTCATGGACAAGGCAAACGCCAGCAACAAGCCATTCTTCGTTTGGTTTAACTCAACGCGCATGCACTACTACACCCATGTTAAAGAAGAGCAACTGGGCGCTTCCGGCCAGGGTTTCTACAACGACGGCATGGTTGAGCACGATGGACACGTGGGTCAGCTCCTGGCCAAGCTGGATGAGCTGGGTATTGCCGACAACACGATTGTCCTCTACTCCACAGACAATGGCCCTCACTATAACCAGTGGCCTGATGCTGCCATTACGCCTTTCCGCGGAGAGAAGAATACCAATTGGGAAGGTGGGTTCCGCGTGCCTGCTATGGTGCGCTGGCCGGGGAAAATCGCAGCCGGGCAAATCAGTAACCAGATCATGTCCCATCTGGACTGGGTACCTACCCTGATGGCGGCCGCTGGAGATACTGACACCGTAGCCAGGCTAAAGCAGGGTAAACGCGTGGGCAGCAAAAACTTCAAGGTTCATCTGGACGGCTATAATTTCCTGCCCTACCTGACCGGACAGGAAAAGCAAACACCACGCAGGGAGTTCTTTTACTTCAGTGACGACGGCCACCTGCTGGCAGCCCGTGTAGGCGATTGGAAAATCGTGTTCGCCGAGCAGCGCGCGCGCAGGTTCGATGTGTGGCGCGACCCCTTCGTTGACCTGCGTATTCCCAAGGTGTTCAACCTGCGGCGGGATCCCTTTGAGCGCGCCGACACCGACTCCAACAGCTATAACCTTTGGTGGGACAAGAAAGTAGCGGGCATAGCCATGCTGGGCAACGCCGCAGTAGGTGAGTTCGTCAAATCACTACAGGCCTTCCCGCCACGGCAAAGACCCGCCTCGTTTACAGTCGATCAAATTATGGAAGGGGTCTACAAACAGTAGCAGCGCCTGGCGGGGCTTATCGCCCCATCTGCCGCAGGTACGAGGTATTGAACATCTTGTGACGCAGGGGCGTTGTTGCCATCCTTGAATTCAAGTTGAGCGTTGTACAGTGCCTGGCCTGCAGGTCAATCATCGAGACGGCGTCAGTAATCACGCCCTGCCAGTCCACGTTCCCCGGGGTGTGATAGCCTGAATGACTTAACGCTACCATGCCCAGTTTCCACAGCTTGCCGCTGCGGTCGTAGATACGAGTAAGTACCGGGCTGAACGTGGCTGCATCAATAATATAGTGGCGTTTTGATAAAGGATGGCGGGGATCGCGCGGCACAGCCTGCAAGTGCAACACCTTGCGCAACTGCCAGGTGACATCAGGAAAGCACGTGCCTGCACCCGCGAAAGGAATATCCCTGAAACCGTCCTCACCGGGTTCCTCCCCGTCCAGATCAAGCTGACTGTGGGCATACATGGGCAGCAATAATTCATCGCTCCCCAGCAGCGTCCACTCCATATCCATTATCCTCCCATTGTACCCCAGGAAGTCCTCAATCATGATGTCGCTGCCAAGAAACGCGTCGGTCTTCTGCCCGGTAGCGATGCGTTTTACCCGCCGCTGGGTATTCAGATACAACCAGGCCTGCTCCGGGGCCGTGTCTGCCAAAGCGCGGTGTATCAACAGCTGCGTATTGCGGATATCCAGGGGACTGTTAACGCGCAGGTAAAGCGCTGAGAAAAGGTTCGCGGGATTGTCTTCCAATGCGGGCACAGGCTCGTGGGAGTGGCGGTGAGAATAGCGCAGAATCGCACCGTACATGCTCAGAGTGCGTTCGAGCTTGCCGCTTACCATATCCCGATAGCGCCAGATAAAGTGTGCTGTCTCGGTCTCGTCCGGGGCGTAGGCGTAGCGCATATTCCAGGCCGCCTTGACGCCAGCCTGCGGGTCACTTGTACTCAGGCCGGGGAACGGCCTGCCTCCAGCGTACGCCGTCAACTCCCCGGGTTCTGACTCCAGGTCAGTATTACCGGCATGGCTTTCAGTAGCCTGAACGTAGCGCGGATGCGTAGGGAATTGCAAAGCAGGCCCCAGGGCAATCTGAAAATCGCCGGCGCGAATTCGTTCAACAACCACCTCATCCAGCCAACGGCTGTACTGATCGAGGTTCCGCGCGTCGATGGTAGCGCCGGCCGCCAGTAGCGGACTGTCGCCGTCGGCGAGAACCGGGGAAAACTCGGTGCTCAGAGCCGGTGTATCCTGCGCAGACAAACCCGGCGCAGCTGACAGACAACACAGCAGAAGCAGGTTGAACACAATTTTTTCCATTGGAAGGCTCCGGTATTTTCGAGGTTTTTGTCCAGGTGTGCTATGGACTAGTTTACCCATACAGCCACGACTTGAGCAGACGTGTTACCCGTGGCATGACCACGTAGGTCATCAACATGACCTGCAAAAACACAGCGACAAATACCCTCAAGGGCATTGACCAATCCGACACGAATGGCCCCAGTAAAGAATTAATCGCCAACACCAGAACAAAGACAACCACGAGAAGCACAAGGGCCATTTTGTGCGGAGATGGGTGTGTTGCAGGGAGTTCCGGGAGACTGAACCAGAATTCCAGTCCGGTAGCCTTCTGGACGGCGTCTTCTCCCTCGGTAATGCCTGCCATGCGTGCCAGCCACTCAGCGCGAATGGCAGACTCCTCCCAGTCCATGGAGTGCTCGTAGGTATCGAATCGAAAGATCGTAACGTATTCTGTGGAAGGTGGTGTCGGACGGATAACATTCACACCCATGTGGCCGGGAAATTTTACCGCCTCGGCAGTAATGCCCTGAACCCATTGCTCATATTGTTGTTCTTTGCCCGGTTTCACCCGGCGAGAAATCGAGATAGTTACGGGGCCACCGGCTTCGTTTCTTTCATTCATACACTGGGCCTTCATAAAGCAGGCCCGGGTGCGGCCAGTCGTTACAACAGGGTCCGGGTCTGCGGTTACTGTCTTCGGGCGGATTCGATAAAGCTGAGCAGGCTCTAAGACCTGCTCCTTTTCTTCGCCTTTCGCCAGCCGGCTCAGATCGTTCCGCGTTCCTTTGCCATATCCAGCGCCAGATCCTCGATCATGTCTTCCTGGCCGCCTACTGTGCGGCGCCGACCCAACTCGACCAGGATGTCACGGCTGGAGAGGTTGTACTTCTCGGCGCTGCGCTTGGCAAACAGCAGGAACGACGAGTACACACCCGCATAACCCAGCGTCAGCGCATCGCGGTCAACGCGCACCATATGGTCCATCATCGGCACGATCAGGTCCTCGGCAATGTCCATCGCCTTGAAGGTATCAACGCCGGTTTCAATACCCATGCGATCACACACCGCAATAAACACTTCCAGCGGCGTGTTGCCAGCACCGGCGCCCAGGCCCGCCATCGAACCATCAATACGGTTGGCACCCGCCGCCACCGCAGCAACTGAATTCGCCACGCCCATGGCGAGATTATGGTGGCCGTGGAAACCCAGTTCCGTCTCCGGCTTGAGCTCGGCGCGGGCCAGCGCAATACGCGCCGTCACGTCATCCGGCAGCATGTAACCGGCAGAATCGGTGATATACACGCAGTTGGCGCCGTAGTCTTCCATCAGCTTGAGCTGTACCACCAACTCTTCCGGCTCAATCATGTGCGCCATCATCAGGAAGCCCACGGTATCCAGGCCCTTGATGCTGGTCGCCATGGTGATGTGCTGCTCGGACACATCCGCCTCGGTACAATGCGTGGCCACACGGATGGTGGAGATCCCGCAGTCCACCGCCATTTTCAGGTGATCCACCGTACCGATACCCGGCAACAACAAGGCAGATATCTTCGCGTTTTTCATTTCCTTGCACACTGCGCTGAGGTATTCCTCGTCGCTGGCGGCCGGGAAGCCGTAGTTCACCGAGGTGCCACCCAGGCCGTCACCGTGAGTCACTTCAATCAGTGGTACACCGGCGTCGTCCATGGCTTTGGATATGGTCACCATCTGCTCGACAGTGATCTGGTGCTGTTTCGGGTGCATGCCATCGCGCAGGCACATATCGTGAACAGTGATTTTCTTTCCTTGCAGATTCATTGCGTCAACTCTCTTGGTTTGGCTCCGGGCAAGGCCACGGTGCTGTAGTGCGTGCACCAGGACCCGCCGTGAATACATCCATGTAGGCTTGGGCTCGGCATCCATGCCTCGCACAGTCCTGGTGCACGCACTACAGCCCCGCGGCCCTCCATCTCACGCTAATTCAGGGTTAAAGTTTCCTGCGAGTATTTCTTCCGCGTACATTTCCGCCGTACGCAATCCCGCTGCCGTCATGATGTCCAGATTGCCCGCGTACTTCGGCAGGAAGTCACCCAGGCCTTCCACTTCCATATAGATGGATACCCGCTTGCCGTCGAATACCGGGCCGTTCTTCAGGGTGTAACCGGGCACATACTTCTGCACCTCGGCAATCATGTCATGGACTGACTGCGTAATCGCATCCTGGTCCGGGTCGTCATGGGTCAGGCAATGTACGGTGTCACGCATGATCAGCGGGGGCTCGGCGGGATTGATGATGATAATCGCCTTGCCGGTGTGGGCGCCGCCCACTTTCTCAATGCCGCTGGCGGTGGTGCGGGTGAATTCGTCGATGTTCTTGCGGGTACCGGGGCCGGCTGACTTGGAGCTGACCGTGGCGACAATCTCGCCGTAGGTCACTTCCTGCACCCGACTCACGGCTGCTACCAAGGGAATAGTAGCCTGGCCGCCGCAGGTGACCATGTTGACGTTCATGGCTTTGGCGGCCACGGCGTCAACCAGGTTTACCGGGGGCACGCAGAATGGGCCGATGGCAGCAGGCGTGAGGTCTATCATCACCGCGCCCTGCTCATTCACCTTGCGGCTGTTCTCGGCATGCACGTAGGCGGAGGTGGCATCGAAGCAGATCTGCACGCCATCCTCTCGCATGGTCGGCAGCATGCCGTCCACGCCGTCAGCGGTGGTCTTCAGGCCCATCTCGGCGGCCCTGGCCAGGCCGGGGGATTCGGGGTCAACGCCTACCATCCACACGGGCTCGATCACTACCGAGCGCTGTGCCTTCATCAGCAGGTCGGTGCCGATGTTACCGGGGCCGATGATGGCCGCTTTGATTTTGTTGCTCATGTTTTGTCTCGTTTAATTGTTCAGGTATTAACTCGCACGGTGCTTGAATAATTTTTTGCTGTTCCATTCACGATCGCGCTCTGTGGGGGAATGGCCCCGGAGACGCAACAGCGCCATCCATGGCAGCTCGGCCTCGCACCTCCCTGTGCTCGGACGCTCCGCGGCCATTCCCCCACAGAGCGCGCCCTCACATCTGAAAATCTGCAAGATTCTATCACGCACAGCGTTATACAAACTTGCAGCTACAGCCACCGATGCCCTCGATTTCCAGCGACATTTCATCACCCGCGACGACAGGGATCAGCGGCACCAGTGAGCCAGAGAGAATCACTTCACCAGCCTTGAAAGGAATGCCGAATTCACCCAGGGTGTTGGCCAGCCAGGCGACTGCGGTGAGCGGGTTGCCCTGTACAGCGCTGCCCATACCCTCGGAGTGTACTTCGCCATTTTTGTAGACGGTCATTTTCAAACTGGGCAGGTCATAGTCGCGAGGGTCCACCTCATTTTTACCCAGCACGTATACACCGCAGGAGGCATTGTCTGCCACGGTGTCTTCGATCTTTATCTTCCAGTCATCAATACGCGAGTCGACAATTTCAAAACAGGGAATAATCGTCTCGGTGGCGGCCAGCACATCTGCCTCGGTCACGCCGGGTCCGACCAGGTCCGCCTTCAGACGAAAGGCGATTTCGCCCTCGGCGCGGGGGGCGATGAGGTTACCCGCTATGGGTATGTTTGCGGCATCCGGGTATTCCATGGCATCAGTCAGAAATCCAAAATCCGGTTGGAACACGCCCAGCATCTCCTGAACAGGCTTGCTGGTAACGCCGATTTTCTTGCCGACGATAAGCTCTCCGTCGTCTTCGACACGCCTGCTGACCATGCGCTGACTGATGTGATAAGAATCCTCGATCTGTATATCGCTCTCACGGTCGGTCAGCGGCGCCAGGGTGCGACACTCTCGCAGCGCTGTGTAAAGTTCATCACCAAGCGCCTCAATTTTCGTCTTATCCATCATCGTGTTCACCACCTCATTTCGACAGGGCGCACTATACACGCCCGGAGTAAAACAACCGGTTCAAATATTTATCTATTAAGTACTACTGATAAATCCCAGGGGGTAGGCCTGCTGCCAGGTATCCCCCGCCTGTACTCGCGTATACCAGGACACCAGCGCCGGGTGCCGCTGATCAACTGCTGCTCCATAGGCCTCTGCCACGCCGAAGCGCGCTGCCAGCGCGCAGTCGGCCATGCTGAAAGCTGTGCCGCCAAAATAGTCAGCCTGCCCCAGTTGCACCTCAAGGTAATCCTGGCATTGCAACCAACGTTGTTCACTGTCAGCAATCAACTGCTTGTTCCACTTAGCCGTTGTTGTTGAGCGCTTCTCAAACACAAGATCGCGCAGGGCCGGCCCAACGCACTTGTCCGAGTAGGCGTGCAGCGAGCGCACTCGCGCCGCCTGCGCCGCCACGTCGGGGAGCAAAGTACTCGTTGCACACTTGTCATGAAGGTATTCGAGCATGACGGAAGATTCCCAGATAATGACACCGGCGTCCACCAGAACGGGTACCGTACCCGTTGGGCTCAGTTGCTTCACCTGTGGATTCACTTCTCCCAGACCCACTTCCACTGGGTTAAAAGGCAAAGCCAGTTCAGCGAGTGCAAGGCGCACCTTCCAACAGAAGGGGCAATCTGTTCGTTGGTAAAGAGTGATCATCGGCTCAGTCAAGATAACGCGCAATCTTGTGCCACATTGCGCTCCCTTGCTGCTGCAGGTCCGCTGTCACATCCAGCGGGAAATCGGCCGCCACCCCTGACTGGTAGGAGGGCCGCGCCTGACACCGTGCAAACCAATCGGCCACTCGTGGGCAATCGGCCCTATACAGTTGCGTCCAGTTAAACTGCAGCAGTGTTTGAAAATACGGTGCCAGACACACATCCGCCAGGCTGAACCGGTTTCCTACTACCCAGTCTCCCTGTTGCAGTGCCGTTTCCATGTCGAGAATCGTCTTGCGGTAAGTGCTCACCGCATCGGCAACATCCGGGGCATCAAGCCCGAACTTAAGCAGACGCTGTTGCCGCTCCCGGCGCGGCTTCTCCGGAACTTGCGCCAACAACGCCTCACGCTCTGCCTCCGACATCGCCATCAGCGCAGGTCGCATGACCATAGGCCACTGGATGGTGCCGCAGGATGGGTGCAACTTGATATCCACATGTTTCATCCAGAAACGCATACGGGCCACTTCCCAGGTATCCGTGGATTTCAAGCTGGGTTCAGGGAAGGTGTCCTCAAGATATTCACAGATGATGCTGGACTCAATCACGACACGTCTATCGTGTACCAGAGTTGGCACTACACCCAGAGGATTCAACTTGAGGTAGTCTTCGCGCAGGTTCTCCTTTTCCTGCAGATTGACGTGATGGGCCTGCCATTCCAGGGATTTTTCGGCGAGCACAATGCGCACCTTCTGCGCGCAGGGTGACATGGGGTGCGTGTACAGTTCCAGCATGTCAGATTCTGCGCAGGCGCAGCGAATTCAGGTGATCAAGCACATATTCAATACGGTCCGACCCCCAGAACAGCTCTTCACCGACCTGAAAGCTGGGTACCCCTATCAGACCCAGTTCCTGCGCTTCCTCCCAATTGCTTTCCATCTGCTTCAGGTATTTCGCTTCGCTAAAAGAAGCTGCAAGCGATTTCCTGTCCAATCCGATGGCCTCGCCGACGTCACACAGTACCTGCTCATCGCCTATATCCAGGCCTTCTGCCCACTCCGCACGCATTACTTCAACAATCCATTCACGTAACAGCCCCTGCTCTTCAGCCAGTAATGACGCCGCACCCGCTTTGGTGGGTTCAGTCGTGATCGGTGGTGGGTTCATGGGAATACCCATCCTGGCGGTGATGCGCCGCACATCCTGGCGAGTGATGGGAATCTTGATCCTGGCGCGATCAGGTGCCGAGCGACCGGACCACCCGCCCAACGGCCTCCATACCAGCTTCGCGTGATAGTTATCGTATATTTCGAACAGCGTCTTGGAGGCGATATAGCAGTATGGGCTGCGAAAATTGAAGAATAGTTTTACATCTACTGATTCTGGCATCGAAGTAGTTACCTTGAAAAAGGCCAGCACCCGCCCGACCAAAAACGGCCGGTCAAGGCGCTGGCTAACACTCAGAGAGGCTTAACGACCCTTGGCCCGCATATTCTGCACGGTGAAGATCTTGACCTGGTTCAGTTCGGGATCAACCTGGCCTTTGAACTGTCCCGTAGTGCAGTGACCAGCCTGTATGTCCAGCATGGAGAATGCGTCATCTATGGCAACACCCGTGCCCTTGTTCTTCTCCATATGGTGATCGGGATGGGCCTGTCCAATCAACCATGACTTCCACAAATCCCCTTTGCGGTCGTAGACCAGAGTGCGCGGCAGCGTGAAGGTCTGTGCATCCACGTAGTGGGTCCGCTTGCTGATCGGGTGGTTTTCATCTATCGGGTCGGACTCAAGCACGTATACCTTGCGCAGTTGCCAGGTGATATTCGGGAAACAGCCACCCTTTCCACCAAAGTCAACGAACTGGTAACCATCGCTCTCTTCGAGATCGGTTGCCAGTTCCAGATCGTTGTGATTGAAGAATGGCAGCATAATGTTTTTGGTACCCTTATAACTCCAGTTCATGTCGGAGATACGGCCGTTATACCCTTCGAAGTCCTCGATCATGATATCCGCTCCGAGGAAGGAGTCGGTGATCTGGCCCGAAGAGAGACGACGCACGCGACGCTGAAAACCAAGGTACAACCAGGTATTGTCTGCCGTCTGATCATCTGATGATCGATGAATCAAAAGCTGGGTGTTTTTCACATCAAACGGCTCGAGCACCTGAACATAGATCGCGCGAAACAGGTCAGAGGGATTGTCTGCGAACTCGGGAACAGGTTCGTGTTGCACGCGATGTTTGTAGTTCAGGAAATGGAAGTTGAACTTCAGGGTCCGCTCCACCTTTCCCGACTCCAGATCACGGTACTTCCAGTAGAAAGGATAAATCGCTGCGCTATCGCCCCAGTTGTAGCCATACTTGTAGTTCCACGCAAGCTTCTCACCCGCACGCGGGTCGTCCGCGCTTGGCTCTTCCGGGAATGGCCTGCCTGCAACGAAGCCGTTGATCTGGCCCAACTCGTCTCCCAGCGACACCTGGCCGAGGCTTGCTCGAGTGGCGTCTACGTAGCCAGGGTAGAGGTCAAAGGAAGTGGTCTCGGCAACTTTCATCTCCCACCAACCGTTCTTGAGCTGCTCATAAGTGGCCGGATCGAGAATATCCTTAAACTGGTCCGCATTAGCAGCGTTGATGGTCATTCCTACGGTCAGACCATCAGCTGAGGGAGTGCCGTCCTTGTAGGGATAGAAGGAATTGTCCACCACGTCAGCATTCGCTGTGGCAACGGCACCCGAGCCCATGGCAAAAGCCAGGGCAAGGGAAACTGTGGTTCTCTTAATCATTGTCATATCTCCTGATTGTTATCTTGTTTAGAAGCGGTAGCGCAGCGTGACCTGGAACTCGTCTTCTTCGCTGGCACTGCCCAGGGGGCCGGAACGGAAGCGACCCAGGGGTTGGATACCGCTAAGACCTACAGAGCCAGATTGCAACGGGTCAGCATGGGCAGGGGTAGCAGTAAAGGGCGGGAAGGGATTACAGGTGCGGCAGTCGTCAAACTCCTGGTCACCCATGCCATCACCAAACTTGATGTTGAAGCCCACGATCAGACGCCAGTTATCATTGATCAGCCAATCGACCGATGGTGCAAATGTACCGGCCTCAGCCTCGTAGTCATAAGCAACAATAACCTGCGGGCTGATGGTGTCAGACTTGTACCAGCCTTTCACCAGCAAGGTCATGATGTAGTTGTCTTCCCAATCGGGCATACCCACATCGCCCAATGGCGCCTTCTCAACCTCGTGATCCAGCAGGTGCTGACCGAACACCTGACCGGAGATCAGGAACGCCCTGTTCTTATTCAGGAAGGGGATGAACGTATTGCGGTCCACACCCAACACCCAGCGGAATACGTCGGAGTCGGAATACAGGTCAGCCTCCAGCGTGTTGGCAAATTCCTCACCCTGCGTATACGTCGCCTCTACACGGAACACGGTTTTGATCGAGTCCAGGTAGAAGTCCAGGGAACCGCCAAACAGGTCTACTTCCGGGAAATCGATATCAAAGGCAATAAGGTGACTCCAGTCCGCTACTTCCCCTGTGAAGGCGTTGGTGGACTGGATATCTCCGCGCAGTACGGGCAATTGCTGGTAGTAATGGTAGTAGTTCAGAGAGAAGCCGACACTCTTGTAGACACCCTCCAGCTTGATCCCGCCCTGGTCGTGACCATCAGGCAGGTTCACCTTGCGAATGCCAATAACTCCCGGAGCAAAGTCCGCGGCGATGAGGCCAGGGTCATCCAGGCCAATCGCACCAGCCGGGACAAAGTTGGAAACAGTACAGCCGTTTTCCCAGCAGTTGTTCATAGCGCGAAAGAACGATCCTGCATCGAGAATGGAGTAAGGCGTACCGCCCTGACCCAACGCGTTGGGGCGGAACTCATCGAAGTTCCAGACCGCCTGCAGGTTCAAGTCCTCAAAGATTTCAGTAGCGCCCCAGCGATACTCCGCCGATGCGATCCATTGTGGAATACGGATATCCTCCAGCTCGTCGTAGATGTTATGACGAGAGAAATCCACCGGATTGATTACGTCGAGCACCCGGAACAGGTCAGTCCGACCCCATACTACCTGCTGCTTACCGACACGGAAGAACCACTCGGACATATCACCAGTGGGTACACTGCCTTCCACATACAACTCGCGAATAAAGTCCAGGTGGTCGTTGAACTCTGGGAATCTCAGGTCATTGGTGTCATAGTCCATGTAGTCCTTGAGCCCACAACCACGGCTGTCCTTGTCACAGGGCCGCACCGGCACGCCGATCGTTACACCACCCATGGGGTCGTGCATATCCTCACCAAGAACCTTCAGGCCTTCGTTAGGGTTGCGGCTGACGTCAAACAGAAAACCGGGGGGGACAGCTCCGGGAGGACCGCCATTACCCAATATGGATTGCCCCCAGGGAGAATTACCGTTGCCGCCGTAGATTGCCTGCGCGGTGGTGCTACCGAAGTTCTGGAAACTCCGCGAGCCTCCGGCATTTTTGCCAAACTCGTCATCGTTCAGGTCGTAAACAGCATCATAGGTGGCGCGCAGGGTGCCACTGACACGAAAGCTGTTCATACCAAACTTTCTGCCAAAATCTTTACTGAATTCGAACTGACCCGTGTTGCGTGATTTCGATATTCCCACGCCGTCACGGTAGAACGTCGCGTTCTCGACAAATCCCGCGGTATCCCACTTCTCGTCCTGGGCGTTTGCGATCGTTGCCGAGCCGAGGCCGGCAATAACTGCGGTACCGCCCAGGGCCGTCAGAATCCTGCTTATATTTCTCATATGATTCCCCTTTTCAGGTGTTGGTGTAAAGCCGCCCGGATTCCCCTCTGGACGACCCATTCACGTTTACTAAGCCCTAACCGGCTGTGCATGAATTTCACTAATCTCATCATCAAGCAGTTCCGCCTCGACAATGAACGCAGGCTTGAAACGCACTATCCAGGCGGGCACCAGATTTGCAGCGGCCCACGCGTTGAGGATAAGCATTACTACCAGCAGCAAGGCCGCATCGGCCTGAAAACGCAGATCCGAGACGAAAGCCCACATCACAATGCCACCTATCAAGGCAGTCGCGGTGAATGCAATCGCCTTCCCTGTGGTGGCAATGGCGTGACGAATGCCCTCACCCAGGTCGCCATCGGCCCTGGCGGTTTCTTCCCTGATCCGGTCCATCATGTAGATTGAGTAATCGATACCGACACCGATACCCACGGCGATAATCGGCACCGTATTCACATCAATACCGATGCCGACGATGCCCATGTAGGCGTAAGTGGCCACGGTGC
Source organism: Gammaproteobacteria bacterium (assembly GCA_030431585.1). Classification (GTDB taxonomy): domain Bacteria; phylum Pseudomonadota; class Gammaproteobacteria; order Pseudomonadales; family Halieaceae; genus Halioglobus. The sequence goes on along the minus strand of JAUIIQ010000001.1, from coordinate 72,589 downwards.
AGAATGTCATCACCATGAACATCAGCCACCCGGCGTGCAGCGACCAGTAAAACAGCGTGACAAACAGGAAAATCAGCGCCATCGCGGCCGGGATAATGACTATATTGCTCTGGAAAGCGGCCTCGTTGATTGCCGCAGTGACACCTATGGGACCACCGGCCAGACGGATCTCCAGCCCCTCCACCTGATTGGCAGGGTCATCAATCCATTCCTTGGCCATATGGATGGCACGCCGCAAGGTCTCGCCCTTGTGATCCTTGTAGAAAAACACCAGGTTGGCGGTCTGGTCGTCAGTGTCTACAAATTCCTTGAGTGCGCCGGGTATCGGACTGGAAGCCATGAAGGCAAACATCAAGCCACCGACATAACTACCCTCGTCAGGAATCACGGCCCAGCGCGGGTCGTCGTTGTGCAGGATGCGATTAACCTGCTTCACCAGATCCGGCATGCCTTTGGAGCCTCCCATTTCCGGGTCTTTGAGCATATGAATCTGGAAATCCTGCAACGCGCGCAAGACTTCCGGGCGCTTTATTCCGCCTGGCTCATCGGTATGCGCAACCACATACATCTCCTCCGAACCGGGGAAGTTGGAATTGATGTTCTTGGATGACACGTTGTAGTCGTGATCCGGATAGAGGATGGGTGAGCCAGGCTCAGACTCCCCAATCTGCACCCGCGAACTGAGCGCGCCGCCTCCCACATACACACACAACGCCAGTAAAAGCACCGCCAGAGACCCGCCGCGGCTGGTTACGAAACGCGCCAGGGCCGCAAAAATACCTTGCTGCGCAGCGTCGGCAGCATCCCCGCTTACTTTGCTCAGCGGCAGCAGTGAAAGGATAAGCGGCACTGTCATCAATACAGTGATCACCACAGTGCCAGCCCAGATAGACGCATAAATTCCGAGTTTGACGTTGATCGGGGAGGAGCCGAGGGAAATCAGCAGGAGGCCAACCGCATCGGACACAATACCCAGGGTGCCCGGGCGAAACAGCGTCTCAAACGTGCGGCGCGCAGCATCGTGGTTGTCTTTCGCGTGATGCGCTTCAACGTAATAGCGTTCAACCAACTGAATGCCATGCGACATCGCCCTGGCAGTAATCAGAAAAGGTATGACAAGCGTCAGTGGGTCCAGGTTGTATCCCAGCAGCGAAACAATGCCCAGACCCCAGGTAGCAGAGATGAGCACGCCGATCAGCGGCAGCAATATGCCGTAGCCCCGGGTGCGGAAATACGCCACCAGAAGAGCCAGCAGGATCGCCATCGTGAGGAAGAAAATCTGCATAATCTGGCTCAGGTAGCTGTAGACCCAACCCATCAGCACTGGCTGCCCCGTCGCATAGATTTGCACGGCAGGACCGGCGCCAGCACCTGGCTGCTGCTCTATTTCCTGTTTTAACACCCCTAACTGCTGGAAGATTTCCACATAGTCGAGCTGGCCTTCATTGAAGGTGCCGCGAATCAGGGCAGACTTGAGGTCCGGAGAGACCAGCAGTCCATAAACGGTAGGATTGGCCATGACATCCAAACGCATCTGAGAGAGCTGTTCTTCCGTCATGTCCGGATAGAGCGGATCGTAATAGGCCTGCGAATTCATGTTGCCCATTTCGGTCAGCCAGGTCTTGCGCACCGTACGGTGGGTCAGGCTGCGTACCAGGTTGTGGTTGACGCCAGGCAGAGAATCGACACCCTGGGTCAGCTGGTGAATGCGCGACAGCGTGTCGGAGTTGAAAATATCCCCCTCCTCCACGGAAATGGCGATTACCACATTGTTTGCGCCACCAAAGGTATCCTTTACCTCATTGTGCAGCTGAATATAGGGATGCTCCTGCGGTAGCAGGTCGGCAAAATTGGAGTACATTTCCAGATAGGGGATGCGGCTGGCGAAAAACACCGTTGCCAGCAGAATGACAGACAGAAAGGTCTTGGGGTGATAGAAGACGAATACTTCTATCATCCTGAAAAATCGACTGATTACGCTATCTTTTTTCACTTGGAAACCCTTAGTTAGCCGTTTCAGGCATCACGACCAGAAAGCGGTATTACCGCCAACGTGCCACCGCCACCTGCTACCAGTAGCGCTCCGTTATCTAGCGCATCCAATCCGCGCATGAATGCCAGCACCTCGGGAGCGCCAACAAAGTTCTGCCACTGGCCGCCACGCAGCTCCACCAGTTTGGCGCTGCCGCCCACGGCAAATACGCCGTGTTTATCAGCGTGAATGTTGTAGATCGGCGCGGAGGTAACAGACTGCTGGCGCTGCCAGCTGTTGCCGCCATCCCGGGTCTCCCAGATCACACCATCGAGACCGCCAACCCAGCCGGTGTTCTCGTTCAAAAAGTCCGCCGCCATCGGATAGAATTCATTCGGAATCCCGTCGCGGCGCTCCCAGTTGTCACCGCCATCGGTAGAGACAATGACTGTACCGAACTCACCGAGCGCGAAGCCGACGTTTTCGTCAACGAAGCGCACCGCAGTGAATTGCAGGTCCTCATAAAGGCTGAATTCATTCCATTGCTGCATGTCACCTGCAGACCAGAACAGCGTACCGAAGCTCGCAGACACCCAGAGCCGGCCATTGGCGGCGCAATGGATGGAGAGTGTGTGCTCCGCTGTATCGATGGCTGAAGACTGCCAATCACCAGCAGCCGTCTGACGCCATATGCGGCGTTCTGCATCCAGCGCAAAGAAGTCACCCGAGGGACACGCTGTAACATCAATCAATTGGGGACGGCCGCTCAACTCAGTCCGCTGCCAGCTGGCTCCGCTGTCCTCGGAGCTGATGATCGCGCCGATGGAACTGACCACCACGGCTCGCTGGCCGCTATGAGCCGCTGCCTGCAGTACGTCATAGCGCCTGAACTCCCGCGCCTTCTCTGCCTCCACCGACGCCAGGTCGAGCGGTGCTTCACAGCCGGCAAGCAACACTAGCGCAAGCAACACAAGCGATGCCGCGCGTTGTGCCGGGAGGAGCTTCTGGGTCATATCGCTGTTCATTCTTATCATCTTGAAATCCGGGTCTGCCTGCAGCGCAAACGCGCTAGACAAACCTCATGCTGATCGATCCCATCTCGTGATACCGCACGGTGATGTTGTCACCGGCCGCTACCGCCACTGCGGCGGTTACGCCGCCCGTCATAACAAACGTTCCAGCCGGAATTTCCTCACCCCGTTCACCCAGCATGTTGGCCAACATAGCGACGCTGGCTGCGGGGTCACCCAGTACTGCCGCACCCACGGACATATCGACGATTTCGCCGTTCTTCTCCAGGATGACGCCGGTTGTGCGCAGGTCCATATGCCCCACCGGCAAGCTGCGACCGCCGGTAACGAAACGCGAGGAAGAGCTGTTGTCCGCTACAACACTCTTGATATCAAATTTGAAATCACGATAGCGCGAGTCGATTATTTCGACAGCGGGGAGAACAAAATCGGTGGCCGCTATGACATCTGCCACGTGCACTCCCGGCCCTTTGAGAGGGGCGTTGGTAACGAAAGCAATTTCCGCCTCGACCTTGGGGTGTATTAATTTTGACGTATCGATAGCAGCGCCATCGGGGCAACTGAAATAATCAGCCAGAAAACCATAGCAGGGTTCTTCGACTCCCATCTGCGCCATCTTCGCCCAGGAGGTCAGCCCCATTTTCATACCCACAATTTTGTTGCCTCTGGCCTCCTTGCGACGACGGATCTCCCACTGGATGTTGTAGGCATCCTCAAAATCCATCTCGGGGTAGTCATCCGTTATCTTGGTGACGTCGTGGGCCTGCAGTTCAGCGTTTTCCAGGTGTTCCGCCAACTGCCCTACAACTTCGTTACTCAGTGTGCTCATGGTGTTTTTCCAGACTCAATATTCAGATTTTTATGCAGACATTCTGCATTTCAGAGTAGAACTCAAGAGAGTGCTCGCCGCCTTCCCGGCCCATTCCCGATGCCTTGGCACCACCAAACGCGGTACGCAGGTCGCGCAGGAACCAGCTGTTTACCCAGGCGACGCCACAATCAATCTGAGTGGAAACACGCAGTGCACGAGAGGTATTCTCAGTCCATATAGCGGCGGCAAGGCCGTATTTCGTATCGTTGGCCAGCTTGATCACTTCCTCTTCCGTATCGAATGGACGGATGTGACAACAGGGGCCAAATATCTCCTCATTGACCACCCGGGCATCGTCGGGCAGTCCGGTCCAGATGGTAGGCTGTATCCAGGCGCCACCAGCCAGTTCATCAGGCATGTCAGGTATGCCGCCGCCGAGCACCACGGTGGCGCCTTCGGCAACCGCCAGCTCGTAGTAGGACAGAACTTTTTGCTGATGTTCGTGAGAAACCAGCGGCCCCATGTCAGTATTGGCGTCCTCCGGCAGACCCAGTGTGAATTTGCCCGCCTCACTGGCCAGCCGGGAAACAAACTCATCAAAGATGGGACGTTCTACATACACCCGTTCGGTGCCCAGGCAAACCTGGCCGCAGTTGGCAAAGACAGAACGCAAGGTCCCCTCGATTGCCTTATCCATATCACAGTCGGCAAAGACCAGCGCAGGATTCTTGCCGCCACACTCCATGGACACGTCACGCAGACCAATCGCCGCCGCCTGCGTAATAATCTCACCGGTACGCGTTTCACCGGTGAATGTAATCGCATCAACCTCCGGATGCTCAGTCAGGAACGCACCTGCAGAGTCAGGGCCAAATCCGTTCACCACGTTAAACACGCCGGGCGGCACGCCAGCCTCGTTCATGACCTCACCCAGAAGAGAGGTGGTAGTGGGCGTTTCCTCTGAAGGTTTGACGACAACAGTATTGCCGCAGGCGAGGGCTGGACCGACCTTCCAGGTCATCAGCAACAGTGGAAGGTTCCAGGGGCTGATGACCGCTATAACCCCCTTTGGCTTGCGAACCGCCACATTGAAGGCGCCTTTACCATCTGGCGTCGCCATCTGGAACGCTTCGGTGGCAACGTTCTTTACCGCATCTGCGAATACGCGAAAGTTGGCTGCACCACGTGGAATATCTATGTGACTGGCAATATTGTATGGCTTGCCCGTATCGGCGCATTCGGCCGCCAGGAATTCATCGAAGCGCCTGTCAATCCCATCCGCCACAGCGTGCAGAATCTCGCCCCGCTCTTCATCACTCATCCTGCCCCAGGGGCCGGAGAGTGCCTCACGCGCGGCTTTTACTGCGGCATCGACATCCTCTCGGGATGCTTCGTGCACAGAGCTGATAACCGCGCCGGTACAGGGATTGATGTTGTCGAAGACCCTGCCCGCAGCAGACCCACGATATTCGCCATCAATAAAGTTTTTTACGTCGCTCATCACTGCGTCTTCTGTCGATTGTTGGGCCAGGGACATAATCAGGTCACCACACCCAGGAATGCCTCGTTGAGCACCCTGTCGTGGTAGAAAATTGCCTTGCCGATCTGCTCCGCGTCCCAGGTCACAACGGGGTGATCCGGATAGGTGTAATCGCCACCGCAGAACACCTCGTTACGGTTGCCAGACGGGTCGAAGAAATAAATGGTCTGGCCATGAGTCAGGCCGTGACGGGTGGGACCGATATCCAGTGACATATCGTGCATGGATATAAGGTCGGCAGCGCGCAGAACATCTTCCCAGGTGTCCAGCCAGAAAGAGGCGTGGTGGAACTTCCCTTTCTCAGGGTGACGCACAAACGCCACGTCATGCGCCTTGGTTGATACCGTCAGGAACGCCGCCACCCGCGTGCCGTCCTGGTGGTCAACCACCTGCTCCGACAGCTGGAAACCAAGCACTTTCTGCAACAGCTCGACAGTACCGTCCAGGTCGTCGCCGTAGAGCAGGCAGTGATCAAATCGGGTTGCCTTCATACCCTTCAGGTCCTCGGGCCATGCGTCAGGGTTTTTGGGAGAGATACCCCACTTACCCGGCTGCTCCTTCTCGGCGTAAAGCTCAAAGTAATGCCCAGTGGGCGAGTCGAAGCGAACCCGTTCACCGCAGCCATCCAGTTCACCCGCGGGGATAACCTCCACCTGGCAACCGTATTCGATCAACTCCTGCTTGCGCTCTTCAAGTACATCCGGTGTGGTGACCTTGAAGCCCATGAAATCCATTCCCGGCTCATCTGCTTCGCGCAGCACCACGGAAAACGAATCTATTTCGGTCCAGCCTTTGAAGTAGGCGCGATTCTGACTATCGCGATTAACCTCAATCAGCCCCAGCCGATCGCGGTAGTGAACAATTGCCTCATCCAGGTCCAGCACGCGCAATTGCACATGACCCGGGCGCATTACTCCTTTTCTCATGGTTACTTACTCCTGCGAGGACAATCCGGCACCCCGGATCTGTGTGATACTGCTTTTTATCGATATTTGATGTTTTTAACGATAGTCTATATTTTATCTCTGAACAACATTTTATCGATATTTTTTAGTTTTATAGATATTATCTTTTAATATCGACTGGATCTAAGAATTGCTTAGTAAGTTTGGAATTTGCCCGCTATCCTGATAACTGCTGATAATTTCATATTACGTACCTAGCCAGATTCGAACGCGAGCACCGCCAATGGAAGAAAAGACACTCACAGACCAGGCCTACCGACGCTTACGGGAAGACATCGTCCACAGCAAATTCGGACCCGGTGAAAAACTGGGTATAGAGTTGCTCAAGCGCACCTATGAGGTAGGAGCAACCCCCCTGCGCGAGGCGCTGTACCGGCTCAGTGCCGATGGTTTCGTCCAGGTCAGGGGACAGCGCGGTTTCCGCGTAGCGGAAATGTCGCTGGAAGAACTGGAAGACATCACCAATCTGCGAGTGGTGCTGGAGGGCATGGCGCTTACCGAGAGCATTGAGAACAGCGATGACAGCTGGGAGTCTCGAGTTGTGGCTGCTTTTCACCACCTCACCAAGGCTGAAAACCAGAGCGACCCTGATATCCAGGAATGGGAATCACGCAACCGCGAATTTCACCTGGCCCTGGTGTCCTGCTGCCGCTCTCCCTGGCTGATGCGCTTTCACGAGATTCTTTACGATCAGCACAAGCGCTATCGCAACATGGCACGCATAGACCGCAGCAACCGTCGCAATGTTCATGAAGAGCATATCGCTATTTGCGACGCCGCACTGGCAAAGAACATCAAGGCGCTATGCGCCGCCAATGAGCAGCATATACGTCGCACCGCCGAGATTACCGGACAGATCCTTGCGGAGAACCAGGAGGACTAACGTGAGCAAAGGCCAAATAGTCGCGGGGTATCTCGCGCCGCACCCCCCTCACCTCGTGTATGGTGAAAACCCGCCTCAGAATGAAGCCCGCTCGCAAGGCGGCTGGGAACAACTGCGCTGGGCCTACGAGCGCGCGCGAGCCAGCCTGGACGAGCTGAAACCCGACGTGCTGCTGGTGCACTCACCGCACTGGATCACGCAGCAGGGGCATCACTTCCTTGGCGTGCCCCACCTGAGCGGCAAGTCCGTAGACCCGATATTCCCCAACCTGTTTCGCTATTCGTTTGAGTTGAATGTAGACACCGAACTTGCCGAGGCCTGCTGTGACGAGGCCGCCGGCATGGGACTGACTACCAAGATGATGCGTAATCCGAATTTCCGCGTGGATTACGGCACCATCACCACACTACATATGATACGACCGCAGTGGGACATTCCGGTCGTTGGTATCTCGGCCAATAACTCGCCCTACTACCTCACCACCGAGGAAGGACTGGAGGAGATGGACACGCTGGGCAAAGCAACCCGCAAGGCGATCGAGGATACAGGTCGCAGGGCTGTTTTGCTCGCGTCCAACACGCTTTGCCACCTGCACTTTTCCGAGGAACCTGTGCCCCCTGAAGACATGGCACAGGAGCATCCGCATGATTACGCTGGATACCTTTGGGACATGCGCATGATTGAGTTATTACGGCAAGGAAAAACCCAGGAAGTGTTCAGCCTGCTGCCTCAATTTATTGATGAGGCTTTTGCAGAGGTCAAGTCCGGCGCGTTTACCTGGATGTTCTCGGCGATGGGCTATCCCCAGATGCCGGGTGAACTGCACGGTTATGGCACCGTCATAGGAACCGGAAATGCGGTAATGGAGTGGAATCTGATTAAAGCAGGGCTGGCTCAGGAAGCCGCAGGAGAGCTGTCATGACAGTTGTATCCTCATTTCTGGTACCGGGTTCCCCCCTGCCTCTGGTTGCGCGTGACAACCCTCCCTGGGCAGAACTGGCACAGGCTTTCGAACAGGCTGGCGAGGCGCTGGTCGCGTCGAAACCGGACACCATAGTGGTGTATTCCACCCAGTGGATCGCGGTGCTCGATCAACTCTGGCAAGCAAGACCACACCTGCGTGACATCCATGTCGACGAGAACTGGCACGAGTTTGGTGACCTGCAATTTGATATCTCCATCGACGTGGAATTTGCTCAGGCGGCCATCGCGGCAACCAACGACCTGGGAATCAAGTCAAAGGGAGTCGACTACGACAAGTTTCCCATCGATACGGGTACGATCGTGGCATCAACAATGCTGAACCCGGCCAATGACCTCCCGCTGGCCATCACTTCGAACAACGTCTACCACGACTGGTCGATGACAGAATCGCTGGGAAAACTCGCCGCTGAACAGGCTCACAAGCTGGGCAGGAAAATTGCCGTGGTCGGCGTGGGCGGTCTCTCCGGCTCTTACTTCCGTCATAACATCGACATTGCCGAAGACAGGATTGCCTCGGAGCCCGAGGATCAATGGAACCGGAAAATGCTTGCCCTTATGGAACAGGGTGACGTCACGGCGCTGCGGGAGCAGTGCCCGACCTATGCATCCGAGGCGCGCGTGGACATGGGCTTCAAACATTTCGCGTTCCTGTTGGGCGCGATGGGGGGGAGTTTTTCTTCCGCGGTGGTTCACGGTTATGGCCCGCTCTATGGCGCCGGCGGTGCCATAGTCGAATTTACGCAGTAGGGACACCATACAGCAGGAAGCAGATTAACCAGGCTTACCGGCTTCGAAGGAAGACATCGGCAATATGAGTGACAAAACATCGGCAACTGTGGTGCCAGGCAAGGCTCAACCCCGCGGTACCTTTCCACACATCAAACGCGCCGGAGATTTTCTTTTTGTCTCCGGCACCAGTTCTCGTCGGCCGGACAATTCACTGGCTGGCGCCGATGTGGACGAGATGGGCACGGTCGATCTGGACATCCGCGTGCAAACCCGCGCAGTCATCGACAATATTCGCGATATTCTGGCAGAGGCCGGAGCGGGCCTTGACGACCTGGTTGAAGTCAGCGCGTTCCTGGTAAACATGAACGACTTCGGTGGCTACAATGCGGTCTACAGTGAATACTTCGACTACGATGGTCCCACCCGGACCACCGTAGCGGTGCACCAACTGCCGCACCCGCATTTACTGATTGAAATAAAAGCGGTTGCCTACAAGCCTGTTTGACGCTGCCGGGCGTAAACCCCGTGTAACAGCAACACAGCCCACCTACTCCCCTGTTTCCCAGTTCGGCTTTTTCCCCGGTGAGGTCTCTCCACGCCTCATCCTCGCGCGATAGTCTTCGGGTGAGGGTGCAGCCTTGTAGAATTGCACACCCTGCTTGCGGTCTGGCGCAGCCGGTTCCACGACAACAGGGCTGGGCACAACCTCGTGTGGGTAGCAGGCCAGCTTCTGCTCCCTGGGTTGCATTGAGCGAAACTCCAACTCCCGGGCATTGATGCGCTTTGCTGGCACGATATTGCCATCATCGTCGGTATCGAGATCCCACCACCACTTCTTCACCGGATTAATTCTGCCATTCCCCACCTTGTCATCCAGGTCGGCTATCCACTTGCGACTGAAAGGCAGGTTCATCGCACTCCACAGAAAGGGTTTTTCCTTCAGTACACCTTCCAGGTTATAGGGGCAGGTTTTCATGCAGCGGCCACACATTGATCCGGCGGCGTTGGTAATCCGGTAGCGCCCGCATTTCTCAACATCCGGCTTCCACATTTCGTAGCCATTGAACATGATCTTGTCACCGAAGGGGATTGCGGTAACGGGGCACTCCCTGGCGCACTTCAGGCACTTGTTGCAAAAGTCCTGCAGACCGAAATCGATGGGAAGGTCCGGCTCCAGAGGCATGTCGGTGGTGAGAATACCCGACTTGAAGCGCGGCCCAACGAAGGGATTCAACACCATCTCGCCGATTCGAGGTAATTCTCCCAGGCCCGCCAGCAGGTTTAACGGTATGTGCAGCACATCCTGGTCCATAACGCTGTGCCCGCGCGCAGAGAAACCGAGGCCGCGAAGATGAGAGCCAACCGTGCCACCAATCAACTGAGCACGCATGTAGGCGCGCATGCTCTGCGCGCCGCTGATCCAATCGTCACCGCTGGCCCCTTCCATGGTTTCATAACCCTGGTCTACGAGGATACAAATGGCGTACTTGTGATAGGGCTTGATTTCGGAGCCGTCCAGATCATGGGAGTACCAGGCGTACTCGGGTATCTCGCAGATACCGACCATGTCGGCACCCAGGTAGTACATGGCAGCCTTGATCATCTCTGAATTCTTGCGGGCATCTGCATACCCCTGGGCCTGCTGTTCCGCTTCCTGACCATACTGCAGCGGCACCATGCCACCCAACACCGGAATCATTGCATGCCCAAACGGGGATTTGGTGATCATGCGAAAATCCGTCAGTTCTTTTTGAGCCTTGGGGCCAAGGTCGCCGATGCTTGCGCGAATAAACATGTCATGGCGTTTGGGAATTCGAGGCACATTGGGTGCGTCAATCAGGGTAGTGGGTTCGGCAACCCGTTTAACCGTTTCCATCGGGTACAAACCAAGATGAAACGGACGCCCCTTGTACAGAGGCCCCTGAAAACCTGGCCGCGTTCCGCCATAGCCTGACCACCATTTAACGTTACGACAGGACGACATGGCTCCCGGCGCCAGAGGCAAGTCGCTGGCTAACTCCATCGATGTGGACACAATTACAGCGCCATAGCCCGCTCCCAGATACGGCACCTCCACCCTGGCCACACCCTCTGTTTCAACACTCACCCCAAGGCCCGCTGCCAGCAGCATCTGCTCGATATCAAGCTCCGTGGCAGTTACCGTGTGCAAACGTGCGTCAAACCCAAGCATACGCAGGTAGTTCGCCATTACGGCCCCGACCTCAGCGGCACGCAGGGCGGCGCGCTGCGCCTGAGTATCAAGCAGCCACGTTGCGCCGGGTTCAGCCGGGTCAACATCGCGGGTATGCTCATTCAGTATCACCAGAGCATATCCGTCCTGCAGCGGCTCGTTTATCTCTGCCTGGGCGCGCTCCCAGGCCGCCCTGCCCTCGCGCACACTGATCTCAGCCATAGGATTATCAGCGGAGCCGGCGCCGTATTCCCGCTCCATGGACTCGCCCAGGGCAGCGTTGACAACAGGCTCTGCCAGCACCGCGTTGGCAGGAATTCTGCACGTGCCTGCCATGCTGGCATCCAGGTAATAGCACGCAGCCTTGAGGTGATTCGCTCTCTCCTCGGGGTCCTGCGGAACAGGTGCTTGCTGCGGAGCAATCGGCCCCAAACGCATACGGTCCATCACGTTGATGTACTCGCGCATGCCGTTGGCGAGCGAATGGGGGTTAGCCGAATCCTCTACCGTGAATACAGGGCTGGGCTGCGGGCGCTTGAACTCAGGCACGCTTTCCCCTCGCGGCAGAATCTCGAGGGGAAAAGCGCTCATATGCACCGGACGATGCTTGTGAGAGAAAAGACGTGTCATGGCGATGGCTCCTTCAGCTGTTTGTTTTTATACTCTCGCGTGGCGCAACGCCCCACGCGGATGCAGCTTCAAGCCGAGCAGGCAGCCCTCTAACGCTCCCTCTTCAGGCTTGCTGGTTCATGTCCAGTGCATGACGTGCTATATCGAGATCCTGCTCCGCACTGCCTCCAGAGACGCCTATGGCACCGACCAGTCTGCCACTGTCCAGTATTGGCAGACCGCCATGGAAAGCAGCAAGGCCGCCATTAGTCAGCTCCATACCGGTAAGGCCGTGGTCGACAATAACCTTGCCGAAATCACCGCTGGGCATCTGGAACAGCGCCGCAGTACGGGCCTTGCGCTGAGACACATCGACAGGACCAATACTTGCATCGTCCATGCGCTGGAAGGCGACCAGGTGGGCTCCCGCATCCACAATCGCAATGCAGGCGGCAACATTCAGCTCCGTCGCCCTGACGGTTGCACGCTCGATTATCTCGCATGCGTCAGTGGCGCTGATATTGATCATGCCGGTTTCGCCACAGGCAGCACTTCGACCAACAGGTCGCAGCGGGGAAAGACGCGGCAGGCCAGGACAATACCCTCGGCCTGCTCCTCTGCACTGACATGTTTGCGACTCATCTTTTTTAGTTCGTACTCCCCCTCAACAACCCTGATACGGCAGACACCACAACCACCGCCCCGGCAACCCACGGTGATTGCGTCCAGCATCGGCTTGCCGATCTGGAACGTTTGCATGCCCTGCAGCAGGTGCTGGTCGTCGCGGCAGCAAAACGTCTCCCCGGTGTCGGTCAACTTGATGGTATGACTCATCTACAACTAGATCTTCTTGAACAGTGCACTTTTCGTAGCGCCTTCGGCACCATCGGCGGCAGTGAGGAAACGCTCCATATAAATATCCCGTTCAAACAGGCGTCCCTGCATCAATGCCGTAATCGCTGCGTCGATCATGGGCGGGGGACCACACAGGTATGCTTTGTGGTTCGCGAACAGGCCATCGAAATGGTCTATCGCCGCTTCATGCACATAGCCCACAAAGCCGTCCCAGTTGTCTTCGGGCAGGGGGTTGTCCAGTGCGGGCACATAACTAAAGTTCTCATGCTCTTCAGCCAGCTGCTCAAACAGCTCGCGGTTGTAGAGTTCAGACAGATTACGCGCGCCCTGCAGCAAAGTGATCTTGCGTGTGTCGCCGTGCTCCAGCAGATCCAGAATCATCGACTGGGGGCTCGACAATCCGGAACCGCCGGCGATAAAGATCAAGTCTTCGGGGGCGGACTTGCGAGTGAAAAACTGACCGTAGGGCCCCGAGAGTGGCAGCGTTTCGCCTATCTGGAGCTGGTCGTGTATATAGCCCGTACCCGCACCTTCCGGCACCCGCCGCACGTGCAACTCCAGCACCGATGCGTCAGAGGGTTTATTGGCAATTGAAAAGGCCCTCGCGCCCTCCACGCCCGGCATATTCAGGTTGATGTACTGGCCAGCCTGAAACTCTATCGGGTGATCCAGCTCAAAGCGCACACCCTTTATCGTTGGCGACAGGTCATCAATAGCGACCACAGTGGCCTGAAAGTCCTCGATGGGATAGCCCATAAAATCCGGGTCCACATCGATGTCTGCCTCGATAATGAGATCACTCTCGGGGATGGCGCAACAGGCGAGTACCTTGCCCTCCTCCCGCTCCATGTCCATTAATGCAAAGGGTGAGGCATCACCAATCTCCACATCACCTTCCAGCACCTGTACCTTGCAGGTGCCGCAGGTGCCGTGGCCACAGGCAAAGGGCAGCCATACTCCCTGACGCAGGCTCGCATCGAGTATCGTCTGTCCTTCTTCGACCTCCACCACATCGCCGGTGGGCTCTACAGTTACTTCGTACATGATGGGTTCCTGTTCAACTGCCCGAGCCTTCAATACCGTTCAAACCGGGTGTGGCCATACGGATGATGGACTTGTGGTCCACCCCTTGTTCAATCAAGCTCTTGTCCCGCTCAGGGGCAAAGGGCTGGTCGTTGAGGTGCCACTGGACCTTTCCCCAGTCTATTTCGGCGAAGTCGGGGTGCTGGCTAAACGCACCGCTGATGACATCATCGACCAGGGTGGAGAATAAGGTCTCGGGCGGCAGGGCGAAGGCCACGGGCGAGCAGAACATCAGGTGCCTGTCCCAGCCCACGTACACGATCTGGTTGCCGTGGAAGTTCTCAACTCGATCCCGGCGTTCACCGATGTACTCGGGGGTAATTGCTGCTACGGTCATGATTCAACGCTCCTCTCAGCTTGCCTGCTTCAGTTTGTCTTCAGCGGACGGCAGGTTGTGCCAGGCATTCCAGCGTTCCTCGTCAGGAGAACCGTGGAAGTCCATATTGTCGACGCCGAGGTTTATCTTGTAGTAGTCGCCCAGCACATCTTCCATTTCCGCTCCGCCACAGTTGCCCTGGTATATCTGGTGCACCGGCAGCCAGGCTTGCACGTACTTCTCAGGCTCATAGTCAAAGATGTCCTTGCAACCGTCAGAGCAGAAGTTATAGCGTTCACCGTCGTATTCAGACTGGCGGTAGAAGGTTGCCGTAGGGTCTTCCATGTCGGTGAAGCCCATCGGAATCTGGCAGGTCTGGCAGAGCATGGGCAGGGTCGGGTTGTAGAAACGCTCTCCGGCCGCCTCCATCTCGCGCCACTTTTCAAAGCGCGGGCGGTAGTACTTGTCAAATGTGTTGGGGTATTTCTCCGACAGCCAGTCCATTTCCTTCTCTGTAGGCATCCAGGTATGGAAGGCAGCGGCGTGACCGTAGTTGTAAAAAATGCTCCATGCCTGATGAGAAACATGCTCCTTCTCGGCAATAGCCGTTTTGGCATAGGCCGGCATTTCAATCCCATAACGCGCCAGATCCTTGAACAGGGAGCTGCCCGCTTCCTCAAAGTAGACTTCCCAGGCCTCCTGCCAGGACATCACCTTATTTGGCAGCATGTAGTCCATCATCATCGCCACCAGCGCCAGCATGCGGGTGCCGCGCCAGAACCACTTGTTGATCCAGCGCTGCACGATAGGCACGTTATCCGGGTGCTGTTCCAACAGGAACTTGATGATCTCCAGACCCAGTGTCATGTGGCGCGCCTCATCCGACTGTGCGGAGAAGCCAAAGGTCACCGTGGCCATATCACCGTTGTAGGCGGCGCCGGACATGAACGGCACAAACAGCAGGTTGGTCAGCACATACTCGAACGAGAAGCCGATCGCCACCATGTATTCAAATGGCCCGGCGGTGCGAGCGTCATCGAAGAAAGACTTGGGCACAGACAGGTACCAGACCCGGTCGTGCATATGAGAAAAGTCCTGGAAGCCATCGAAGAACTTGTTGTAGTGACTCATCGCGTGAATCTGCGTCTGCACATGGCGCAGTTCATCAATGGCCTGCATCTGGCAGGCTACTCGCGCGCCAACCCCACCCAGTTGACGTCCCACATGGCCGAAGCCCATCGCGGCCTGGTGCTCTCCTGGTGAAATGCCAGTGAGGAACAGCTTGATGGCATTGATGTAACGGGCGTCCGTCACGTTCTGCTGTCCGTTATTCTGGGCGAACGCATCAAGGATGGCGTAGAGCTTCTTCTCTTTCTCTGCCTGATACTTCCAGTAAGCATCCATGGTCAGGCGGAAGGGGTCTTCCCACTTGCTCCAGTCGGTAATCTTAATGCCCTCAAATTCCTCCTGGGGGAATATTTCCTTGTAGTCGCGGTAGCTGTATTCCCAGTCCAGGTCTCGCGTGAGGAGACTGTACTTCTCTTTCATATTCAGTTTTTTAGCTGTCATCTTGCCTTCTCCTTATTGCTTCCAGCTCAGGGAAAACTGGTCATCGTCTTCGTCGACGTTGCCTCCCAGGGTAATCAGGTTCACATGCAGAGCCTGGATCTCCCAGTCTCTGCCCATTTTTTCTTCCACGGTCTCCCGCTTGATCACCAGGCGTCCCTCGTTTTCTATGCGAATCATGGCGGGTTGGTAGATAACCGTGGCGGTGGGGTTATCCTCTTCGATCGCCTCCACGATATAGTGAGATTCCTCGTTGTCCTGCAATGCGATATAAGCTTTCGACATCGTTTTTTTGCTCCTTTAGAGGCCTGCCTTGGCCAGTCGCTTGTTCAATACTTCCACGCATGCATTCATGGCATCGTCGCCCACCGCAATCTCAGCGAGAGGGGCCAAATCAGCTACCGCCTTCTCCTGCCAGTCGGCAACCCAGCGACGGATTGTTTCGCGGTTATGTTCGGACTCACCCACTGTGGTCTTGAGGGTCGCATCCACCCAACGGGAGCTGTCCTTGTGCCACTCCTGCATAAATTCGATTAGCATTGCTAGATCGGAACCACCTTCCTCAGTAATTTTCTCGTCAAACTGTCGATAGATCAGGTCATATACCAACGTATCCAGTACCACGTTCTGGGCAATGAACACCTCGAACCAGTCTTCCAGGCAGAGCACGTTCTCGATATAACGACGCATGCCCTGCCAGACGGGGTCACTCATCCAGAATTCCTTGGCGGCAGCCAGGCTCTCAGTACTGTTCCCATCGAGCAGCAGCCCCACTCGCGACAGGTACTGAGCGATACCAAGGCGGTCCATACTGTGGTACAGAAAACCCTGGTTCACCACCGTGGCCGTGCCGTAAGAGAAGCAAAACATGTTGTTCATGTTGGCGCCCAGTTCAGCGTGTCGCAGCGGTACCATGCAGCGTATGATTTTTTGTCTCACCTCCTCAGGCATGCGATCAGCGAATCCGCGCTTGTCGAAGAAGGCGTAGTTGCTCTCGGTTACTTCCTGAAGCTTCGCCCGCGCCTGGACATAGGTGCCGTAGTAATACTGGCGAGGGTCCTTGTGCACATTCCAGTCATCCATCACCACAGCGGTGCGGCTCTGGTCGAATAACTCTTTGTCTGGCTGCCACGTGGGCCGGTAATGAAAGTTCTGCTCGGGCGCTATGTCGTAGCTGGCCTCCTGATAACGCGACGCTGGCTTGTCGCCGAAACGACGCTTGGTGTGTTCGTAGGTATGCCTGATCGGTTCCAGTGTTGCTGTCTTTATCTCTATGCTCATCGGATTACCTGTTGCTGGGGTTGATGTTCCGGGTGTTACTTCTCGTCGCCGTAGCGCCACTTTTCCATGTCTGCATCCACCGCTGCGGCCTGCTCCTCAGACATGATTTCCACCTTGTTGTGGTGGCAAAACGTGTCAAAAGCGGCCTTGGGCAGGACCAGTTCCACGTACAGGGAGGGATCGCCGATGGCAAAGTCGAATTCGACAAACTTGTCGTCGATGACCTGACGGACGCGCACATAGCGCTTCAGTTCAGAGAATTTGGCTGCGTCCGCATTGCTGCGGATGTTTGATACTGGTGCCATGGGAGGCTCCGGATTGCTTTATGCATTATTTGATGGAAGCAATAGAGCAATGCGCGTGCCAGAAAGGAAAAATATATATATTTTAGGTAGTTATATACGTTACTGCGAAGGCGAGGAATCGTTCAAGGGGTAAAAAGTCATCATATGATGAACCCGGCCACAGGCTAATTTCATCATTTCATGAAATCCAGGCTGGATTACTCAGCTTGTACCCGCTTTTTTCAGACGGTAATCCAGCGTCGGTCGCGACAGGCCCAGCAGTTTCGCCGCCCGGGTAACATTCCCGCCGGTGCGCTCCATGGCACGAGCAATCATTTGCTGCTCAAGCTCACCCAGGCTGCAGCCTTCCTCAAGCAGACTATCCGCGAGGACACCCAGTGAGCGGCCGGCTCCCCGGGTATGATCATCGGCATCATCCCCTGCCTGTTGCAGGTGAGGAAACAGCAGCGCACTGCCGATCTCCCCGCCGTGCTCTGCAAGGATCACCCCCCGCTCGATCATATTCGCCAGCTCACGGATATTTCCCGGCCAGTGGTAGGCACGCAGCGAGGCCATGGCCCGGTTGGTGAGCCCTGTGACCCGCTTGCCGTGCAATGTCGAATACTTGTCGAGAAAATGGCTGACCAGTTCCGGTATATCGTCGATGCGTTTGCGCAGTGGCGGCACCGTCACCGAGTACACGTTCAATCGATACAGCAGGTCCGAGCGAAAACGTCCCGCCTCTACCGCCTCCTCCAGATTTTCATTGGTCGCCGCCACCAGACGCACATCCACCTTGCGGGTACGTGTATCTCCTACCCGTTCCAGCTCGCTCTCCTGCAACACGCGCAGTAACGCGGCCTGCGCCTGGGGAGACAGCTCACCCACCTCATCAAGGAACAGAGTACCGCCGTGAGCTCGCTCGAAACGCCCGGGTCGCGACTGGTCAGCGCCGGTGTAGGCGCCCTTCTCAACACCGAACAGTTCCGCCTCGATAAGGTCCCCCGGAATGGCCGCGCAGTTTACAGCGATAAAGGGCTTGTCGGCTCGCGGGCTACCCTCATGCAAAGCCTTGGCGAACATGTCCTTACCGACACCGGTTTCTCCCAGAAGCAGTACGGTTACCTTACTCTCGGCTGCCCGCGAAAGCAGTTCACGCACCTCAAGAAAGCACGGGGAGCAACCCACCAGGTCACCAAAACTCTGCGCAGCGGTAAGATTCTCGCGCAGGGCCGTCACCTGGGACTGCAGCGAAAATAATTGGTCGGCGATACGATCCGGACGGTAGTAACGCAACAGGTCCTCGCTGTCGTCCCACTCTTCTGCAGGGCGCCCTTCGATGCGACAAGCCTTCTCGCCGCAGCCCATGCATCCCAGTTCCCGAAACAGTATCTGCCTACCCGTGAAGCGGGTGGTAAAGCCGCTGGCATAACCAATCTGCGACCAACAGACGGGTTCGAAGCTCACCCCATACTCTGCCAGGAATATCTCTGCCTCGAACGAGTTCTGCCACTCAAACACGCCGTGAAAGGTTTGTCGTTCCTCATCCACATCAAGCGTCACTGGCACAACCTTGACCTGCCCGGTCATCATGTGCGATTGCGGCCCAACAGAGAATACCTCGAACAAAGGTGCGTCAGGACGCAGACGTCGCGCGGTCTCGGCGTCCCGCTGTCCGGCAATATAGCCCATGCGAATCAGCAGGCCCTTGGCCCGGTCGATACCCAGGGACTCTATCATCTCCTTGCGCAGGGCCTGCATTTCGCTGCTGCGCAGCAGCACCATGCGCTCTTCCTCCAGCCAGATGCGCCCCTCATCCGGCTCGAAGCGGAGCAGTTTCTGGAGATCGTCTATCGCGGGGAGGTCCGGTAGTTCCTGGCTCATACTGTTTTGCTGTCTGTCTAATTATGATTTTCGCGCATCTTACGCTGCGATCTGGCCACACCCGGCCACGCCCTTCAACTTACACTCGCTCCCTTCTTGAAACAAAGCAGAGCACAGAGGTTGATCTGGGACAGTCACTTTATACCCGGGCAAGCATAGCATTAAAGGGACAAGCTATCGCGAGAGGCCAGAGACCAGGGCGCTGATGTTGCGATAATCGACCGCTTTAACGGGGGAGGTTCTACCAAAATTTCCGGCGGTATTTACTACACGGGGGGCGGTACGCAAATTCAGCAGCAGACCGGTGAAGTCCTCAATGGCAACGGTGACACCATAGCTGGCCTGTACGCCGCGGGACGGGCCGCGGAGGGTGTGGCGTCACACTCCTACGTCAGTGGCCTGTCTATCGCCGACTGCATTTTTGCCGGTCGGCGTGCCGGTCGCCATGCGGCGAAAAGGGGGATGTAACAGGGAGCCTCCTGGCACCCTGCTCAACTTGCTGCTGTGCTATCCGTGCTGCAAAAAGTCAATACAGGCCCGGTTGAACATACCTTCATGCTCAACCATTACCCAATGCCCGCACTCGTTCACCAGGATAAGGCGCATGTGCTTGATGTTCTTGACCATGCGCATAATGCCCGTCTCCGGCATCATGCGTTCGTCCATGCCCCAGAACCCCAGTACCGGGCATTCTATGCGGTGCAGCTGGTCAACAAGATTAGGAATCTGCATGGTGGCCATGACATGGCCGTTCATAATCTGCATTATTTGCATGCGTTCGGCCACCAGTTCATCGGTGGCGTGGCGCGGGTCGTACATCAGGCCAGTGGCAAACAGGTCCTTCATAACCTCCGGGGTGACCGGCTCACCTGAACCAAACACCTGGAAAACTTTCTGCATGCCGGGCATGGCCTGATAGTCAGGCAGGTCGTTAAGACCGCCGGGGGCCATCAGTATGAGCTTGTCTACCAGTTCCGGGTATTCCAGTGTCAGGCCGATAGCGACCACGCCGCCCAGCGAATTGCCGATCAAGGTACACTTTTCCACCCCGGCGCAGTCCAGTGTCTGCTTGATACATTCAACAAAGAAGGCCAGCGGATGGTCCACGTCGTCAGGCTTGTCGGAAAAACCGTAGCCGATGTGATCGGGAACGAGGCAGCGGTAGCCTGCTTCAACCATGGCCGGGTAGTTGCCTTTGAAGTTACTGTAGCCACTGGCGCCGGGACCGGAACCGTGCAGGAAAACCACAGCATCACCTTCGCCTTCATCCAGGTAATGAATCTTGTAACCGTTGGCGCAGTTCGCGTATTTCCCTTCGGGCAGTAGGCCGATTGTTCCCATTTTGTCGTCCTGTTTTACTGAATATTTTTCCTGGTTCCGCGATGGCGGAACACCGCCTGCGCGGACATACCGAACTGATGCATGATCGCCTGCCGCAGCACACTGACTGCGTGCATCACTTGACCACTACACCGCGTAGTCCACGTTCTCTTCGCCGAACATCACGCCACCCAGATTATTGGCAAAAGGCGCTGAATGGTTGGCAACATGGGCCTGACTGCAGAGTATGTCCAGGTGATAATCGAGCAGTTCGCTACCATGACGGACGCCGCCGCTACCGGATGCTTTGAGCATGCGGCTGCTGAGCGCCAGGCAGCGGTCTGCCACCACCGCTGAGTCATAGCGATAGCGAACCCGGTCCTCTACCGGTATGGGTTCACCTGCGCGGCACTTGTCCATCATCGCGTCGAAGTTGCGCACCATGGTGAGCTTCATTTCCTCGATATCCGCACGCGCTTCGGCGGCAAGGCTTCGCGCCGCCGGGTCGTTTTTCATTTTGTTGGGCCCAACCTGCCTTGTTTTGGCGACCTCGATGTACGCTTGCAGGGCACCTTCGCAGGCACCCAGCGACGCGGTGCAGACGGCGCGTACAAACACCTGCATAAACGGCATACGGTAGAGCGGCGCACTGTTCACGGCGTTGCCGGGGTTGTCGCAAAGGAAGCCGTCCATCGACTTGTGAGTACGGTGCTCGGGCACAAACACATCGTCAACGACTATGTCATGACTGCCGGTGCCCTGCAGGCCCACCACATCCCAGTTATCAACAATTTCGTAATCCTCCATGGGAACCAGGAAGGTGCGGTAGTTGGCCATATCAAACGGTGCCTCAGGCGTTGGCACAACAGCACCCAGAAACGCCCACTTGCAGTGTTCCGAGCCGCTGGAGAAGCTCCAGCGGCCGCTGAGCCGGAAGCCGCCATCAACGACTTTCACCTTGCCAACCGGCGCGTAGGAGGACGAGATCAATACTGAGGGGTCTTCTGCCCAGACATCCTGCGCCGCCTGATCATCAAATACGGCAAGCTGCCAGTTGTGGACGGCAATCACGCCCAGTATCCAGGCACTGGAGGGGCAGTGTCGAGCCACTTCAAAACCCACCATGTAAAAAACCTGCGGGTCCATGGCGTAACCACCCCACTGCTCTGGCTGCAAAATTTTGAAGAACCCTGCGTTGTGGAAATCCTCCACAGTGGCATCAGGCACTCTGCGCCCCGCTTTACATTCTGCCCTGCGAGCAACGAGACTGGGGCCCATGGCGCGAGCCGCTGCTATCAGTTCCTGTGCACGTGGAGACTCCAATCCGTATTCGTTCATGCGTTCACCTGTCGCGTTGTTATGGTTGATCATTTGGCCGCATCGCGCGGTAAGCCTGCATTAAAGACCGTGGGCGCGAAAACAGCATCCTTCATTTGGGTTATGCATTACTCCACTACGGCATCACCAAACTGGGTCTGCTCACCGAAAAAGGCGCGGTGTGAGGGTGGCTGGCGGCCGTCCTCCTCGGTTACACCATACTCCTGCGCCAGTTCAGCACCTATCCATACCTTGCCGCTGCGCGCCATTCTCTGCGGATCCTGGTGCAGGGCGTGGATCACTCGCCCGGTAAGGCCCGGCGTTTCGCAGGTATCAATAAGGCCTGCGTACATCTCCGGCTCGGCGTCGAACACCTTGCGCGTGCGCTCAGTAAGCAACAGGCCCATCCAAATGGATACCACTGCCACGCCATGCGGCCTGAAATCCACGGCCATGTCGTGCGCCATTTTATCGACTGCGGCTTTTCCGGCGCCGTAGGCCGGACCGTGCATGTAGATTCGTCCGCCAAACGAGGACGTGTTGACCACCAGTGCCTGCTGGCTGGCCAGTAACAACGGGGCGGCAAAATAGGTTGCAGTGTAATGAGAGCGCATGCCCACGTTCCAGATGTCAGTGAGTGCCAGCGACTTCTCCCAGAACGGCCCCTTGACGGTAAGGTCATCGTGTAGGCAGGTGGCATTGTTGACCAGAATATCCACTCTGCCCTGCTCCTCCTGCACCTGGCGGAAGAGGGCCGCCACCTGCGTGTCGTCGGCATGGTCGCAGTACACGGGAATACCCACGCCGCCTGCTGCGCTGACCTCAGCTGCGGTCGCGCCGACGGTTCCAGGCAAGGGAGCATCGCCTTCCTTCTGGGTACGCCCAGTCACGTACACCGTCGCGCCCGTTGCGCCCAATGCGATCGCGATTCCCCGGCCGGCACCGCGGCTGGCGCCGGTGACCACTGCGATAGTATTGCTCTGCTTCACTGTCATGTTTCCGAACCCTGGCTGACTGGCATGGGTTCATCCTACCGACTGGTGACGGCCGCGGCCAAGCCGATTACCATGGCGGCTGGCCAACTTGTTAACCCACGGTGAAATTTCCGCCCATGAGACTCATCCCAGTCGCGCTGGCCGTGCTGTGCGGCAGCCCTGTTGCCCTGCAGGCCGAACAACGCCAGGTCTACAGTCACCATGACTCCCCTCCCTGGTTGCGCGCCGTGGGCAAGCTGCATGTCCCGGGTCAGACTTATCACCAGGGTTATGGCAGGCACCAGCAGGAAAACTGCTCGGCGACGCTGGTGGCGAAGGCGGGCAGCGACCGCGCCAGCACCATTGTCACCGCCTGGCATTGCCTGGAGTTCTACAGCGACCTGTCACGTCCGATTACCTTCACGCTCAACCTGGGGTCGGGAGCGGTGGTGACGCGTGAGGCCTATAGAGTCGCGGACGGGGGAGGCATGCATGCTGACTGGGCCGTGCTGAAGCTGTTCCAGGCCATACCCCGGGACACGGCCCCTGCCCTGGTGCCCCAGTCGGGGCGCGCGGACCAGACGCGTACCGTGACCATGGCCGGCTACTCCGGTGACCAGGGCCTGGGCGAGGATGGCGCTGTGCTGACCTACCATGCTGACTGTCGCATCACTCGCCAGGCGCAGAGGGAAAGCGCCAGCAACTGCCGTGCCTACAAAGGCGCCTCTGGAGGGGCGGTCATACAAGTGAACGCTGAGGGCAAAGCGCAGCTGAGCGGTGTGATCTCACGCGGGGACAGCCAGGGTATCAGCCTGTTTGTTCCGGTGGCCGGCTTCAGCGGGACGCTTGGTCGCTATCTGCAATAGTATCGTGTGAGCTGTGCTGTCGCTCAGGCGGCGGTGCTCCTACGTGTTGCTCACCGCGAGCCGCCGCCAGCTCCATTTGTTTTTGTCGCTCACTGAAACGCGCAACCTGCTCCGCGCTCAAGCTGTCGTGACAATGCGGACAGCACACACCTTTGCAATACTTCTCCGAGCGCTTGTCCTCCTCCGTGATCGGCATGCGACAGCCATAGCACTGGTCGTAACGACCTTTCTCCAGCTGATGATTGACCGCCACCCTGTTGTCAAACACGAAGCACTCACCCTCCCAGGTGCTGTCCTCCTCCGGCACCTCTTCCAGGTACTTGAGGATGCCTCCCTGCAAGTGATACACCTCTTCAAACCCCTCTTGCAACATAAACGCGGAGGCTTTCTCACAGCGGATGCCGCCGGTGCAGAACATAGCCACCTTCTTGTTGCGCCCGGGATCCAGGTTTTCCCGCACATAGGCCGGAAAGTCGCGGAAGCTGGTGGTATGAGGGTCCTGGGCCCCATGGAACGTACCAATGCTGTATTCGTACTCGTTGCGAGTGTCTATCAACAACACCTCAGGGTCGTTAATCAGCGCGTTCCAGTCCCGCGGCTTGACGTAGGTGCCCACGACAAGATTGGGGTCTATGCCCTCCACACCCATGGTGACGATTTCCCGCTTTAACTTGACTTTAATCCGGTAGAAGGGCATTTCCTCGTCGTGTGACTCCTTGTGCTCCAGCTCGGCCAGACGCGGATCGGCACGCAGGTAGGCCAATACCTTGTCTATCCCCGCCCGGGTTCCGGCTATGGTGCCGTTTATGCCCTCAGAGGCGAGCAATAAAGTGCCTTTCACACCCGCTTCCAGGCAACAATCCAGCAGAGGTTCCCGCAGTTCCCGATAATTATCGAGGGTGACGAAGCGGTACAGCGCAGCGACTACTATATCTGACATTGCTCAGGAGACCTCCGCACTTGACCCGCCCATGCAGTCTGGCGAGACGGGAGCCTGCTGCTCTCGCTGCGCCCATTCCTGTGGCGTGTAGGTATGCAGTGCCAGGGCGTGTACCGGCCCGGCCAACTGACTGGCCAACGCGCCATACACCTGCTGATGCCGGCCCACTTTGCGCTTGCCCTCGAACGCGCTGGCAACAATGACTACCTTGAAATGGGTCTCTGAATCAGGGGGAACGCTGTGCATATGGCTTTCATTGACCACTTCCAGCACATCGGGCTGCAGTTGCTGCTCAAGCGTTTCCTGTATTTCCTGCTGGACGAGCATAAGAATACCTCCAAAAAAGGAGGGACATTATACGCGAGCAGGCCCATCTTTTCGCAACCCGCTGCGAAACTGGCCGGGAGTTTGCCCGGTCCATTTCTTGAACGAGCGATGAAAAGCGCTGGGGTCGGTAAAACCCATCTGCAGGGCCACCTCGTTAATGGACAGGTCACGCCGGTTAAGGCACAGCTTCGCCGCTTCGCAGCGGGCATCGTCTTTCAACTGCTGGAACGTGGTGCCCTCCCGCTTCAGTCTTCTGCGCAGGGTCGGTGCAGACATATTCAGCGCACTGCTGATCATCTCGAAACCGGGGAAGCCCTCGCTGAAATCATGGCCGATCATCGCTTTCACCTGCGCGGACAGATTGTTGCCATCCGGGTCATTGTCCATGATCAGCATCTGATAGGGCGCCGTGCGCAGGAATTCTTCCAACGAGTACTGGGTATGGACAATGGGCCAGGCAAGGCATGCGCTATCGAAGTAGAGCAAGTCCATGGACTGGTTGAAATAGATCGGGCACCGGAACAGTTCCTCGTACTTTTCCGGGTTATCCGGGGGCGCACCGGTGAAGTCGACCCGTTGCAGCTCGATTGGCCGCCCGGACAACCAGCCGAAAAATCGGTGCCACATGGACAGGCCGTAGCCATCTGCCACCCCCACCTGGACCCTTTTGCTGCGATCAAGCTGACGGTAGCCTACCCGGGCAAACTGCTGGCTGAAATTAGCGTACAACTGGCTGCGTTCATCAAAAAATGTGCGGTAGAACTCTGAGGTGCGGGAGATAGCCTGGCCCAGGTTCTCGCAGGAAATGACGCAATAGCACATCATGCGAAACGCCCCGGGGGCAACCAGTTGGCTGCCGGTCACACCGAAGGTTTCATCCTGCAACAGGCTCAGCACGTGCTGGTAGACACGGGAGTACTGCATGGCGCTCACTTCCGGCCGGTAGGAGGACGAGGTTTCGTCCAGCGGATCGAAATCCAGGCCTGCCTCTGTCAGCACTGCGGAAAAGTCATAACCCCGGTCTCCCACCATACGCAGCAGGGTTTTCATAAATCGTGTGGGGACGCGGTCGCTCATGGCACATCAGGCTGTGAAACATGCGGCAGATAGTAACAGACCCGCCCCCGGTGACGACAAGACCAGACAAAACAATCAGCGTATACTTGCCTGAAAACATGCGGGGAGGCTGGCTATGACATCGCGCTATAACGTGTACTACGCGGGTGAAGTCCTGGCAGGGCAGCAGGTTGACGTCGTCAGGGAAAAACTGCGCGCCTTGTTCAAGGCCAACGACGCCACCCTGGACAAGTTATTCAGCGGCAGCGAGCAACTGGTCAAGCGAGAATGCGACAAGGCCACCGCGCTGCAGTACAAACAGGCTATGGAAAACGCCGGCGCGCGGCCGGTGGTCAAGGTCGTCAGACCGGCGGAATCAGCACCGGCGGAGCCCCAGCCGGAGCGTAAACTCACCACCGCAGAGCGTGTGGCCGCGCTGGCCGCAGCACCCGATGTCAGTATCGCCAGCACAGAACCGTCGCAGCCAGAGCCGGAAATCGACGAAGAAACCGGCTGGCAACTCGAGCCCGTGGGTGCAGACATACTGCGCCCGGAGGAGCGCAGGCAGGCGGTGGTCGCAGACATCGACACATCGGCCCTGGGTATTGCCGCCAGCGGCGGCCGCCTGGCCCCTGAGTCCGAGCCAGCACCGCCGGCACCGGACACGCAACACCTGGCAATGGGTGATGTGGGCGATACCATTCCCACGCTTCCCCGGAATGAGGCACCGCTCAATCCCAATACTGACAGCCTGGGCTTGTCTCCAGAGGGAACTGATTTCAGCGATTGCGCCCCTCCCCCGCCCGAGGCACCGCCAATGGATCTGTCAGCCATGGATCTTGCCGCCGAGGGGGCCGATGTGCTGGAAGAGAAATACCGCAACAAGGCCACACCCGCAGCGCCGGATACGCAACACATCTCCCTGCAGGACTAGGGCAGCTTAATGATCACCCGCAGCCCTGGCGCGTTATCCTCAAGGTCGATATCGCCACCATGGTACTGGGCGATCGCCCTGGCCATGCTCAGGCCAAGGCCGTGCCCGGGGAGCGCTGAACGGCTGGGCTCAACCCTGTAGAAGCGCCTGAACACATCACCCCAGTGCTCGGACGAAATACCCGGGCCACTATCGGCAATCACCACCTGGTAGCCCTCTCCGCTGGCAGCCGGCGCCAGACTGACCCTCACCGTACCGCCGCCGGGGGTATACTTGATCGCATTGTCCAGCACATTGGCCAACAGCTGAAACAGCAGGTCAGCCTCGCCGCGACAGTTGGCGGCAGGCAGTGCATCGATGGTGAGGTCGATCGCCTTCTCCTGAGCCAGGGGGTCATAAAGCTCTACCGCGTCCTTCAGCAACTGACGCAAATCGACCTGCGCGTCCCCGCTGTATCGACTTCCGGCCTCCAGCGCAGAGATACGCAGTACGGCGTTGAATGAAGCCAACAGCGCATCGCAATCCCCCATCAGTTGCGCGACGGATTCGGCATGCTGCGGCGGTAACTCCTGACCCAGTTGACTGAGCCGGTTGCGCAGCCGTGCCAGGGGAGTACGCAGGTCGTGCGCTATATTGTCGGAGACGCTGCGCACACCATGCATTAACAATTCAGTTTGGTCGAGCATCGCATTGATAACCTGAGCGAGCTCTCTTACCTGCCCTTTCTCGGCCTCGGCATGCAGGCGCTGGGAGGGATTGCCACGCACAATGCGGGTCATCTCTCGCCCGAGCCACTCAAAGCGCTGCAGACTTCGCGCTGCAGCGAAATACCCCCCGACAAGGCCCAGAATGATTGTCACCAGCATGGTGCGGACCAGCGTATGCAGTACCAGGCGTCCCTGCGCTACCGCCTCCTGATAACTGCGTGCAACCAACACCCGGTACTGTTCCCCCAGCACAACCTCCCTGGCCAGGAATTCAAGATCGACAGACTTGCCCCACTCCAGCATCGCCAACTCAAAGCCCAGCCAGCCGCCCTCAAATTCCCGGTAGGCTGTGGCGGCAGGAAGATCACCGGCAACCTTGTTGCCCTGGTCATCGCTCACCAGGTAGTAGAAATGATCAATCATCTGCGACTGGCCCTGGTCACGCACGTACTGCTCAACCCCCGCAAGAGACTGACCTTCATAGACCAGGTTCAGCGTCTGCTGCTCTTCCATGATACTGCGCGACAGAGAGCTAAAGTAGTTGTAGCTGTAGAACGAATACATGCCCACCACAATCAGCGTGACGGTGGCGCTCAATACCAACACATAGCGAGCGATGAAGCGAAAGGTGAGGCTGCTGACAACCTCCCGAACCCTCACTGCGCTTCCTCGTCCGCGGCCAGGCAGTAGCCTACGCCGCGCACCGTAGCCAGCAATGGAACGTCAAACGTCTTGTCTATCTTTTGCCGCAGACGGGACACGTGCACATCGATAACATTGGTTTGCGGGTCAAAACTGTAGCCCCATACATGTTCCAGCAACATGGCTCTGGTCACCACCTGCCCGGCATGACGCATCAGGTACTCCAGCAACCGGTACTCACGTGGCTGCAACGCTACGACCTGGCCACCGCGGGTCACTTCCTGTTGCAACAGATCCATTTCCAGATCAGCCACCTGCAGCCGGGTTTCCACTTCGGCACTGGCCGACGCTCGGCGGCGCAACACCTGCAGCCTGGCGAGCAGTTCGTCAATAGCAAATGGCTTGACCAGGTAGTCATCAGCGCCGCAGCGCAGCCCCTGCACCCGGTCATCGACTTCACCCAGTGCACTGAGAATCAATGCCGGCGTCGTATCGCCGACACTGCGCAGATCGCGAATCAGACTAAGGCCATCACGTCCGGGCAGCATGCGATCGACCACCCAGACATCGAACTGCTGCTTCCTGGCCAGGTCGTAGGCCAGGTCTCCATCGCCGCACAAGGTGTGACGGCACCCCGCACGCGTCAGCTCGGTGGCGATAAATTCAGCCACCGCAGCGTCGTCTTCCACCAGTAGAATATTCATTTCATCTGATCCCCTTGCGCATAGAATGTAGCACGTGCCGAGGCCGGCCCAAAACACAGCAGGCGACAAGCTGTGGCTGCCAGCACCTCGTTTGGTGATAGACTTACCGCCCATGAATGAAGCAACTGAAAAACTGCCAGCTCCCTCGCTGCTGCGACACCTGATATCCATGGTCTACGATGCACTGCTGGTCATTGCGCTGGTGTTTGTTGTCTATGCCATTGCGCTGGCAGCCGTGGTGAAGATCAGCGGCGGCGAGCAGGAAGTACTCGACCCCCAGCTTGGGCAAGCTCTTGTAGTACTCTCTTTGCTCGGCTTTTACAGTGCTTTCTGGTTACAAAACGGGCAGACCCTGGGCATGCAGGCGTGGCGCATAAAACTGGTTACCATGGATGGCAGCGAGATGAAATTCAGCCAGGCGATACTGCGCTGCGCAGCGGCAGCACTTTCCGCGGGCTGTCTTGGGCTGGGCTATTTGTGGAAGCTGGTGGACCGCAACGGACGCTACTGGCACGATTACCTGTCCGGTACCGAGCTGATCCTCCTGCCCAAGTCCAGCCGCGACAAGAGCTGAGGGTATTCCCGTCACACGACTGTCAGCGTGCCCGGGCGAGTAGCAGCATACCGAACAGAAAACAGACCAGCACCGGCACCAGCGCGGCATAAACAGGCGCGAACCCAAATACCAGACTGGCAGGTCCGAGCAGGTCCTGACTGGTGCGAAAAACGATCCCCACAATAACGCCCGCGAAAATACGAAAACCCATGGTGCCTTCTCGCAACGGACCGAAAATAAAGGAAATGGCAACCAGTACCAGGCCGCCGATGGCCGCCGGCTGCAGCAGTTTGCGCCACAGGGCCAACTGGTAGTCCTCTGAATCCAAGCCCTGCAACTGCAGGTAACGGCTGTAACGATACAAATCCCGGACCGGTAACTGATCCGGCTCTACCACCACCAGGGTGAGCAATTCCGGCGTGATACCGGTATCCCAACGCAGGCTGTCGTGCCTCTCACGGGAGGTCTGCCAACTGCTGAAGCGGGTTTGCACCACGTCTTTCATGGTCCAGTAATCCCCCTCGTACAGTGCCAGCCTCGCCCGCAGCGAGGTGCTCATGGCCAGGTTGTCATCAAACTGCAGAAGCGTTATGCCATGCACCACACCTTCAGCTTCCAGGGCATTGAAATGAAGAAACGTATTCCCTTCCCGGTTCCAGATGCCATGGCGCCCGGCAAAACTCTCTTCCGGATTTTGCGCCAGCGCACGCTGGGTCTCCGCCCATTGATCCGCCTTGGGTGCCACGAACTCACCGAGCATAAAGCCAAGAACAGCAAGCAATATTGCCGGCCTCATCGCAATCCACACCAGGCGACCTGTAGACACTCCAGCCGCACGCATCACCACCAGCTCACTGGTGGTAGCAAGCTGGCCAAGCCCCAGCATGCAGCCGATCAATGCTGCAAAGGGCATGTATTCATAGCAACGCCCTGGCAACGTCAGCAGGATGTACAGGCTCACCTGCAGGAACGTATAGGTCTCGGAAATATCGTCTGCTTCATCGATAAAGGCGGCAATGGCATCCAGGCCGGTGATCACCACCAGCACCAGCGCTATCGAGGCTAAAACAGTCCAGCCTACATAGCGGTCAAGCCTGCGCATTGAGATACCTGCGGTGCTTGAGCCGCCCGCGAATGCCGGGGCCGTAAAGCAATGCGAGGGCGAGCGCGAGGAAGCCAAGGTGAACGACCCACAGGCCGGCCGCGCTGCCCTCACCTTCAGCCATGGCCGAGCGAGCGTTCGCCAGCAGCATCAGGTAGCCCAGATACAAAAGAAACGCCGGCGCCATCTTCACATAGCGACCACGGCGGTGATCCGTGCGGCTCATGCACAGGGCGATAATGGCAACCACCGGCACCATTGCAGGTATCGACAGCCGCCAGTGCAGCGCCGCCCGGTCTTCCGCTTTCCCGGATGCCAGCAACTTCAGGGTAGAGCGACCATCTACCGGGTCAGCCGTACGAATACCGCCCTCCGGCTCGGGTATCAGTTCCCCGAACCGCTTGAACTGCACCATGTTGTAGTCCAGCTCACCCGGATACCCTTCGTAACGATACCCGTTGCGCAACTCGAGATAACGCGCTCCGGTTGCGACATCAAACTTCACTTCACCCTCTTGCGCCACGGTGACCTGCATGCGCAGGTCGCCCTCATCATCGCGCTTGCCCTGCGAGAGAAACACCGAGCGCATTACGCCGTCTGCGGTAATAGTCTGGGCATAACTCACCATATTGTTACTGCGCCTGGTCTGGAATCGACCCGCAGCAACTGTGTTGAGCCCCTGTGAGGACTCGGGTGCGTGCAGCAGCGCGTCGGAGCGCGCCGCTCCCAGGGGAGTCACCCAAAGACTGAGCGCAGCAACGACGAGCATGACGACGGCCGCGGGCACCAGGCTGTATGCAGCAAGCCGGGTTGGGCTGAGGCCGGTTGCAGTAAGGATAACCATCTCGCTCTCTACATAGAGGCGCCCGTATGACATCAGAATCCCTATGAACAGCCCCAGCGGCACGATCAACTCCAGGAAGCCCGGCAGCCTGTAGGCCATTACCGGCAACAGGATATCCGCAGCCAGATCACCCACTGCCGCCTCCGCCAGGTATTTCACGAAACGGCCGCTGATAATAATCACCAGCAGCACAAAACTCACCGCCACCATGTGCAGGAGAACGTCGCGCGTAAGATAGCCAAGAATTTTCATGCCGGGTGTGGTCTGAATTCAGCGTTTGAGGTTGGGTTTGAGTGCGCAACATCATACACTAGCCAACTTGGATTCAGCGAGGTTAATCAGCATGAGCACGATCAAGTTTACGGCCCGTAAGATAAGCGATGTAACAACCGCAAGCAGCCAGTGCGCGGTATTACCGATGTTCAGCGACACCAAGTTGTCGGCAACCGCCGCGGCGATGGACAAGTCGGCTGGCGGCGCTATCAAGGCGAGCCTGGACCTGGGCGATTTTGAGGCCAGGTCGGGGCAACGCGTTTTCCTGCCGGGGACCGCAAAATCCAGGCGATTGCTGCTGGTAGGCTGTGGCGAGAAGAAGAAATTCGATCGGGCAGCGGCGCGAGAGTTCGCGCAGACCGTCTACAACGGCCTTAACGACACCAGCGCAAAAGATGCATTGCTGTTGCTTGATCACCTCAAGGTCAGCGATGCGAACGAGGCCTGGTTGCTGGAGATGATCGCCCGCACCTTGCAGAGCAGTGCCTACCGCTACACCGAGACGGTATCCAAACCGAAGCCGGCGCTGAAGCTGGCACGGGTGGTCGTAAGCACCGCGACCAGAGCGCCCGCGCAGCGAGCACTGGATCAGGGCAGCGCCACCGGGCGCGGCGTCAACGTGGCGCGCAAGCTGGCCGATCTGCCCGGCAACGTCTGCACACCAGGCTACCTGGCGAGGCAGGCCCGCAAACTGGGCCGTGACAACAGCAAGCTCAGCGTCCAGATCCTCGAAGAGAAGAAGATGCGTGAGCTGGGTATGCACTCCCTGTTGTCAGTGACAGCGGGAACCGAGGAGCCGGCAAAGCTCATTGTGATGAATTACAGCGGCGGCAAGAAAAGTGACCAACCATACGTTCTGGTAGGCAAAGGCATCACTTTTGACAGCGGCGGCATATCCCTCAAGCCCGGCGCAAAAATGGACGAAATGAAGTTCGACATGGGCGGCGCCGCCAGCGTCTTTGGCACCATGCACGCCATCACCGAGATGGCCCTGCCGCTGAACGTGATTGCGGTTGTCGCGGCGGCGGAGAACATGCCCAGCGGCAAGGCGACCAAGCCGGGGGATGTGGTCACCAGCATGGCTGGTAAAACTATCGAGGTGCTCAACACCGATGCGGAGGGGCGACTCGTACTGTGCGATGCGCTTACTTATGTCGAGCGATTCAAGCCGGCGGCGGTCATCGATATCGCCACGCTCACCGGGGCTTGCGTGGTGGCACTGGGCTCCCATGCCAGCGGGCTGTACGCCAATAGGGACGAACTGGCGGAGCAACTGCTGAGCGCCGGGGTAGAGAGCCATGACCGCGCCTGGCGGATGCCACTGTGGGACGAGTACAGCAAGCAACTGCAAAGCAACTTCGCGGATCTCGCCAATATAGGTGGGCCCGGTGGTGGCAGTGTCACCGCAGCCTGCTTCCTCAAGGAGTTCGCCGAAAAGTACGACTGGGCTCACCTGGATATCGCCGGCTCAGCCTGGGACAGCTCCCCCAAAGGCGCGACAGGACGTCCGGTCAGCCTGCTGACCCGCTATCTCATGGACCGTTCCGGCAGCCAGGCGCGGTGACCCGCGTTGGTTTCTATGTAGTGCAGGCGGCCGAGTCAGGCCAACGCCTGCACGTGGCGGCACGTCTGGCGGACAAGGCCTACGCACGGGGCCACCGCGTGTACATCAACGCAGCAGACAAACCCCAGGCGCAGGCGCTTGACGAGTTGCTGTGGGGATTTCGCCCTGCCAGCTTCCTGCCTCATGCCCTGGCCGGCGACCCTCAGTCCGAGCAGATTGCCATCGGCTGGGGGCAGGACCCGGGCAAACACACGGATTTGTTGATTAACCTGCAACTTGATATCCCCGCCTTTTTTTCCAGGTTTGCCCGCGTTGCCGAAGTAGTCACACAGGATGCTACCAGCCTCCAGGCGCTGCGCAGTTCCTGGCGCTTTTACCAGGAGCGCGGTTATCAATTGGAAAAGCACGACCTCTGAAGCGCTGACTCAGCAAGCGGCGCAGAGACTGGCCCGCTCCTACAAAGGCGCCAACTCTTGACGTATAATCGCGGCCCCTGCATGACTACCCGGACCGGACCCCCCGACTGATGGATAAAACGTTCCAACCTGCTGATATCGAAACCCGCTGGTATGAAGAGTGGGAAGCCAAGGGTTATTTTGCACCACAGGGTGGTGACCGGGCCTACAGCATCATGATCCCGCCGCCCAACGTCACCGGCAGCCTGCACATGGGCCATGGTTTTCAGGAAGCGATCATGGACGCCTTGATTCGCTACCACCGTATGTCGGGCTACAACACCCTGTGGCAAGTGGGCACAGACCACGCTGGCATCGCCACCCAGATGGTTGTAGAGCGCCAGCTGGCAGCTGAAGGCATTGACCGCCATGAGCTGGGTCGAGAGAAGTTTGTGGAAAAAGTGTGGGATTGGAAGGAGCAATCCGGAGGCACTATCACCCGCCAGCTGCGCCGGCTCGGGTCTTCGCTGGACTGGTCCCGCGAGCGGTTCACCATGGACGAAGGCCTGTCCCATGCCGTGCAGGAAGTCTTTATCCAGCTCTATCGCGAAGGGCTGATATACCGCGGCAAACGGCTGGTAAACTGGGACCCGGTACTGCACACCGCCATCTCCGACCTGGAAGTGATCTCGGAGGAAGAACAAGGGCACCTCTGGCACTTTAACTACCCGCTCGCTGGCGGCGAGGGCCATTTAACGGTGGCCACCACGAGGCCGGAAACCATGCTGGGCGACGCTGCGGTTGCGGTGCACCCGGAAGACGAGCGCTACTCGCACCTCATAGGTCGCATGGTTGAATTGCCCCTCACGGGCAGGCAGATCCCGGTGATTGCTGATGACTATGTGGACCGGGAATTTGGGACCGGCTGTTTGAAAATCACACCGGCCCATGATTTCAACGACTACGAGGTCGGCAAGCGACACGGGCTGCCGCTAATCAATATTTTCGACGCCGATGCCGCCATCAATGACGAAGCACCACAGGCTTATATTGGCATGGATCGCTTCGAAGCCCGCAAACAGATTATCGCCGACCTTGATGCCCTGGACCTGCTTGCCAAAACCGAAGACCATAGCCTGAAAGTACCCCGGGGAGACCGCTCCGGCGTGGTCATAGAGCCCTACCTCACCGACCAATGGTACGTAGACGCCCGAAAGATGGCCAAACCGGCGATCTCCGCCGTGGAGAACGGGGACATCCAGTTCGTGCCCCGGCAGTGGGAAAACACCTATTACGCCTGGATGCGGGACATTCAGGACTGGTGCATCAGCCGGCAACTCTGGTGGGGACACCGGATTCCCGCCTGGTATGACGACAAAGGCCATGTCTATGTAGGCGAGTCCGAGGCGGCGGTGCGTGCGGAGCACCATTTGGCGGACGAGATGCACTTGCAACAGGACGAAGACGTGCTGGACACCTGGTTCTCCTCTGCCCTGTGGACCTTTTCCACCCTGGGCTGGCCTGAAGACACAGAAGAGCTGAGAACCTTCCACCCCAGCTCGGTTCTGGTTACCGGCTTCGACATCATTTTCTTCTGGGTTGCCCGGATGATCATGATGACGCTGCACTTTCGCAAGGAAGTCCCTTTCCATACCGTCTACGTTCACGGCCTGGTGCGTGACAGCGACGGGCAAAAGATGTCCAAATCAAAAGGCAATGTGATTGACCCTATCGACCTGATTGACGGCATTGACCTGGAAAGCCTGGTCAGCAAGCGCACGGCAGGCATGATGCAGCCGCAGCTGGCTGCAAAGATTGACAAGGCAACTAGACGCCAGTTTCCAGAAGGTATAGCCGCTTACGGCACCGACGCCCTGCGCTTCACCTACTACTCGCTCGCCTCCACCGGTCGCGATATCAAGTTTGATATTGGCCGCATAGAAGGTTACCGCAATTTCTGTAACAAGATCTGGAATGCTGCCCGTTACGTGCTGATGAACTGCGAAGGGGAGGATTGCGGGACAGATGCCTCTCTGGACGTGGAACTCAGCCTGGCAGATCGCTGGATTGTGAGCGCCCTGCAAGACACCGAGGCTGAAGTAGCGCGCGCGATAGCCTCCTATCGGCTGGACCTGGCCTCGCAGGCCCTGTACGAATTCATCTGGAACGAATACTGCGACTGGTACCTGGAGCTGTCGAAGCCGGTGCTATGGGATGAGGCCGCCAGTGCTGCGGCAAAACGCGGCACACGCCGCACCCTGATTCGCGTTCTCGAAACCTGGCTACGCCTGTTACACCCCATGATGCCCTTTATCACCGAGGAAATCTGGCAGGTAGCTGCGCCGCTGGCGGGTAAGTCAGGCGCCACTATCATGCTGCAACCCTATCCGCAGGCGGACGGAGACGCTATGGACAGCGCCGCAAACGCAGATATAGAATGGCTGAAAGGTGTGATAGTCGGTGTACGCAACATCCGTGGGGAGATGAATATCCCTCCCGGCAAGGCACTGACCGTCCTGCTCAAAAATGGTGACGCTGAGGATCAAAGAAGGCTTGCTGAAAACGCGCCTTCTCTCAGGAAACTCGCCAGGCTGGAAGATATTACCTGGCTGGATGCCAGCGCTGAGGCACCGGTTGCGGCCACCGCCCTGGTGGGCGACCTTGAAATCCTTGTGCCTATGGCCGAGCTGATCGACAAGGACGCAGAGCTGGGCCGGCTGACCAGGGAAATGGACAAGCTGAACAGCGAGTTGAAACGCGTCCAGGGCAAGCTTGGTAACAGCAGTTTCGTCGATAAGGCGCCGGCCGCAGTAGTGGAGAAAGAACGCGAAAAAATGCAGTCCATAGAACAGGCACTGCAAAAGTTACAGCGGCAGGAGCAGCGTATCCGCAGTATGTAACAACGCTCGGAGGCAACATTTTCAACGCCTTCAGCAGGCTTTGGCTGGCTGAAGCATAATAAAAAGCAAACTATAAAAACCGAGGAAAGTGGTATGAGTGATCGTGTAAATGGCACGGTAAAGTGGTTCAACAACGCCAAAGGGTTTGGTTTCATCACCCGGGAGGCAGAAGACGACGATGTTTTCGTGCACTTCCGCTCCATCCAGGGAGACGGTTATCGCACCCTGAATGAAGGTCAACAGGTAGAGTTCAACCTGATCGAAGGCCCCAAGGGCCTGCAGGCCGAAGACGTCCACAAACTGTAATTCACCGGCGGCTCATCCAACCGGATAGTCTGCCCACCGGAGGGCACTTGTAGCGCCTCTGGCGGGGCGCCCCCGGCGGGGCGCGCCCTCTTTTTAACTCCCCGCGAGGGTTTGCAGCGGGCCGGGTTCAGGCGAACTCTGCCCTTATTACTATTTATACAGAGGTAAACATGAATTTTGCTGGAAAGATCGTCATCAGCCTGTTGGTTGCCGCGGTGGCCTGGGCGGTACTCGCACTCGTACCGGTGGTGCCACTGCCAGCGGTGCTGGTCGCCGCCACCGTTATTACCGCGTTGCTGGTATCCATCAGGCCAGCCGCTGCAGTCGCCGCTCCGGGCAGGCCATTGGAAAATAGCGCATCGGTCGCAGAAAACACCCCGGCTTCCGGCCCCAGAGACGAGGGCGAAGTGAAGTGGTTTAACGTTTCCAAAGGATTTGGCTTCATCACCAAGGACGATGGCGAGGAGATTTTCGTTCACTTTCGCTCTATTCGTGGCGAGGGTCGCCGCGGGCTGCGCGAAGGGCAGCGGGTAAGTTTCGTCGAGACCAGGACCGAGAAAGGCCCCCAGGCCGAGGACGTGGACGCCCTCTAACCCACGGCCAGGCCAGCGCTGTTGCGCCAGTACATCTCCAGCATTCTGGCTCCCTGGCGCAGCACCTGCTCAACCGGCAGCGTACCGTCCTCCAGCACCATCTCCACGGTGCTGTAGCCGATATCGATGGACACCCTGGCCTGGATGATCAGGGCCTCATCCACCGGACGCCGCAATAACTTGCTGAGGAAACCGGCGAAGCGCTCAGAGACCAGCGCATGTGAGCTCAAACGCAACTCCTGCAAGGGGGCCACTGCCCGCAGCGCCTGCACAATTTCGATACCGCCGGTCTGCTCACGCGTCACGTCGTAGGTGGCTTTCAGCACGTCGTAGATACAGGCCAGCAGGGCCTCGGGATTTCCTTCCTGCAGGTTGCTGTCCAGCCAGCTCCGAAACACCTCATTCTGGCGCTCCATCAACTGCGCACCCAGCGCATTGATCACGGCGTACTTATTGGGGAAGTACCGGTACAGAGCAGGAACCGTGATACCCGCTCTGTCGGCTATGAGATTGGTGGAAATGCGCTCTACGCCCACCTCAACCAACAGTTCCGCCGCCGCTGAAAGAATGCCCTCATAGGTGCGTTTTGCCCTTTCCTGGCGCGGACGGTTCTTCTCGAGCAGTTCAACCTGCCTTCGTGTTGTTGTCATGATTGTCCCTACCTGCGTCCGCCGATCTGGGTCAGCAGTACGTTTACACAATCCTATAACACACTTACCTTCCACACCACCCGGTTATTTCGCTACACATTCCTGATTTCACAACGGCTGCGGTAGAAAAGCCTGCCCACCCGCCTGAGCGGGTGGGGATTGGCTGGGTTGCATCAAGCCTAACGCTTGGCCAACTTGCGCAGGTTGGCGGGCGTGAAGTAGTCCTTGTCCAGGTACGGCAGGTTATGCACGGCTTCCCTGCGATCCAGGGTAATGAAGTTGCTCACATAGCCGCCTGACGGCAGATCCATAAACACCTGGGTGTTCCTCTCGTAACAACCGATCTGGTATTCGTAATCAGTGAGGAAAAAGCCCACTCGCCAGAGATTGTCACGGCCGTCGAAATTCTCCGACATCACCGGATTCCAGGTATCCGCCTCCACATACCAGCGCCGTTTCTTGTAGGCATGGCGCTTGCCAGATGCCAGATTAGCCTCAACCACCCAGACGCGACGTTTTTCAAAGCGCACATACTCCGGGTTGAGGAAGTTGACCGTCAACCGGTCGTCCAGGGTGCCTATACGATTGTCATTAAACTTGAAGTTGTGGAAGGGTACATATATTTCCTTGCGGCCCAGCAACTTGTATGTGAAACGGTCGAAGGGACCATTGAAACCCTTGTGATCATCGATGGTCTGCATGCCGCCAGGGCCGTCCGGGTTATCGTAGCCGATAGCCGGCGCCTTGCGCACGCGACGGGTTCCCGGATCGTATTGCCAGGCGTTACGCTTGTCACTCTTGTAGTCCATCGGACCGGTTACCACTGTCATCTGGCCCTTGGTGCGCTGCGGTGCCAGCCGCGAGCTGAGCGTCCATACAGAGCGGTCTCCACGCTGCGCTTCGGTCACGCCTGTGTCGGGATCAGCGGGGTTGTTAAAAGGATGGGACTGGGTGAAGTCGATTGCATCATGGGCGCGCTCGCCATTGGCAAATACGCCATAACCATCATAGGCAACATTATAAGTGGTGTAGCAACCGGAGGTACGCATATTCCACAGCACCTCGCGATCATTCTGTGGAATCGGAAAGGCAATGCCACCGTTGTAATTCTTCAGGCCCTCACCCTCGTTAATGACTTCGGTGTTTAAAGCGTTCCACTTGGCTTTCTTTGCCATGCGCTCCTGATAGCCGAAGTCACGATGCGTGGGATACACGTGCAACTGGAATGCCGGATAGCGCTCAAACAGAGCAACCTGGCCCTCTGACAAGTGTTCAATGTGCTCCTTGTAGTTGTCCGCCGTAACAATAAACAGCGGTTTTTCATCGGCATAGGGATCGGGACGGGGGGCACCGGGACCACCGTATTCCAGGCCGGGCGGCACATCAATCCACTTCGGCTCCCAGGCCGGTATGGAACCGTCTGCGTTGCCAGACACCTCGCCCCCAAAGGGGTTGAGGTCCTTACCGTTGAGTCGCGCGGCTTCCTCTTCGGACACCTTTGCCTGCGCAAAACCCGCCATCAGCAGTGCCGCCGTTATGGCCGGGACAATCAGTCTTCTATTCATCCTTATCTACTCTCCTTTGAAGCTTCATCTTTCATATTAGACTATTAGAAACGATACTTGACGCCGATTGAGATATTATCCCGGTCGTCCAGCGTCTGGTCAGCGGCATCGTCGTTGCCGAAATACCATGCATACTTTGCATCAAACTGCCAGTTGGTCAGGTAATAGGCGGTCGCACCAATAGAGGCTGTCATCAAGTCTTCTTTCAATCCGTTGTTGAGGCCGATGGCATTGCCATAGCCGTCCACATCGTGCCTGAACGTGCCGATCACATTCATGTCCATGCCCTGGATGACGGAGAAATAACGCAGCGTGACCACGGCCTGGTAGCCCCAGGCCGTGTCAGTCACCTTGAGGTTGCGTTCGCCGGGGGGAGTGATCCCTGCGGGAGGCGGAATCAACTCGCTCTCACCAATATTGTTACCCTGCACATGTGCCTCCGCCAGCACCGCGATGGAAGGGGACAGCCAAGGCAGGGCGGTATACACATCACTGAAACCAACGGAGGCCTGCCAGTAGTGGCCGCGGACGACGTCGCTGCGGGTGAAGTAGCCGTCGTCCGTGAACTCCGAGCTCACGTCAACAAAAGGCATGTTCTCGGAGTAGGCGAGGTCGATGTAAACCTCGGCTTCACTGAGATTACCGCTAAAGCTCGCTGACCAGACGTCGATGTCTTCCGTATAAACTTCACGGAAAAAGGACTCTCCCCCACCTAGATCCAGTTTGATCTGGGCACCGGGAATATTGGAGTGAGAGGTCGTATACGCCAGTTCAAACGTATAACCGCTGTAGCTGCTGTAACGCGCCGCGAAACCCCACTGATCATCGTCCTCAGGTGTCATGCGACTGATAACGGGAGCTGCACCCAGGGGCCCTAGCAATACGCGCTCCGCTCCCGCACCGGTGGTATCACTGGTGCTGAGGAAACTGCCCACCCCCGGTAGCGTGGAGCGCTCCCAGTTCAGTTTGTAGTAGGCCTCAGCACTGAAGGTGCCGGTAAAGTCCCACTTCAGATTGATCGCCGACGTGGGCAGGAATATCTCCTTTACCTCTACCCCGGGAGTCTGAGCTGCCACCGCGTCGATCGGGTTCTGCAAGGCATTAACACCGGAATAAAAACGGGAACCACCCCATGCGATCACCTGGCGGCCAAAGCGAACCGCGCCGCTCTGGTCGCCGACATCAAAATTATAGGTGGCAAAGGCATCGAGCAGGCGGGTACGCCTGCCGTTCTCGACAATCGTTTCGCGAGGTAACTCGCCCGGCTGCAAATTACCGCCGGCCGGTAAGCCGTTATTGTAACTTGCGTAGGCCGCATCGCTCAGGTCGCGCTTGTTTTCATTGTAGACCCAGTCATAGAGCGCATCGCCACGCAGGAAGAAAGAGAAGTCCTTATACTCACCACTAAACTCAAAAAGCGCCTTCATGTTGTTGGACACAAGGCCTGGGGCAAAGTTGTTGTTGCCGTCGTTGAAGTTCAACCCACCTTCATCGAAGGCCATGTCCTTGTCGATGGACTCGGTTCGCCACTGGGCCCCGGCGCTTAGGGTGGTATCAACGTTGAACAGCCATTCCCCCCAGTCATACTCCAGAGCATGGGCAGGCACCGCTGCCATGCCGCTGGCGACAAGCGCCGCGTTGACGGCGGTAGATATCAGTGTTGATCGCTTTCTTGCAGACATATCGTTCCCTCTTGGCAATGTTGTAATGCGTTGGCGCAGGCAGTTGCCTACCGCCCACCGATCTCTACAGGATGGTCAGGCGCTTTCTCCCGATCGGGACGTACAAGGAAATAGGCGAGGCCGGGCAACAGCCACAGCGCCCCAACCATATTCCACAGAAACATGAAGGTGAGCAGAATGCCCATGTCGGCCTGAAACTTGATTGGCGACATAATCCAGGTGATCACCCCCATACCCAGTGCAATACCAGTAAATGCCACAGCGCGACCGGTCGTCGACAGCGTCTGGTAGTAGGCCTCCTGCATAGGGATACCCTGCTTCAGGTAGAACGTGAGGCGGTTATAGATATAGATACCGTAGTCCACGCCAACGCCAACACCCAGCGCTACGACAGGCAAGGTCGCCACTTTAATACCGATGTCCAGATGCGCCATCAGCGCCTGACAAAGTGCAGAGGTCAGGCCCAGTGGCACGAGAATACAAATAACCGCGACCACGCTGCGGAAACTGAGAAATACCAATGCGGCCACTACGGTATAGACCAACCCCAGAATTTGCTTCTGCGCGACAGATATCTCTTCGTTGGTAGCGGCTTCAATGCCCGCATTGCCTGCGGCGAGCCCAAAATGCACCTGGTCGTTGCCGTAGTCCTGCTCGAAGCGCTGCACAGCGTTGACCACCGTCGACAGCGTCTGGGCCTTATGATCATCGAGGTAAATCGCCACGGTCGCCAGGCTGCAGTCCAGGTTCATCAGCGCTCGCGGGACCCTGGCGGCCGAGCCATCCAGGGCGCGTTGGTTCCGCGACAGTATATGCCAGCGCGGATTGCCCTCATTCAACGCCATCGACGTCAGGCGCATCACATCGGTATGGGAAATAACCGACTGCACACCCGGAACGTTCTCCATGTACCAGTCGAACTTATCGATCAGCGTGGCAACGTCATAGCGGGTGCAGGCCTGCACCGGTGTTTCCACCATCACTACGAGAATATCGGTGCTCACCGCATAATTATCGGTAATGAAGGCGTTATCCAGGTTGTAGCGGGAATCGGGGCGCAGCTCCGGCGCCCCCGCATCGAGGTCGCCAATGGCCAGGTTTTGTCCGCCAACAAAACCTATCCCATAGCCGATAATGGCGACGACGATGGACGCGGCCGCGACGTTACGCGTGGCACAGAAGGACACCTTCGACCAGAGGCGGTGACGATGGTCGGGGTCGAGCTTCATGTGGTCCACGCCCTTGTCACTGATACCAATGTAGGACATCAGCACAGGCAACAACACCAGGTTGGTAAAGATAATTGCCGCCACGCCGACGCTGGCGGCGATGCCCAATTCCTGTATCACCTCAATATCGATTACCAGCAGGGTGAAAAAACCCACACCGTCACTGATCAACGCGGTCATCCCGGCAATATAGAGCGAGCGGAACGCCAGCCGCGCCGCCAGCGAAGGCTCGCCGGCATCCTGCATATTCAAGGCAATACCATTGATGACCTGCACACCGTGACTAACGCCAACCGCAAGGATCAAAAAAGGCACCAGAATCGAGTAAGCGTTGAGGCCAAATCCGAGTAGATTGAGCAAACCCAGTTGCCAGACCACAGCCATCACCGAGGTTAACAACGGAATGAATGTCGCTCTCAGGCAGCGTGTATAAAGCCAGAGCAGAATCGCAGTAATGACCAGGGTGATAATTGCGAACAAAAGTATCGCGCCGATACCCTCGAGCAGATCGCCGATTATCTTCGGAAAGCCGATGATATGTATGCTGATGTTGTCGTTCTCGTAACTCTGCCGAACCAGTTTTTCCATGGCGCGGGAGAATTCGAGGTAGTTCAGGTACTCACCTGTAGTCGGATCAACATCGTAGACAGGCACTTCGATAATAGTGGACTTGAAATCATTGGCCACCATGCGTCCGATAGTACCCGAGCGCGTAAGGTTCAGCCGCAACCTCTCCATTGACTCCGGGGAACCGTCGTATTCTGGCGGGATGACGGAGCCCGCCTCAAAGCCCTCTTCCGTTACCATCGTCCAGCGGACGTCAGGACTCCAGAGGCTCTTCAGGCCATTCTTATTCACACCGGGAATATAAAAGATCTCGTCGGCGATCTGGCCGAGTGTGGACAGGTATTCGTCGTTGAAGATATCGCCTTCTTTTACTGCAACCGACACTTTCAGGCTGGTGCCACTGGCTCGCAGGTCGCGCATGTGTTCATTCATTTTCTGAACGAAGGGATGACCCTGCGGAATAAGTTTTGAAAAGCTGGCGTCCGGCTTCAGGTGATAGGCTTGC
The DNA here is from genome assembly GCA_030431585.1 of Gammaproteobacteria bacterium. GTDB lineage: Bacteria > Pseudomonadota > Gammaproteobacteria > Pseudomonadales > Halieaceae > Halioglobus. The sequence goes on along the minus strand of JAUIIQ010000001.1, from coordinate 29,087 downwards.
CAGGAAAGGAAAACCGTGGCCACCAGGAAAACCAGCAACAGTAGCGGCCGGTAACTGAATATCAACTTTTCCGGCAACCCGGCATCTTCCATGGCCGCGTAGCGCAACGGAACATTACTCATCGTCCTGACCTCCTGCATCCGTTACATCCAGCAACCTGGTTCCGCGCTCCCCGGTGGCCACGAACCGACCATCGGCCATGGCGGCGACACCAAACAGACCGTCTCGAACAGGCTGCACCATCGGCGCAAAAGTCTTGCCGTCATCACCGGTGAGCGTAGCGATGCCTCCCTGACCCACAAAAACCACCGAACCGGCTACCGCCTCAGCACCGAAAAGACTCCCCCGCACCAGACCGTCAACAGCGTTCCAGGTCATTCCCTGATCTGCACTACGATAAATGGTTCCCCGCAGGCCATAGGCGAAAACGCTACCTGTTTCAGGGTTGGACACCACGCCAAAAAAACTGCCGTCATAGCCTGTTTCGGCAACACGCCAGCTCTCCCCGGCATTGGTAGAGACAAATACCATGCCCCACTCCGAGGCGAGGTAAACGTTGCCAGCGCTATCGCCAACCACCCCGTTCAGGTGTAACTCGTCGGGGTTACCGACATAGTGGGACCAGTCGGCCCAATCGCGCCCCCCGTTGGCTGTGCGCAGCAAAGTGCCGTATGCGCCTACCGCCCAACCCTGCTCAGGCGTGGCAAACCAGACATCCATCAAGGGCGGGGCATAAACCGGCATGTCCAGTTTTTCACGGGCGTTTTCCAACGCCCACTCGGCTTCCTCAAGCGCTTCTTCCAGCGCCTCTACCCCATCGTCTCCGGCCTCAGCCAACTGCGCCTGCAGCTCCTGCACTCGTGATAGGGCGCGGCCCGCGTTGGTTTCGTTTATCCGCGCCTGATCGGCCAGGCCATCACGTTGCAGCGCCCAGATGCGGCCGCCGTCCTGGCTGTGCAGCACATTGCCATCGTGTCCTACCGCCCAGCCAGTTTTATCGTCGACGAAGAAAACCCGGGTTAGCATGACTGAGGTGGGCACCTTGGCCTGGGTCCAGCTCTGCCCCTGGTCTTGCGAGGTGAGAATATGGCCGCGTTCACCAACGGCCACCAGGCGTTTACCAGCAACAGCGACATCCAGCAACATAGACTGGGCCGCGCCCGGCGTCTGCAGCGAATACTCCACCTGAGCGCCAACGGCGAGGCTGGCATGGGCAATACCCAGGAACAGCGCAATTGCCTGCACGACTGCATACCGAATCATTCTATTTCCAACTCCCTGAACCGGCGTTTTATTTTGATACTACTGCCGATTCACACTGTTTGGTGACCGAGAGGAGCCGATACCAAATCATCAACACTGACGCATGGCTGCTCCTGTACGACTACATTCTTGCCACGCCTACTGCAAAGCGGCCTTGACCGAGGTCAACAACGAGTACTGAACCGACCACTTTTCAGGCCAGCGAAGTTAATCACCGCCGCATGGGCTAAGATGTTATCCAAATAGATCACCAACTTATGAAATCTCAGTTTATGAAAAGCAAATTTATAAAGACCATGACAGTGGCACTTTGGCTGGCGACCATCAGCGCTGGCCCCAGCCTGGCATTTGAACGCACCGAGATTCGCGAACCCTGTGCGGATTCCAGCCCCACCCGCAGGCCCATGTTCGGCGACCTGCATGTACATACCAGCTATTCCTTCGACAGTTATGTATCCAGCCAGCGCAATGACCCGTCTGCCGCCTACCGCTACGCTCAAGGCGAGGCCATCATCCTGCCTGACGCAGACGGTGAGCAGACCTTGAAAGCCCGTATTCAGCGGCCGCTGGATTTCACTGCGGTCACCGATCACGCGGAGTTCCTCGGGCCCATCAACCTGTGCACACAGGACTCTTCAAAGCTGGCTTACTGGCTCCCGGTGTGCATTGCCGGGCGCAGCGACTGGTACATTGCGCAACTGCTGGCGGCCCAGTACTGGACCCGGGTCGGGCTGGTTGATGGCAGCGATACCAAGGGCGAATCCATGGTCTGCAAGCTCGGTGACTGCGGTGTGGCTCACCGCGAGGCATGGCAGGGTATTCAGGATGCCGCCGAAGCACACTATGATCGCAGCGGGGAGTGCAGTTTTACGACCTTCATCGGCTACGAATACACCGACACACCCAACTATGCCAACCTGCATCGCAACGTTATTTTTCGCAACCAGCAGGTCACCGACGCGGCTATTTCCACCTACGACACCGGCTCAAGGAATGTACCGGAACTTTGGCGCCAGCTACGCCAGCAGTGTATCGAGGGGATTCCCGGGTGTGACGTGATGGCCATACCACATAATTCCAATCTCAGCCGGGGACTGATGTTTCCCGACCCGGCGACTGAGCAGGAAGCAAGGGAAAGATCCTTTTTTGAGCCTCTGGTAGAACTGGTCCAGCATAAGGCAGCCAGTGAATGTCGCTATGACAGGCTGGCTGGACGCGGACTGGACACAGAAGACGAGCTCTGTGACTTTGAACAGGTAGCGGCCGACAACCTGGCGATGCTGGGCACAATTCATGGCAAGGTACGCACCGACGAGGCGCGTCCCGTGGCCCTCGATGACTTCGGTCGTCGCAACATGATTCGCAACGTGCTCAAGGACGGGCTGTCGCTGCAGCGAGAAAGGGGCATCAACCCGTTCAAATTGGGTTTTATAGGCAGTACAGACACCCACAGCGCATCACCGGGCGGAGCCGAGGAGGACAACTACAAAGGGCACCTGGGGCGCCGGGACGCCGCATACCGCAACGTACAGGACCACTTTTTCGACAATCCCGGTGGCCTGGCAGTGGTGTGGGCAGAGGAAAACTCGCGCGATGCCATTTTCGAGGGAATGCGTCGCCGCGAGGCATACGCCACCAGTGGCACACGCCCCATCGTGCGTTTTTTTGCGGGCCGGGATCTGGACCCCGGGCTATGCGAAGACCCGGATATGGCGGCGAAAGCCTACGCCTCCGGTGTCCCCATGGGCGGCGAGCTGACCGCTACGGCACAGTCTCCGGCGTTTTTGGTCAGCGCCACCAAAGACCCCGGGGTGCCGGGTTCTCCCGGACTGGACCTGCAACGAGTGCAGGTGATCAAGGGCTGGCTGGACGCCGGTGGCGACACGCATGAAACAGTCTACGATGTCGCCGGCTCCGCTGATAACGGCGCCGGCGTAGACCCACAAACCTGCATACCCACTGGCACCGGCTATAAAAATCTCTGCACGGTGTGGCGTGATCCACAGTACAATCCCCACGAGTCCGCGTTTTACTATGTGCGCGTGTTGGAAAACCCGTCCTGTCGCTGGAGCACTCTGCAGTGCCAGGCGAGCGGCGTAAATCCGTTTGCCAGCGATTGCGCTGAGCAGGCTGCAGCGCAGACCGCTCTATTACAGGATCAGGGCGCCATCGGCGACGTGTTCGGCCGCTGTTGCCTGGACCCGGCAACTCAACCGTTTTATTCACCCACACTGCAGGAGCGGGCGTGGACTTCACCGATCTGGATCAACGCCAATAAGGAGTAAACTTGGCCAAGCAACAACGCACCGAACGCCGCTTTCGTGGCGCCAGAATGCCCACCGGCTCACATCCAGCTATCCGCAGGATCAAACGCCAGGGTATCGAACCGTCAATACACGGCAATAAACTGTGGAAGTCCAGTTGCCTGCTCATCGACTACCTGAAGAATAATCCGCCGGAGCATTTCCGGTCGGTTATCGACGTGGGCTGCGGCTGGGGCATAGCAGGTATCTGGTGCGCGAAAAATTTCGGTGCCTCGGTGACTTCAGTCGATGCGGACCCTGACGTGTTTCCCTTCCTGCAAGCCACGGCCGACATCAACGGCGTCGAAACGCAACACCTGGTATCGCGTTTCGAGAAGCTGACTACAAAACAGCTGGCAAAGTACGACATGCTGATCGCCGCCGATATCTGCTTCTGGGACGACCTGGTCAAGCCGGTAACCAACATGGTCAATCGAGCCGTAAAGGCAGGAGTGAAACAGATCCTCATTGCCGACCCGGAGCGCTCTCCCTTTTTTGAAGTTGCTGAACGCTGCGCAGACAAACACTGCGCCGAGGTAGTGGAGTGGCGCACTCGCGGCTCTATCGAGGCGTCCGGGGCCATCATGGTGATACACAACGCCTGAGATAGCCCTCCTGTTTGCCAGCAAGCCCTGACGTGCTCGCAGTGCGGCAGTAACAAGCCCTCTGCGTGGGAAAGGGGTGGTCATGGTGCCACCTCGAAGCGAATCGGCGATGACCAACTATTCAGCATGGGCGAACAATAATTAACCAACTTTATGGCGCGAAAGCGGCAACAATGATATAACGGCGCCTCTTTTTCAGCCCTGTGCAACACGGCCTTCGGGCACGGAAATATGCCATGAAACAACTCGGAATTCTCGACGCAGCCTTCATCAATCTGGAGCAGAGCAACACGCCTCAGCACGTTGGCGGGCTGGGCATCTATGACCCCTCCACTGCGCCTGGCGGGTTCGTGCGTTTCAAGGATGTCATCTCCAGCTTCGAGCGGCGCTTGAACAAACAGCCTCTTTTTCGCACTCGCCTGGTGGAGGTACCCGGAGGCGTCGATCGCCCCTACTGGGTAAAGGATGCCAACTTCGATGTGGAGTTCCACTTGCGCCATATCGCACTTCCGGAGCCCGGGGACTGGCGCCAACTGTGTATTCAGGTGGCACGCCTGCACTCGCGCCCGCTGGATATGTCACGCCCCCTTTGGGAGGCCTACATCATTGAGGGCCTGGACAACATTCCCAACCTGCCCAGGAACTGTTTCGCAATTTACACCAAGATGCACCACTCGCTGGTAGACGGCGCTGGCGGTTCTTCATTCATGGCGCTGATACACGATCTGGTCGCCAACCCTCCCCCTGAAGCGGATGTGGCAGAGGAGCCCAGACTGGTCGACGTCGAGCCCAGCGTCACCGAACTGCTCAGTAAAGCGACCGTCAATTCAGCAAAGAACACGCTGGGTTTACTGCGTGGCACGGTCAGGAATACGCTGGAGCTGGGACGCTACGCCTTCGATGTGGCGCGCAAGGACATTCCTGCACCCGATATTTCCGCGCCCAAAACCATACTCAACAAACCGGTGGGACCCCACCGGGTAGTGGATGCAACAGAATTCCCGCTGGCGGGGTTCAAAGACATCAAGAATGCCACCGACACGACCATCAACGACGTCGCGCTGGCGGTGGTGGGCGGCGCACTCAAGCGCTACCTGCAAGCCAAGGGCGAAAACCCCGAGGAGGGCTCGCTCGCTGCAGGCATTCCGCTGAACATGCGCACCCGGCGCGACACCACCGATGACAACAACCAGGTAGGCAGTGTTTATACCTCTCTACATACCGATGTCGAAGACCCTCTAGAGCGGTTGCGGGCTATCCACCAGTCGATGGCAGAGGCCAAGGAAAGTGGCGAACACAGCCCTCTGGTAGACGTGTTGAAGCTGGCCGGTGTGTTCTCACCCGCGATCACGCGCACAGTTGCGGGGGTCTGGTCGCGCAATGAACTGTCGAAATACCTGCCGGTAAACATTTCCACGGTAGTGACCAATGTTGCCGGGCCTGACTTCCCCCTCTACTGTGCCGGCGCAAAAATGGTCGACTACTATGGCCTGGGGGTGCTTACGCCCGGCATGGGTTTGTTCCACGCAGCATTCAGCTACGCTGGCAAGCTCACCCTTACCGTATTGGGTGACCGCACGATTATGTCCGACCCGGAATTTTACCATGACTGCCTGGTCGCTTCTTACGAGGAGCTGTATGCGGCGGTCAGTGATTCCCTGCCCACCAGCAAAGCCGTGAAAGCCAAGGCCAAGGTGGACGCCAGCCGACGCAAGCGCGCAGCCGTAGCCCAGGCGCAGCCAAAAGCGAAGCGCAAGGCCACTGCCCGCAAAAAGACCAAAACAAGCACGCCAGCGAAAAAGACTAAGACTGCCAGTAAGCAGGCCGCGGGGAGCAAGAGTACCCCTGTGAAGAAAAAGGCCGCGGCAAAAAAGAAATTGCCGGCAAAGAAGAAGGCCGCAGCCGCGAAAAAACCAGCCTCCGCGAAGAAGACGGCCACCAGGAAAGCGCCCACCAGGCGTAAATCCGCTGCGGCTCGTCGCGCTGGGGTGAAGCCAAAACTCGCCTGAAAAAAACCCGCCTTGCGGCGGGTTCGAAAAATAACTCTGTTGGACCTGGATGAGATGTCATCGGCAACCTCCTGACGGGACGCTGCCAGCCACGCTGTGCGAGGCTCATGTTGCGAGTTGCAATCATCCTATGCCAGCCTATGATATAGATGTAATGTATTTATATTATGCTGCACATGAATCAGGTTCATATCAGAGCTATGAATAGTCAGGAATTAACGAGAATAGACCTTAACTTATTGATTTCTCTGCAGGTTTTATTGGAGGAGAAAAACGTATCACGAGCAGCTGAGCGTCTTTTCATTACTCAGCCGGCAATGAGTAAAACCCTTTCGCGCTTGCGGGACCTCTTTGCTGACCCGCTTTTCACGCGCACAAGTCACGGCATGCAGCCCACGCCACGGGCACTGGAACTGTCGGCCGGGCTGGCCACTATACTGGGCGATATTACGCGCCTGGTTGCCGGTGACCAGTTCGACGCCTCTCAGTCAGACAGTGATGTCACCATCGCATTATCCGAGTCTATTGGCCTGACCTTGCTCCCCACGCTCGCCGAGCGCCTGCAATCCCGCGCCCCGCATCTCAACTTGCGCATCATCACCCGCGTTGAGAACCAGCTTGAGCAACTGGCACTGGGAAAACTGGATTTCGCAATCCACATCAAACAGGCCGGCTATGGCACGGCCTTTCGCATTCAGGAACTCGGTGGCGGCCCGCCGGCGCTGCTGGTGCGCAAGGGCCACCCCCTGTGCGGCAAACCCGCTGATCAAGCAATGCTCGCTGACTACCCGGTCATTCGATTATACGTATCCGACAGGGAGCAGATGGAGGCCGGAGATGTGTCAAAGTTCTTCACCCAAACCCGCTTCCCGGGGCAAGGGTCTCTGGAAATATCTCACTTGATGACAGCCATGGAAGTGCTGCGAAATACCAACTATTACATGCCCGCTCCGGGCTATCTGGCGCAAAACGAAGCCATCAGCAGGGGGATTACAGCCCTTCCCCTGCCGGGAGAAGAAAATGCCAGCCTCGACTATGTACTGGTTGCACACCAGCGCACGGAAAACTCGCCGCTGCACAACTGGCTATGGGAGCAGATCACCTGTACCATCCGCGAGCTGCGCCCGACGCAGCCGAGAAAACTGCGCCAGCGCGTTACCGCAAGACGTTAAACGAGGACAGTTCAAGCCTCATGAGCAAGAAAAAACGGCGCGAAATACCGCGTTTCAGGACACCCATTGTTGAAACCCATTGCCACCTCGATTACCTGGACGGGGAAGAGCTGGATGCGGCACTGACAAAATCGTCTGAGGTAGGGGTTGAGAAGATCATCACCATCGCAGTCTCTCCCGGCAATCTGGACACGGTACGAGAACTGGCCAATCGCCACGCCTCGGTATGGGGCACGCAAGGCATACATCCACACGAGGCCGAGCACTATAATGAAGACGTAGACTCACGCATCCGCGGGGCACTGGATGACAGCCGTCTGCTGGCGGTCGGCGAGATTGGCCTGGACTACTTCTACGACCACGCTGACCGTGCAGTGCAACGCCACGTGTTTGAGCAACAGTTGCAGATAGCAGCTGACATGCAACTACCTGTGGTGATCCACACGCGTGAGGCGGATGACGATACGCGCGCCATACTGGCCAACTTCTCCGGGCAACTATCGCGCAAGGGAGTCATTCACAGTTTCACCTCAGGTATGGCGCTGGCACAATTCTGCCTCGCCGAGGGCTTTATGCTCGGTTTCAACGGTATAGCCACGTTCAACCGCGCAGACAATGTACGCGACGTGATCGCTGCGACGCCGCCTGAACAGGCTCTGCTGGAAACGGACGCTCCCTACCTTACCCCGGTGCCGTATCGTGGCAGACCCAACGCGCCTTTCTATCTACCCTTCATCGCTGAACAGGTCGCTGACACCATGCAACTGGATGTAGAAGAACTGCTGCAACAGGTTTACCGTAACAGTCACCAATTATTTTTCGGGAACGCCTGATGGAATACCTCATAGGCCAGCGCTGGGTGAGCCACGCAGACGCACAACTGGGCCTGGGAGTGGTGGTAGATGTTGAGCCCCGACGCATCACCCTGAGCTTCCCCGCTGTCGGCGAGGAGCGCACTTACGCCAGTGACAATGCGCCACTCACCCGTCTGCGCTTCAAGGAAGGCGATCACATCAGCACTGTAGACGGGGTAGAGCTGATCGTCGGCTCAGTAGACGAGCACCATGGCCTGCTGATGTACACCGGCGTGGATCACCACGAGCAGCAGCTGACGGTATCTGAACTCGAACTTGACGCCTTCGTGCAGTTGACCACGCCGCAGCAGCGGCTGCTGAATGGACACTTCGACAAAAACGCCGACTTCGCGCTACGCGTGGCCACACTGCAACATACGGACCGCCTGCAGGGCAGTCCCGCCCGCGGCCTGATGGGTTCGCGCACCACCCTGCTGCATCACCAGTTGTATATTGCCAACGAAGTGGGACAGCGGCACGCGCCACGGGTGCTGCTGGCGGATGAGGTCGGTCTGGGTAAAACCATAGAAGCAGGCATGATCATCCATCAGCAGTTGCTTACCGGGCGAGCGAGCCGAACGCTGGTGCTGGTGCCACCGTCGCTACTGCACCAATGGCTGGTGGAGATGCTGCGCCGCTTCAACCTGCGATTTTCCCTGTTCGACGCCGAGCGTCTGGCGGGCATGGACGAAGGCAACCCTTTTGAAGCGGAGCAACTTGTGCTCTGCAGCCTGGACCTGTTTGCCGACAACAGCGCACTGCAGGCTCTCGCGCTGGATGCCCCATGGGATCTGGTGGTGGTGGACGAGGCGCACCACCTGCAGTGGTCAGGGGATGCGACCACCGTGGATACGGCCGACGTGGATACGGCCGACGTGGATACGGCCGACGTGGATACGGCCACCGTGGATACGGCCGGCGAGGACTATCGATTCGTTGAAAAATTAGCAGCGCACAGCGCGGGCCTGCTACTGCTCACGGCAACCCCCGAACAGATCGGCCAGGCAAGTCATTTTGCACGCCTGCGCTTACTGGACCCGTCGCGCTTTCATGATCTCGCTACCTTTAGCGAGGAGGAGCAACAGTATCGTCGCCTGAGTGAAATGGCCGATGCGTTGGAGCAGGGTAAGATACCCGACGACCTGCCCGCAGATCTGGATCGCAGTGAAAAGCCGGCACAATTGATAGAACAATTACTGGACAGGCACGGCACAGGCCGGGTGCTGTTTCGCAATACGCGTGCGGCAGTGGAAGGTTTTCCCAAGCGTGCCATGCATCGATACGCGCTGGCCCAACCGGAAGAATACGCGCACGCCAGCATGGACCTGGAAACATCGTTGCACCCTGAGCTGCCGTACATAGACGATAGCTGGCTGGACTTTGACCCGAGGGTATCGTGGCTGGAAAGCACCCTGAAGGCATTGCGCCCGGAAAAGGTACTGGTCATTTGTGCCCATGCCGACACGGCAGTCGCCCTGGAGCACCACCTGCAAATGCGCGCCGGCATTCGCTCCGCAGCGTTTTACGAGGGCCTGTCAATCATGGAGCGTGATCGGGCTGCGGCTTATTTTGCCGACGAAAATGGAGGCGCGCAGACCCTGGTCTGTTCCGAGATCGGCAGTGAGGGGCGCAACTTTCAATTCGCTCACCATCTGATTCTTTTTGACCTCCCGCTGAACCCGGACCTGCTGGAGCAACGCATAGGCCGCCTCGATCGCATTGGCCAGCAGCAAGATGTACAGATTCACGTCCCCTACCTGGAACACAGCGCGCAACATACCCTGCTGGACTGGTACGACCGCGGCCTGGATCTATTTCAGGATTCCTGCTCAGCGGGCTACATGATATTCCAGACTTTCCGTGACCGGCTGTTGCCCGAACTGGAACGCCGCAGCCCCGCGTTTGAAGAGTTGTTGACAGACTCCGCAGAATTCACCTTGCGTACGCGCAAGGAGCTGCGCGAAGGACGCGATCGTTTGCTGGAACGCAACTCCTGCAAGCGCGATATCGCCGATCAACTGATCAACGAAATCCTGACACTGGAGAGCGGGGACATACTGGAGCAGTATCTGGAAGCCTTGTGCGAAGCCTTCGGCGTTGACCAGGAATTTCACTCGGAACACACCCTGATCTTACGGCCTTCGGAACACATGCTCACTGGTCACTTCCCCGGAGTAGATGAAGAAGGCACCACCGTGACCTTCAGCCGGGAAAAAGGGCTGGCACGGGAGGACATGGAGTTCATCACCTGGGAGCACCCGATGATCCTTGAGGCAATGGACATGGTGCTCTCCACCGAGTTGGGCAACGCCGCAATTGGCACCATCAAATTAAAGGGCGTTCCGGCGGGCACCATGTTGCTCGAGGCCTTGTATACGGTGAACTGTGTCGCTCCCAGGGCGCTACAGGTGGAGCGGTTCTTGCCACTCTCCCCGCTGCGTCTGCTGGTGGATGCGCGTGGCAAACAACTCGCTGACCTGGTCCCCCATGAACGCCTGAACGCGCTGGTAGAACGGGTCAAAAAGTCTACCGCGCTGGCCATCATCAAACAGGTGCATAAGGAAGTGGATGCCAAAATGCGCCTGGCCAACGCGATGGCAGAAGCGCGGTTACAGGATATTCTCGCTGAGGCCAAACAGCGCATGCGCGCAGACCTTGGCGCTGAGCTGGCGCGCCTGGAAGCATTGCGCGAGGTCAATCCGGCCATTCGTGATGAAGAATTGCAACATGTGCGCTACCGCATGGATGAGTGCGCCCTGCACATAGACCACGCCAGCCTGCAGTTGCAGGCACTGCGACTGATTATCACTACCTGATCAGCAGTCAGCCCGGGCCTGCAAAGCCTGAGCCGCTCACCGGGGTGCCCTAGATAGGCAGGGGTATAAACACGGAACCGGCGGCGTGGACTACCTTGTTCACCCGGCGGTTATCCGCATCGCCGGCGATGCGTGCCATCATCTCCTGCAGAACGATCAGCTTGCCGAACAGACGCTCAAAGCTGAGATTATCCGTTACACCCCGGTACTCGCTGGTGACCAGCCAGGGCTCGCCATTGGGCTGCCGGTTATTCCGCAAACGCCATGCCAGCACTTCCACATTGTGCGCGCTGGTCCAAAGCGGTTCGACCGACAGGGTATCGAAGATGAAGTGTTCGTGGTTATAGCCATAGGCGTGACGCAGCATACCGCCCAGGCCGACAATCAGTGCAAACACACGGTCGCCGCTGAAATCCTGGCTGAACACCAGTTCCATGGCATCGGTTTCCTGGCGACCGGACAATTCAGCAAAGTCCAGTTTGCCCCGGTGTGTCTGCAACTGGGCCAGGCGCATCTCTATCGTCATGCCGGGAATCTTTGCCAGTTCGCCAGGGTTGCGCTTGTAGAGTTTGACCGCGAGTTCGCGCACCAGTCGACGCGTTTCCTCTATGAACTCATCTGTCACCAGATCCACGTCGGATTTGGCGATGTTCTTCAACTCATAGCTGGAACAGGCTCCCAGGCCAAGCAGTATCAAGGCAATAATCAGATTGCGCATAGTAATCAACCACACAGAAGCGGGGTCAGTCTAGCACGCCCAAGAGCATGCTCAGCGACGAATATTGAGCTGGGCCTCAAGCTGGATTTCATGCCCCACCTGCTCGCTTATCAATTGCTTAAGCTCATCCAGGTGAGCATTTTCAAGCCGCTCAGCCGAGCTGACAATGACCGAGACCAGGGGTGGATCGCCCAGGGTGGCACGGACATGAGAGACATACACCGCTTGATCCAGAACCTGGAACCTACCTTCCGGGACACGCTCTTCCAGCCTGCTGCGCTCCACCAGGTGGTCATACGCAACATACAGTGGAATACTGATCAACGCCGCCAGCGCCAGCGACACCCCCAGGCCTTTGCGCGCGCGCGTGAAAGGGGCAAAGCCGAGGACCAGAAACGTCAGGCTCGCAGCCAGGGCGATACCCACCATGTTGGTTGTCAGCAGCAGCAATGCGCCACGCGCCATCTGCCAGTCACCCCAGCCCAACCCGATGCCCGCCACACTGAGCGGCGGCACCAGCGCGACGGCAATGGCAACGCCGGCGAGGCTCTTGGCGATTTCCTCACGCGAATGGGCGTAAGCACCGGCGATGCCTGAAATGACGGCAACCATCAGGTCCAACAAAGTAGGCGACATGCGCGCCTGCATCTCTGCAGTCGCCAGGTCAAACGGCATCAACCAGGCCAGCACCACGGCACAGCCAAGGCCCCAGGCGGTGCCGATGGCAAGCGTTCTCACCGCGCCGCGCAGCAATGCCGTGTCCGATCTCGCCAGCCCCATCGCCAGCGACATAATCGGCGACATCAGCGGCGCCAGAATCATCGCACCAATAATCACCGGCGCGGAGTTGGCGTACAAACCAGCCAGCGCCAGCATAACGCTCAGCACCATCAATACCTGGTAAGAGGACGAGGCACGGGCATTCTCGCGCAGCGAAATAAACAGCTCGCGGTACTCCTCCTCGCTGGCGTGGTTGAACAAGGGCAGGTGTTTACCCGTCATCGCTCTTGCCGCGTCATCCACCGGTACGTGATTCAAGCGCACGGTTTCACGGCTGCTGGGTTTGCTTCCCTCAGACCTCGGGGCAAGTGCCGGGCCCGGCAACAAACAAAGCCCTCCCGGCTGCACTACCAGATCCAGTTCCGCAGCGTGAACCGGCTTGCCGTCGAGCAGATACTCAAAACCACCGGTGGACTCCAGGTGCAGGCGCTCGCTCTGCACCAGCGCCAGAGAACCCGGCAGCCTTGACAGGCTGATTTTGCCCGGCAACAACACCCGCAGCACCATCCACAAATAGGCGAGAATGCTGCGCGGAGCCAGGGCCAGCAACGACACCCGGCCATCCGCGATACTGAGATTGGCATCGAAGCGACGACCTACCAGGGAACTCTGGGTGTGGGCTACAGCCATCAGCCCCAGGGCTCCCATATTGACCGTCTGCTCCTTGGCGGTGGTGAGCCGGTAACTGCCAAGCGTTAATTTGCCCAGGCCTTTCAATGCCCCACGTAACAGGCTCCAGTTCGACTGGGGCCGGTTAATATCATAAGGACGCAACGACAGCACCGAACCGATCACCACCGATGAGAACACCAGTTCTCCGTTGCAGGTGAGTGCGTCAGCATCTATGGGCTCTGCCGCCTGGTAATGCTCGATCAACTGTGCGGGATTGCCCTTCACCCCAAGAGCGGCGCAGGCTGCCCTCGCTTCGGGGTGAACCAACAGCCCGATCACCCATTCCCGCGCCAGCACCAGATCGCCCAGTTCCCGGATCTGTTCATCCCCCAGCCACAGCAGCACCCGGGCCCCTGCCGCAATGGATTCACGTTCGGCGAAGGGCACCAGAACCAGTTCTGCTGCCGCCACCCAGGCGGCCGCTCTCTCGGAATCAAAGGAACTGTCGTGAATCAAATACCAGCGATGCGCGGCATCGCTATTCACGCCAGTTCTCCCAGCAGATCGTCAATGACGCGCTGCAGACGCTGCAAATCCCGAGGCTGTGACAGGCGATGGTCACCGGCTTTGACCAAATGTACCTCCACATCCGCAGACCCCAGTTTTTCCGCCAGCGTCAGCGAATGCTGCCAGGGCACGTCGTCATCGCACTGCCCGTGAATAAGGCGCACGGGCAGGTCAATGTCGATACGCTCTCGCTCCAGCAAACAATGCTGCGCGCCCTCCTCCAGCAGTTGCTGGCTTATGCGGTAAGGCTCGCCGTCGTCATAGCAATTGTCGATGGAGCAAAAACCGGATAGTTCCAGTTGCAGCATTTGTTCAGGACCGAGCAATCCGTTGCGCAGCGACTGGGTGAAGTCAGTAGCGGTGGCAATGCCGACCAGGGCGCAGGCTCTTTGCGGGCGCGCCAGCGCCAGGTGCAACATGATCCATCCTCCCATGGATGAACCCACCAACAACTGCGGGCCTTCGGTTACCTGATCAAGGATGGCGAGGGCGTCATCGATCCAGCGGCCGACTGTGCCCTGTTCAAATGCGCCACTGGAGGCACCGTGGCCAAAGTAGTCAAAACGGGTGTACTGGCGACCCTGATCGGCACACCAGGCATCCAGGGCCGACGCTTTGTCGCCCTGCATGTTGGAATTAAAGCCACTGAGAAATACGATGCCCGGTTCGCAGCCCTCGCGGTGCTCATAGGCAAGCTGCTGGCCGTCCTCTCTGGGCAGCATCATGCCTGCTGTCTCTGCATCCACAGCGACAGGCCCTGCGCATTCAGCTGCGCGTCGTGGCGAAATCGCTCGCGCAGGCCGGTCATATCCACGCCGGGGTTCATGTCAGCTACACGCGCTACTGAATAGTCCATTATCGCTTCCTCCATGGCCGACACCTCACCGGCACAATCACGACTGATCCGCAGGTAGTCATCAACCTGCTGCACCAGCCTGCGCTGCTTATCGTCAGTATAATCCAGGGCGCCGTAATGCGTCAGAAAGATGCGTTCGGGTTTCGCTTCAGCCAGCAGTTGCAGAGACGCTTTCAGTTCCTCGGGCCTGAATTGCGTGGGTGTCGTACTGAGCATGGAAAAATCCCCACCCGCAGTGCGCAGCCAGTGATAGGAAACACCAAATACATCGCCGCTGAACCAGCCCTTGCTGGCCTCGTCCCAGACGCAGAAATGGTGGTCTGCATGGCCCGGCGTGTGTCGCAGCAACAAGCTGCGACCACCAAATTCGACGCGCTGTCCGTCGGCCACCTCGAGCACACGCTCAGCTTCAACCGGAATTATCTCGCCGTAGAGTCGGGCAAAGGCCTCGGCACCATAGATCGCGCGCGAGCTCCGCACGAGCACGGCGGGATCGATCAGGTGCCTGGCGCCTCGCGGATGCGCCAATAGTTGAGCATTGGGGAAGCGTTGCATCATGGCGCCGGCACCGCCAGCATGATCCAGGTGAACATGGGTGGGAATAACGTAGCGAACCTGTTCGCTGGCAATGCCCCGGTCATCCAGCAAAGCTTCGAGTACGGGCACCGAGTACTGCGTACCGGTTTCCACCACAGCGTATTCGTCATCGCTCTCGAGCAGATAGAAACAGGCCACACCCGGATCCAGATAACCCGCATCAATCCGCGTAATACCAAAGCCAAGCTCTTCCGTGGCAGCTGCTGCCATGTGTTACTCTCCTGAGTGTGTGACGCATCCGGCAACGCGAATGCAAAAGCGATATTATGGACCACTACAAGCTGAATGTTGAAGAAACCAAGGCAATGATTCCACCTGCTCATCCACACCTCTTTGTGACTGTTTGTATTGCCACGCTGATGGCGATGATTGCCGTCAGCTCCGCCAGCCTTGCCCAGCCCCTGGTTCTGGAAGAGGACGTGTCTGGGCTGCAGGCTTCGGTAACCGCCGCTGCCGGGCTGAGCGAGCAGACCCGCGAAGAACTGCTCAAGCAACTTGACAATACCCGGCAGCAGATAGAAGCCAGAGACACGTTTAACGCGCGCGTCGAACAGTTCAGGGCGCTTATGTCCAGCAGTGAACAACGGGCGGAGCAGTTTAACCTGAAGCTGGAGACAGCCCGTGCAAATGGCGACGCGGCGGAGAAATTGCTGCCCGAAGATGCCACCGAGCAAGAGATTCTGGGCCAGATAACACTGCTCAGCGCCGAGCGTCAGGCACTGGGCGACAGGCGTACTCAACTATTGCAGGAAACAGATCAATTACCATCCCGGCGCGCCGAGTTGCAGCAGCGACTGGTCACACTGCAACAACAGAACGAGGAGAGTGCAGCAGTTGCCTCCGCGAGCACGCTTGAGCAGCAGGTAGCCCTTGCGCTGAGCACGGCGCGCCGGCAGGCAGCGGAGGCAGAGCGCCAGGCACTGGAGCTGGAGGTTCTCAGCGAACCGGCGCGCTCACGGGTCAATGCCGCTGAACGCGCATGGTTGGGCTATGCCATAGACCGGGCCGACGCCAGGCTTGAACAGCTGAACAAGGCTCTGGAAGCAGCGCGCGGCAGCGCTACGGCAAGGCAGCTGCAAACCACCAGCGAGCTGCAGTCGCAACTGGTGGATCAGGACCCACGGCTGCAACAGTTTGCACAGCAGAATCATGTACTGGCCCGACAACTGCTGGACCTCACGCTGTCCAACGACACCGCGCGGCAGCGAGGCCAGCGGCTGCAGTCGGAACTGGAAAGTATTGAACAGGACTCGCTGCTGATGCACCGGCGACTGCAGGTGGCCGGCCGCAAGGAGGTTCTTGGCAGGGTAATGATCACCCGGCTGGACAACCTGCCCGACACAAGCCTGATGAAACGGCAGATCGATGAGCGCAACACATTCATTGCCGATACTTCGATGACGCAGATCGATGTGGAGGAGGACTTCCGCGCAATCAACGAAAGGCAGGACTACCTGGACAGTCTATTTCCCGATATGGGGGAATGGCAGCCTCAGACCATCCAGCTGGCCAACACCCTGGTGGACCAGAGAACCGAGCTACTGGAAGAAAATCTGTTAAGCCTTGGCACCTTGTTACACCGACTGCTGGAGAACAACGAGCAGGCCGTGCAACTGGTGAACGCCACCGAGACCTTCCACAAGTTCCTGCTGGGTAATCTGCTGTGGGTGCGCAACCTCAACTACCTTGATGTTGACGCGCTGCAACAGCAGCTGGCTCTCACCCTGAGTGCCAGCGCCTGGTTAGCGCTTCCGCAACAGCTGCTTTCCGGCTACGAAGCGCAGCCATGGTCAACGGCTTTACTGGCGCTGCTGCTCCTGTCCTTGTTGCTGCGCTGGCGATTGCGACCGGTATATATCCGCATGCTCAGGAAACCCGTGCTGATCAGCGGCGTAACACTCTGGCACATGGTAGCCGGGTTGATCCTGTCAGCATTGATAGTTCTGCCCTGGCCATTGTTGCTGTATACCATGGGTGTGATTCTTGCGGCCGCAGACCCCGTTACCGAGTTCAGTGAGGCCTTGTCTCCGGCACTGGGATTCACCGCGGGGATACTTTACATCCTGTTACTGACTCGCCTTATTGCCAGCAAACACGGGGTTGGCCGCCGCTTTTTAAAGTGGGATGCACGGACACTGGAAAGCCTGCGCAAGGAGCTGAACTGGGCCGGCCCCATCTTCTGTCTGGTCATGTTGGTAGACGTGTTCTCTTTCCACCTGAAAGTCGTGGTCAGTGGGGGCCCTCTGGGTGCCCTGGCGACCATTGCGATCGCCGCCAGTATTATCCTGCTGGGCCTGCGCTTGCTGGGCCAGGAGCAGTTCAACGTTAATCGACTGTTGGTTGTCAGCCTGCGCGTGATGATTGTGGTCGCCGCTGCCGTCATTGCCATGCAACTGATGGGCCTTACTTTTGCCGCCGACATTTATCTGGTCGCGCTGATACGGTCGGTGATCATTCTGGGCCTGATAAAACTGGTCGCCGACCTGTTGCAGCGATGGCTGCTGATTTTGCGGGCACGGCTCGAAAGAAAAGCCCGTTCTGAACAGCGAACCCTGAACGATGGCATGACCCCATTGCCGGAAGATGAAGGGCTGGTCGATGTGCCCTCGCTTTCCGAGGCGCACACCAAGCTGTTGTCGCTGGCGCGCTTTCTCGCTGCCGGGGCCGCCCTGTTCATCATCTGGTCACCCAGCTTGCCGGCATTCACCCTGTTCGACTCCGTTACCCTTTGGCAGGTCACCGACAGCACCGACCCCACTGGCGGTCTGCGCGCAATCACCCTGTTTGATCTTTCGCTTGGCGCCATCATTCTGGTTGTCACTGCGCTGATTACCAAAAACCTGCCATCGATCAGTGAAGTGTTCATGCGCGAGTGGTTCAACATGAGTGCTGGTGCGCGCTATGCGACCAGTATCTTGCTGCAGTACCTGGTCATTGCCGTTGGCGGTTCGCTCTTCCTGGGCACGATAGGATGGGAATGGGGCAAGGTACAGTGGCTGGTGGCGGCGATGGGCGTGGGTATCGGTTTCGGCCTGCAGGAAATCGTTGCCAACTTTATCAGCGGCATCATTATCCTGTTTGAGCGCCCGGTGCGCGTGGGCGACATCATCAGCGCCGGCGGGGCCGAGGGCACAGTGAAGAAGATCAATCCGCGCGCCACCATCATCGAGACGTTTGACCGCAAGGAACACCTGATTCCCAACAAGGAACTGATCACTGGCCAGGTGATCAACTGGACACTCTCCGACGCCGCCGTCCGCGTTATCATTCCCGTCGGCATAGCCTATGGTTCCGACGTAAGGCAGGCGTTGGCGCTGCTGATTGAGGCGGCACAAGAGTCGGAAAACGTGCTCGGCGATCCGCCACCCAAAGCATCCTTCGAAGACTTTGGTGATAATGCACTGGTCCTATGGCTGCGTTGTTACGTCGCTGAAGATCGCGTCGCGACCTGGACCGATTTACGTGCGGTAATCAACGACAAGTTCGCCGAGGCCGGTATCGCCATTTCCTTCCCGCAGCGAGACGTGCACCTGGACACGGTGGAGCCGCTGCAAGTGGAAGTGAGGCACCTGGGTACAGGTACCGGGCCCGATTCAGGGGCGATACCAGATCGGTGAGGTGTAGGCCCGCTCCTGGATACTGTCGTCAAACTCGACGGAGATATCCCGCTGCAAGGCGACCGCATCATACAGTGAGTGGCGAGGTGTCGGTATCTGCAACACGCGGGCGTAGTAGAACGCCTGCTGCTGCGGCTGGAACTGCGGATCCTGCCAGCGCGCTGCCAGTCGTTCTGCCCCAATCGTGTTGCTGTAACTGGCGGTTGCCGCGTCCACCGTATCACCCACTGCAGGCAGCCTGCCCCGGGCATCGGGGCGGCGGTTGCCAGACCAGGCCACGTCAAACACCTGCTCCTGACTGCGACCCTCGTCATCCAGCCAACCCTTGACGATCTGGATGCGATCCAGGTTGGCGCCATCGGCTTCCTTTTCCGCTATCACCAGGAACTCGGGCGACGCCGCATGGGCTCCGCGAAGCTCACCGCCCATGGGTACACCGCTGGCCACCGCCTGCTGATAAAGCTCAGCACTGTCCAACAGCGCTTCACTGTAGCCGTTGCCGGCGAAGAAACGCACCGCTATGCGAGGGCCACTGGTTGCATACACTTCACGTCGCTTGAGTGCGGCGACAATAGCCTCGCGGGTGTTTTCCTCGGCCCAGACGGCGGCAAGCCCGGATGCGGACATATTCCATCCCTTGGGCCTGCCCTGCCCATCCACCTTGACCAGGCCTTCCTTATTCGCGGGGATGCTGTCGGCGGCGAACTTGCCGTGAAAGTTGTCCTCCTCGGCGCCCGCCAGGCCTGAATGCGCATCGCTGGAACCGATCAGACCGAACTGGTAGGGGTTCTGACCCAGATCCTGCTGCAGTTCCAGACCCAGGCGCAGGGCTGAACGAATGTAGTCAGACTGCGATGCCACATACGGCGCGCGGTCGCGCTGGATATAGAACGGAAAGGTTTCAAAATCGGCGAAGGGATCCTCAGGCGACAGGTCCGGATGCGTTTCCGAGTCGCCCTTGATCTGCGTCACCTCAACGACCTGCTCCCAGCGCATGCGGGCGGCCGCATACTCTGCCGACAAGGGCTTCCCGCGCAAGGTCCGGGTGTCAAACATATAACCCTTGGAAATATTCGAGTTATGCGGAATGGCAATGAAATCAGCGCCAGTCTCGCTACTGGTCGCATCCAGCCAGGCCCAGAGATCTTCAGGGAATGAACTGTCCAGGAAACTGAAGGGCATATAGCGCTGCGCCTGCTCTGCGCCGGAATCGGTGATCACGATGCGGTGCAGGTTGGCTCCGCCGTTATTGGAGCTCCATTCCCAGCCGATCAAGGCGCTGAATGTACCGGGTTCGTTGGCGGCGTCTGCGGCGGCGGTGGTAGCCGCCCAGGTGGCCCGGGACACGTCTGGCAAGGGCGGAATGCCACCAATTTTGAACCCCTCTTCCTGCAGGCGCTCACCCGCTTCGAGCGGATCCTCAGCGGTGGGCAGGCGTGACCCAAATAACAGCGGCCCCCATTTGGATCCCACACCAGCCTTGATAACCAGCGCCGAAAACCACGCATAGACCGAATCAATCACGCCCAGGTCCTTCGTGGGGACCCAGTCCTCGTAGACATGGCGCACTACACCCAGGAACTCCGCATGATCTGACACCACCAGAAAGTCCAGGGGTGTACCGATCTGCACGCGCGCTCCATGGTAGGGGTGCACCACGGGCATTCCGCGCGCATATCGGTACGCGGCAGCAGGGTCGATGGTCCGGTTGCCTATGGTAATGGCATCAAATGAATTGCTGGTGTGCAGGTGCGTGTCACCCCAGAGCAACTGCTTGCCCTGGGCGGCAGCAAGGGGGGCAGCCGTCATCAACACGGCCAGCAGCAGGATTCGTCGCATTTCAGCTCTCGTTATTATGATGAGGTGAAAATACTACCACGCGTACTGCTCTATCGGGTGAGCGTCAGCGTCCTTTCCATTGCGGCGCACGCTTTTCAAGAAAGGCCGCGGCACCTTCAGCGGAATCCTCACTGGCGATACAGATTTGCTGGAGGTCAGCCTCGTGGGAGATCACCTTGTCCAGGTCTGCCTCGCAGGCCTCGACCACGGCGCGTTTGGCATAGCGCAATGACAGGGGCGCGCGGGATGCCAGCTCGCTGGCCCAGGCCAGGGTGGATTCCAACAGTTCACCACTGGGCACCACTCGATTACACAAGCCCCACTCCAGACATTTGGCCGCCGGCAGTTTTTCCCCGGTGGCGATAATTTCATAAGCGCGCTTGCGACCTATGGTACGCACCAGATGCCAGGTGGCACCGCCGTCGGGCACCAGGCTGATCGCAGTGAACGCCTGGTAAATATAGGCATCCTCCGCCATCACCGTGAGATCACAGACCATGGCGAAGGCGCTGGAAATACCCGCCGCTGGGCCATGTACCGCACTGATCCAGGGTTTGGGTGCCTGGTAAATTTCCAGCATCACCGGCTTGTATTCCAGGTTCAGCTGATCGTCAACCCGCCAGTTGGGATCAGACATGGGTGTTTCAGCGAGGTCTGCTCCGGCGCCGAAACCGCGGCCGGCACCAGCAAGCACAACCACGCGTATGTCATCGTCACTATTGACTTCACGGGCGGCCAGCAGAATGTCGCGACGCAAGGCCGCGTCAAACGCATTGAGGGCCTGCGGGCGGTTCATGGTAACGATGGCGACCGCGCCCTGGCGCTCCACCACTACCGACGGATAATCTGTCATCCTGTTGTCCTCAGCTTATCGCCCCTTTGCCCTGCAGTTGTTCCAGTTCCTGCTCGGCAAAGCCCATTTCCGCCAGTACCGAGCGGGTATCGGCGCCAAGGCCGGAGCCGGAGTTTCGCACTTGCGAAGGCGTGCGGGAAAAACGCGGTGCAGGTGCCGGCTGGGTCACTCCGTCCACGTCTATGTAGGTCTGGCGGGCAACGTTGGCCGGATGTTTTGCCGCATCGACCAGATTGAGCACGGGTGCGAAACACACATCGGTACCCTCCATCAGTTCGCACCACTGCGCCTGGGTTTTCTGTTTGAAGATGTCCGCTATCTTCTCTTTCTGTTGTGGCCACAGGGCGGGGTTGTTCTGCTCGGCGAAATCATCATCCGACAAACCCGCCTTCTCTTTCAGCAGCGCATAGAACTGAGGTTCGATCGAGCCGATGGAGATGTACTCGCCGTCGGCACATTCGTAGGTGTCATAGAAGAAGGCACCACCGTCAAGCAGGTTGGATTCACGCTGCGTGGCGTCCCACATACCCAGCGCCTCAAACCCGTGGAACATCCACATCAACTGTGCGGCACCGTCGACCATCGCTGCATCTATCACCTGGCCCTTGCCTGAGTTGGCCGTTTCCAGCAGCGCGGCAAGTATCCCGTTGACCAGCAGCATGCCGCCACCACCCATATCGCCAACCAGGTTGAGCGGCGGCACCGGCTTCTCGCCCTTTCGTCCCATTGCGAACAAGGCACCCGTGATGGAGATATAGTTGATGTCGTGTCCGGCCGCCTGGGCCAGAGGACCCTCCTGCCCCCAACCGGTCATGCGAGCAAAGATGATCTTGGGATTACGCTTAAGGCAGACGTCCGGCCCTATACCCAATTTTTCGCACACACCCGGGCGAAAGGGGTCGATGATGACATCGGCGTTCTCCAGCATCCGCAGTAGCGTTTCTACACCGTCAGGGTCTTTCAGATTCAACGCAACCGATTTCTTGCCACGCGTGCTCACGTCCTTCATGTGCAGCTCCGGCGCCGTGCCGGCACGGTCGATGCGGATAACCTCCGCGCCCATGTCAGCCAGAATCATTCCACCCATAGGAGCGGGACCGATCCCCGCCAGTTCCAATACTGTATAGCCGTTCAACGGTCCCATGATCTGCTCCTTAACGAGGCTGCATGCGAATTGCACCATCAAGGCGAATGCATTCAGCGTTCAAGTAGTCATTTTCAGCAATAAACACCGACAAATGAGCGATTTCCGCGGGCTTGCCCAAACGCTGTGGATAGCATACTGACGCTTCCAGTGACTTGTAGGCCTGCTCGGGTAACGACTCAAACAGCGGGGTATGAATAAGGCCGGGTACAATGGTGTTGACGCGAATGCCATAACTGGCCAGGTCTCGTGCCATCGGCACAGTCATGCCGATCACACCACCCTTGGAGGCGGAGTAAGCCACCTGACCCACCTGACCCTCATAGCCGGCGACGGAAGCGGTATTGATGATCACACCACGGCCGCCATCATCGTTGAGCGGCTCATTCTTTGACATTGCCTCCGCGGCGAAGCGGGACACATTGAAGGTGCCGACCAGATTAATATCGATTACGAGTTTGTACTGGTCCAGCGGGAACACGCCATTTTTACCATAGGTCTTGCAGGCGTTACCGATACCGGCGTAGTTGTTGCAGATGTGCAACGCGCCAAACTTTTCTACCACGCCGGCCACGGCGTTCTTCACGCTGTCCTCGTCGGCAACGTTGACATTCCAGAAGGCCACCTTGTCCTCACCGAGTTGGCTGATCACCTCCTTGGCGTTGTCTTCGTTCATGTCGAAAATGGCAACCTTGGCGCCTTTGGCCACGTAGGCTTCCACAGTGCCTCGGCCAAGGCCGGAAGCACCACCAGTAACAATGGCCACTTTACCGTTCAGATCCATCTCATTTCTCCTTTTACTCTATTGGGGTTTAAAAGTTACGGGTATTAAACGGAACATAATCATCGCCAAGGCAGTCGCGCCCGATAATCAGCTTCATTATCTCCGAACTGCCCGCATAAATGGTCGAGATCTTGGCATCCGTGTACTGCCGGCTGATGGGGTACTCGTCCATGTAGCCGTGCCCGCCATGCAACTGTACGCCCAGCTCCGCAGCCTTGACCTGCAGTTCGCTGGTATAAAGCTTGGCTTCAGCAGCATCCACGGCTGAGAACGTACCCGCATTGAAGGCCACCACACATTGATCCACATAGACCTGCGCGATGTCCAGCTGCATACGCATTTCAGCCATCGTGAACTGCGTATTCTGGAAGGCAGCTACCGGCTTGCCAAAGGCCTTGCGTTCCCTTACATATTCATAAGTGAGATCCCATGACAACTGCGCGCTCGCCAGATACCCCGCTGCACCCAGCAAACGTTCCTCCGCCAGGCCCATCATCAGGTAGACAAACCCTTTACCCGGCTCACCCAGCACGTTTTCCTTGGGTACTTTCACGTCGTTGAAGAACAGTTCTGCCGTATCCTGTGCCTTCAGACCCATTTTCTTCAGGTTACGCCCCCGCTCAAAGCCCTCCATCCCTCTTTCCACCAGGAACAAGGTCATATGGTGGGGGTTGTTCTCGGGATCTGTTTTGGCAGCGACTACCACCAGGTCAGCGTTGATGCCGTTTGATATGAACGTCTTCGAGCCATTTAGCACCCAGTGGTCATCATGCTCTACTGCCTGGGTGCGCATCCCTGCCAGGTCAGAACCGGCGTCCGGCTCGGTCATGGCGATCGCCAGGATGCACTCACCGCTAACACAAGCGGGCAGGAAGCGCGCGCACTGCTCCTCGCTGCCAAAACGTGTCAGGTAGGGCCCTACCAGCCGGCTGTGCAGGGTATTGAACCAGTCGCCGCAGCGGGCGTACATGGTCTCCTCGATAATGATCTGCTCAAAGCGGAAATCCTCATCGCCCATGCCGCCAAAGCGTTCCTCTGGCCAAACCATCAGGAACCCCTGTTCTCCCGCCTTGCGAAAGGCGTCACGATCAACGATTCCAGCCTCACGCCACGCCTCCATATGTGGCACAATCTCTGCTGCGAGAAACTTTCGATAAGCATCACGAAACATATTTTGCTCTTCGGTAAACTGTCGCGACAGCATTGCAGGGGACCTCTCACTCAGCATGTTTGGAAGGGCGCTCAGTATGGTAAGCGCCAACGCTGGCAACAATGACCGCCCCCTACAAATTAATTGACTGGAACTGACAATGACCTGGGCCCACTGACAGATGGTGCAAATTCTCCCGGAAAACTGGGCGGTGCTGCATTTGGGGATGATTTTCACCCTCACGCTAGCACAGCTTCTGGTGGTCTACGTGTTGAGCGATTCACTTTCGCCACCGGCCGGACTGGGGCTGTTCACCGTGTATTTCATGGCTGCGCTGCTGGGGTGGATCGCGTTCACCTTGCAACAGGGCACGGTGACACCGACCGGCGTGGACGTGCCGGCCGTGGCGGCCATACTCAACAGTTACCTGCTGTTTCTGGCAGCCGGCCAACGAGCCAGCATTCAGCTCGGCCGCATTGCGCTGGGTGTTATCTGTTTGCTGGGCTGCCTGAGCGTATTTTTTCTTTCACCACAACCCATGTACATCGCCCAGAGCGGGCTCTCGGCCCTGTTCTTTTGTGCTGCGGGGCTGATCTGCGCCCGGCGTGCCTACTCCAGGCGCAACGTGGGTGACGGCATGATTGCCAGCGCCGCGTTACTGGTTGTGGTGGCACTACCGGTTGCCCTGTACCAACTTTTGGCAGCAGAGAACCTTCCCCTGGCACGCGTCATCACCTTTGGTGCCTACAGCTGGTCCTTTGTGCTGCTGGTGACAGGCTTTCTCACCAGTGTGCTGATCGAGTATCAGCAGCACCTGTCGCATCTGGCAACGCAGGACCCTCTCACCGGGCTGCTCAATCGGCGCGGGCTGGATGAAGCAATGCGCGTCAGTCTTGCCAGGGCGCAACGGCAGGACCTGCCCACCTCGGCAATCACGGTAGACATAGACCACTTCAAGAACGTCAACGACAGCTTTGGCCACGACACCGGAGACCAGGTTCTGCGTGAGCTGGCTGCGATTCTCGAGCGCATGTGCCGCGCCAGCGACGTGGTCGCACGCATGGGCGGCGAAGAATTTGTGGTCATTTTACCCGACACGGAACTGACAGCCGCACGCAGCATCGCCGAGCGTATCTGCCAGACCATAGGACAACAACCACTGCGAATAAACCAGCAATCTATCCCGGTTACCGTCAGCCTGGGACTGGCCAGCGCGCACGGCGATGTAAACCTGGAGAGTTTGTGTAACCAGTCTGACAGCGCCATGCACCTGGCCAAGCGTGGAGGCCGCAACCGGGTAGCGGCCGTGGGCTCAAATCCGGTGGTGTTCAGTAACAGCCCGGCTGAAGCGGGCAGCTAAGGTAATCCATGCGCGATTATTCCATTTCCGTTTACTTTGCCAGGGCCGTACTGAAAAACGCCGTGGCGCAGGGTCTGGACCCGATCAGCCTGCTGCGCGAAACACGCATTTCGCCGCGCCTGCTACTGGAGGAGGACGCCCGAATTTCGGTAGAGCGCTTCGCCGACCTGCAGGTCAACACCATGCTCGCGATGAACGACGAGGCGCTGGGGTACGTTTCACGGCGCCTCCCGGTGGGCTGCTGGTCGATGATGTGTCACGCCGTGATTGGCTGCGAAACGCTGGGCCAGGCAATGGCGCGGTATTGTCGTTTTTACCAGTTGTTTGAATTTGGTGTGCAGCCCTTTTTGATTATTGAGGACGAGGAAGCACGTATATGCGTGGTCAACGCCGATGATACAGCTGCCCCCGACCCCTACATGCTGGAGTTGCTGCTGTTCAATGCCCACCGCTTCGCCAGCTGGCTGATTCAGGAGCACCTGCCCATGCAGTGCGTGCAACTGGCCTATCCGCCGGCAACGCAGATGCGCGAGTACCGCGCCATGTTCCTGGGCAACCCCATGGAGTTTGAGGCGCAGCACTCCCAGCTGGTGTTCTCCAGCTCGCTGCTGGAACGCCGGATCACCCAGACTGAGCAAAGCCTGCGCCACTTCCTGCGGCACCCGCTACTGATGCTGCTTACCCAGACCTATGACCAGAATAGCTGGACTGCTCGCGTGCGCGAAGCGGTTCACCATAACCTCGTGGATATGCCGGAGCTAAACGATGTTGCCGCCATGCTGGACGTTCACCCGCAGACGCTGCGACGGCGGCTGTCTGCGGAGGGAACCACTTTCAAGGAAGTAAAAGGCCAGGTACGGCGGGACACCGCCCTGCACTACCTGGGCAAACAGGGGCTATCCATCGAGGAGATTGCCCACCGCGCCGGCTTTTCCGAGTCATCCGCGTTTATCCGTGCGTTCAAGGGGTGGACCGGGGTCACGCCCTACACGTATCGTAAGGGATTGTAGTCATGCGGGCACAGGAATACTGCTCTGGCCTCTGTCATCGCCAGTCGCAAAGCCGGTGCCCCGCTTGTTGAGGTGTCAAACAATGGCTGTAACATCAGTAAGGAGCAGGACGTGGTTGTAAAAGCAATGCGCGGCCTGGCGGCGATTTACCTGATTTATGTGTTGCTGGCTGTGCTGGTGGTAATGCCGGCCGCGAACATACTCGCCCCCTGGTATATGCAGGAAAATTATGGTCGCGAGCTGCGCACAGACATCATTCTTTTCAACCCCTTCACTTTCAATGCCGAGGTGCGCGGCGCGAGCCTCGCGGAGCCAGACGGCAGCCCATTTGCTGCATTTGACCGGGCCAGCGTCAACCTGTCACTGGCCAGCCTGGTGCGTGAGGGCATTGTGCTGGACGATGTCAGCCTTCTGGGGTTGAGCCTGCATCTGCGTCGCACGGGCGAGGAAACCTTTAACTTTTCCGACCTGTTACCACCCGCCAGTGCCGAAGCAGAAGAGGACAGCGACGCACCCATACCGGCTGTCACCATCAATAAGCTGTCCTTCTCCGCTAAGCGCCTCCGCCTCAGCGATGAAACCCGGGCTGAGCCCTTCAGTACCCATTACGAAGGCATTTCCATCAATGTAAGCGAGCTGTCTACCGTTATAGTAGAGGGCAAACCCTACCGCATTTCCGCCAGCGCGGAATCGGGCGGCGTACTCGACTGGCAGGGTACCGTATCCATTCCAGCTGCTCACAGCGAGGGCAAGCTCGCCATCACCGGCCTCAGCCTGAGGCCGCTATGGCGATTTGCCAAACCCTGGCTGAATTTTGAACTGCAATCCGGTGAGCTCAGCGTGCAGGGTGACTACAGCCTGTCCTGGACTGAGGAAATTGATTACAGCGTGCGCAACGGCAAAGTGGAGCTCAAGGCGCTGGATCTGCAACCGCTACAGCCCGGGCAGCTGGCCGATACCGGGGTCACACTTGGCCAACTGGCTATCAGTGATATCAGCGTGGCAGGCAGCGAACAACGAGTGGGTGTGGCTGAAGTCCTGGTTGACGGCCTGGACATAGCCGGATGGAGCGAGGGAGCACAGGTAAGTCTTGCGAAACTTTTCGCCCCACGCAACCTGCCCGCGCCAGACGATGACGCCCCCGATGACGAAGCAGGCAGTGATTGGCAACTGCAGGTGAGCGATATCCGGATGCAAAACGGCGGTTTGCGGTGGCGCTCGGAGTATACCGAACCGCCGCAGCTGGTGGTGTCCCCGCTCAATGCCCGCATTCAGGACGTCGCCTGGCCATTGCAGGGCGACTCGCCACTGTCTCTGGCACTGACGATCAACGACACCACGCAATTTGCCTTGGATGGCGTGCTGGCACTGGATTCAGGGCGGGGCTCACTGAACTATAAGCTGGAGACGCTGCCGCTGGCATGGTTCAACCCCAATTTGCCGGAAGCGCTTAAAGCCAACATCACTGCCGGGCATCTGGATGTAACGGGTGACGTGTCACTCAATGAATTCCTGCCTGAGACGGTGCAACTGGGCGGCAGCATCAACGGCTTTTCAGGGCAGATGCAAGGCGCGGAGGAGGCACTTACGCGCTGGGACACTGTGCGCTGGGAGCAACTCAGGGTCAACCTGGAGGAGCGTCAGGTATCACTGCAGAAACTGGTCATTCACGACTACGAAGGACGACTGCATATTGCTAAAGACGGCAGTATCAACGCCTCCAGAATCTGGCAGGAAGAGGTGGGGGAGAAGGCAGGAGAAATTGCTCACGACCTGCAACTGGATCGCCCCTGGCAGGTGGACATACCGGAGATTTTTATCTCCGGCAGCGCAATCGACTTCCAGGATGAGTCGCTACCCATTCCTTTCCGCACAGTCATCGGTGATGTCGGCGGCAGTATTCTCAACATCAGTTCCGCTGCCGAGACCGCCACCAGTGTAGATATCAAGGGGTCAGTAGACGGCTACGCGCCGGTTGTCCTTAAAGGCTCGGCGAAACCGCTCGCGACACTACCGGCCCTGGACCTGAAACTGACCTTCACCGGCGTCGATATGGTGCTGCTGAGCCCCTACTCCGGAACCTATGCCGGCTACGTGATCGAGCGCGGCCTGCTCAATCTTGACCTTGGTTACAGTCTGGAGAACGACCACCTCAAGGGCAACAACGAGGTCATCATC
>JAUIIQ010000282.1 GCA_030431585.1 Gammaproteobacteria bacterium | reverse complement strand
AAACCCACCTCGGCGAAGAACGCTGCTGCCCTTCTCGCTTCGGCCACATCCGCTTCCAGGCAAAGTTGCGCCAGTACTCCCATGGCTACCATCTCTCCATGCAGGTGCTGCTCATGAACGCGCGCAATCATGGTGTAGCCTTGCGCCACTGCATGGCTGGCGGCGATACCGCCACTTTCGTATCCCAGCCCGCTCAGCAACACATTGGCTTCTACAATTTGCTCAAGAGACTCATCCATGCGCTGCTCACGCAAAGCCCGCAGCGCGTTTACTCCCTGGGCGTAGAGTGTGTCCGCACATAACTGTGCCAGTGCGGTAGCAGCGAGCGTGGGCCTGCTGCCAAACACGTTGATGCCGGCAGATGAACGCGCAGTGGCCCTGGCTTCGTACCAGGTGGCCATTGCATCACCCATGCCAGCGACGAGGTAGCGTTCTCCGCCACCGGCGATCACAGCTGTATCGACCAACACCAGTTCCGGATTGCTGTCGTAGACTTCCGCATCAGCGGTTTCGCCCGCCGGCGTGTAAATGACCGAGACGGCCGCACAGGGTGCGTCATTGGACGCCAGCGAAGGCACAACCGCCACAGGAATACCGAGGCGATGAGCGATCGCCCTGCCCGCGTCGACCGCCTTACCCCCGCCCACAGCAACGAGGCTGTCCACGGTTTGCGGCTGGCGCGCCAGTGCATCACGATGCACGTTGATCTCGTCCAGCGAGCATTCACCGCCAAATGCAAGGACTTCGGTGGTCAGGCCCGCTGACTGCATACTCGAGAGCAGTTCACCGCCCTCAGCCTGCATGCAGCGGGTTGAAGCCAGTATTGCGCAGTGCCTGAACCCCAGCCTGGAAAGGTAATGTCCAGCCTGTCTGATAACACCGGCGCCCTGTACATACCGGGATGGCGCGCCGAATACGCGGGGCATGGACTGCCCTTCTCCTGCCAGGGGAAGGGCAAAAAGAGCCAGCGGGGAATAGTCGAGGTCGTCACTCATATCACGAATACTCCCGCTGGATACGCCCGATTAGAAGCGATAAGTAGCCTGCACAGCGTAAGAGCGCAGACGGTCTGTGGATGAGAAGCCGTTGCCGGGTACCAGCGGTTGGTCGTTGTTGTTGCCGCTGGTGAACTCATCGGTGAGGTTTTTGCCGATCAAGGCCACGTCCCACATGCCATCGACTGAGCCAAGAGCCAGGCGCAGGTCTACTGTCGTGTAGTCGTCCTGGTAGGCGTAGTCTTCATCAAGGTCACCCGCCGTTGCGTACCCGTCTGAGTAGTTCACGTTCAGCGTGCCTCGGCCCTCCAGGGAACTGCCTATGGGCAGGCGGTAATCAACATTGAAGTTTGCGGCCAGTTCCGGTGCAAAGTTGATGTTATCGCCTGAGGCATCACGCCTCGCGTTGGGTGTGCCGCGGTCAATACAGTTACCGCGATCCACCGGCTCGCTGCCGCTGATGGTCCAACAGGGGCCATTTTCAAAATCCTGGTAGGTAGCGTCCAGGTAGCTGCCGGCAAAGCCGATGGTCAGCGAATCTGTTGCCGCCCAGCGCAGGTCCACTTCTACACCCTGGGATTCCAGTTCCGCCGCGTTCTGTACAAAGAAGGCGGTGGCACCGTCGAAGATGCTCACCTGGAAGTCATCCACTGTGGTATAGAACGCCGTCGCATTGAAGGTCATCATGCCGTCGAGCAGCGTCGACTTGATGCCAATTTCAAAGGCGGTGGCTTTTTCTTCATCGTATTCGAAGAAGGGGTTGTCATTGGTCTGCAGGAAGCGGGCGTCAAAACCACCCCCTTTGGTACCCGTGGCTATGGTGGCAAATACCATCGCGTCTTCGCCAATGTCGTGTTCCAGGGTAATGGAGCCGGTTACATCCTCTTCCGAACGCTCACGGTCGCGAATGTCGTGCTCAAAGGTGCCCAGCAGGCCGGCGTAAATGCCTTCCGATATAGCCGTCAACGGTGTCCCGGCAAATTCGGCCAGGAAGCGGTCATACTCTGCTGCGGTATCGCCATATACCAGCGTACCAGCTGGCAGGCCGGCTCCTGAGCTGTAGTCCCAGCCACCGGTGAATTTTTTGTTCAGCACGTGGCTGGCTTCCTTGGTCTCTTCGAAGTAGCGAATACCTACGGTCAGGCGGGTGGAGTCAGTGAAGCTGTAAGTACCGGAACCGAACACGGCCCACATGTCCTGATCCTGGTCCATGCTGTAATCGCGAGTCAGGTTAGGTGTCAATGCCGCAGGCGCACCCAGTAGCGGTGATGCCAACGAAGAACCGAAGCCTTCGATGGAACGGTAAGACAGGTCGCTTTCCTGGTAGTAGAAACCCACAATATAGTCAAAGGTCTCACCACCCGGCGAAGTGATGCGGATCTCCTGGCTGAACTGATCGTAGTCTTCCGTGGCGTCCACCTGAATCAGCGGCAGTGCGGCAAAGTCACAATCGCATACGTCGCGGTACTCATACGTGGCGTACCCGGTGATGGCGGTCAGCGTGTGTTCGCCGATTGCCCAATCGATGGTCAGGGTACCCACATCCATTTCGTTATCGCTGAACTCGGGCTTGTCCGGGAAACCCGGCAGGCCTGCGTACTGCGGTGCCACCAGACCCAATGCCGCGCCGCCGTCGTTGATTACCGCGCGCTTGTCATCGTACTTCTCGGGTGAGGTATCTCCGGTGATTGCTGCCCTGAGTGCCGCATTCAGTCCTGAAAAGGGAACGCCAGTACCGACCGGATCGATAATGCGCAGCTGTGTAGTTTGCTGCACCTGCTTGAACTCACTGCGCTCCCATTTACCGGTTATGTTCAGGGTGTCCGTTGCATCCCAGGACAGCATCAGGCGCAGGGTTTCGTCATCACGCTCGGGGCCGTCATCGCCTGTCAGCTCATTCTCAAGGTAACCGTCCAACTCATAGGTGCGGTAGGCAATACGCCCCGACAGTGTGTCAGTGATAGGACCGGACAGCACGCCGGTAATCTCCTGCTCCCCATCCTCCCAGCCATACAAGCCGCTCACCATGCCCTCGAACTCGTCAGTGGGCTTGGCGCTGATCACGTGAATCGCACCACCGATGGTGTTTTTACCGAACAGGGCACTCTGCGGACCCCTGAGCACCTCTACACGGTCCAGATCCATAAAGGGAGCGCGTGAAAGTTGGCTACGCCCCATGTAAATACCATCGTGGAAGATGGACACAGACTGCTCTATACCCTGGTTGGAGCCCGGTGTACCCACCCCACGGATGAATATGAAGTTACCGATAGGGTTCTGTTTGATCGACACAGCCGGCATATTGGCGGAAAACTCCTCGCCACGGGTCACGCCGAAATCCTTGATGTCCTCGCCGCTCATGGCAACCATGGAGATCGGTACATCCTGCATGCTCTCGGCCCGTTTGGTAGCCGTTACAACGACTTCTTCCAGACCCTGGCCATAGCTTTGCTGGGCCAGCGCCAGCCC
>JAUIIQ010000281.1 GCA_030431585.1 Gammaproteobacteria bacterium | reverse complement strand
GGCGCAAAGCCGTTTATTACGAGACCGCCCCATAAACCTCTCTCGTTATCTTCAACCTCACCAGTGACGGCTTTATCGGCAGTAAAAGTAATGGGCTGCTCTGCCGTGCCCTCGGCATCGATCTGGCACCCCTGCTCGATGACAATGAAATCTTCGTTGGTCGCTCCCACTATGGTGGCACCCGGGGCGATCTCCAGTACGCAGGACTGCGCGTGCGACTGAGCGTTGTAGCCGGTGGCAAGTAAAAGACCTGCGGTAACGGTGCTGTAGAGTTTAGTACGGCTCATGCTGGTCAATCTCCTTTAACCGTTGCTTACGCTGAGGGCGCCGCCCCTGATACGAAAAATGACATCGTTGCCAAGAAGTAAACCCTGTGGATCCAGCTTGCCAGCTGGCAGCGCGTTCACATCGATATCGTAGATTTCGCGTCCATCGGTGGCGGTTTCGCCGGAAGGCGAGATAGCTGACTCCAGTGCAGAGGGAATGACACTGCGAACTACATCGCCGTCTCCACCGTTACCACCATCGCCACCTCCATCACCACCGTTCCCCCCGTCGCCACCATCACCGCCATCACCCGGCACCTCTACGACGACTTGCCCTGGCGACACATTGTCAGATGACGAGCCGCCACAGGCCGTAAGCGAAACCACGCAGAGCGCGAGCAAGAACTGCTTCATTCTTGTTTGAGACGCCATGTTTAACCCCCATTAACGATTGCAGAACCGGAAAGCGGCCATATCGAACCCGCTTCCGAAAAGTTGAGTAAGCGCGCATGTTAGGAAGAAAACGTGACACCAATGTGATGCTATTGTTTCACTATTGTTAAGCTTTGAAGGCTGGAGGATTTGCGTGCTGCCGAATAATGGTGGGCAGCCGGCGGGGATTTGATATCACATGGGCCAGATGCTGTGGCAGGAATCTCAGTGAGTACCACGGGTACTGGAGAAGATATACAGAGACTGGAACAATGGAATCGGGCGGTGAACGACAGGTAACGGCTGGTCTAAAGCCCCTGCTCCTGCTGGAACTCGCGCTCTATTTTCTGCTGCTGCTCGTAGCGACTCACAGCAGCCCGGGAGTGGCTGTCACGCATGCGTTGCCGGAATCGCTGCTGACGATAATGCGCCACCAGCCGGGGGAAGCGGTCCTGCTCTATCTCTCCGGCGATCAATTCCTCGATAAAGGCGATATCAATGCCCACCCTGTAGGCAATGCGGCTGGGGCGAATCTTGTGGGCATGAAATTCAGCAACGATGTGTATCTGTTCCTCACGGCTGTGCGTGCACTCGCGGGAGTAGCCGTAAGGGGGAGACGGGGTGCGTGAATCGGTCATTTGCGATGCGTTTTTCATCCGCTAGTTTTAGCAGCTCCAACTTCGATTGCCAAGTTGCAACATGCTGAGCGTGACATTCCCGCGGTACGGACACTGTAAAGCCGACGGTGGATCAATCTTGACAGTGATCAATTTTTGTTCGGTTTCAAGTTGGCGTACCTGCATTGCTTACCTATGCTGCTGGAAAGCGTTAGCTAAACGCCCAGGATAGAGGGTCCCGATATGGAAATGTGGATGGATCATACCGGTGTCGATGATCGGGGTATTCACCGCAAGCGGGCACGCCCGCCCAAAGGCGACGGGACGCTGGAGATTGACCTCACTCCCATGCTGGATGTGGTGATGATCATGCTCATTTTCTTCATCGTAGCGGGCTCGTTCGTTCGTGAAAGTGCTGTAGACGTCGAAAGGAAGCAGACCAGCAACGTCCAGTCGGACCAGCCTTCGGAGAACATCACGGTTCAGGTAAGTGCAAGCGACGAAATCTGGATCAAGGGCAGGCGCGTCGACGCGCGCTCCGTACGCGCGAATATCAGCAGGCTCAAAGCCGAGAACCCCGAGGCCGCCGTCATTATCAAGGCGCACAACAAGTCGACTGTAAAAGCCGTTGCGGCAGTGCTCGATTCCTCGCGAGAAGCCGGCATCTACAGGGTTTCCCTGTCCACGGGCAAGTAGTACGCGCTAATCCACTGGCTACGTAGCGGATCAGGTGCAATACTTGCAAGCTTCAAACACCAGGGAAGCGCAACCAATGAAAAAGTTATTTCCACAGCTGCTGCTAGGCGTGTTGCTTATGCTGATTGGGCTGCAGGGAGCAGGCGCCGGCGAAACACTGCAGCGCATAATCGACTTCAAGACTATAAAAGTCGGAATGTCCGGGGATCAGCCTCCCATGACGGCAGTAAACAAGCAGGGCGGGCTGATGGGTTACGACGTGGATCTGGCCAAGGCACTGGCTAACGCCATGCGCGTGCAACTGGACATCCAGGTCATTCCCCTTGGTGACCTTCTCGACGCACTGGATAAAGGTGAGGTGGATATGGTGATTTCCAACGTCTCCATTACCCCGGAGCGCACGGAGAAGGCCTACTTCGTCGGACCCTACATGATGTCGGGTAAATCAATTCTCACGCGAAATTCCGTGTTGGCACAGGCCCAGGATAGCGGAGCATTGAACCGCGCGGACCTGAAAGTAACCGCCCTCAAGGGCTCTACCAGTGCCTCCTTCGTCAGAGAGAACCTGCCCGATGCACAATTGACCGAAGTCGAGAGCACGGACGAGGGAGTCGCCCGGCTCATAGCCGGCGACGTGGACGCAATGGTTGCAGACATGGCTACCTGCAAGCTCGCCGTGCTGCGACATCGCGAGGCCGGACTGGTGACCCTGAAAGAGCCACTCACTATCGAGCCCGTAGGTATCGCTATCAGCGGTGACGACCCCCAATTCAAGAACCTGGTGGATAACTACCTGGAGGCCTATGCCAGGACCGGCGTTCTTGGCAAGCTGCGAGAGAAATGGTTCGAACAGGGCGATTGGGTTAGCGCCCTGCCCTGATCAACGCCGCCAACAGGGAGTGCGATACCGTGACTTGCTATTCGGGCTGCTGTGGTTACCGGGCGCAGCCGCGATGAGTGATCCCATTGTCATTGCCCACCGAGGTGCCAGCGGCTATTTGCCCGAGCACACGCTGGAGGCCAAGGCACTGGCACATGGCATGGGTGCTCACTTTCTCGAACAGGATGTGGTACTTAGCCGCGATGGCGTGCCGGTAGTACTGCACGATATACACCTTGAAAGCACGACGGATGTAGCACAGCGCTTTCCGACTCGCGCGCGCGAGGACGGACGCTATTACGCCCTGGATTTCGACCTTGATGAACTTCGTCAGCTACGTTTGCATGAACGCAGTTACGTGGATCAGGATGGCAACCAGCGCGCCTACTTTCCCGGCAGGTTTCCCCTGGGGAAGGGCCATTTCCGCTTGCCCACGCTTGCTGAGGAGTTGGCATTTCTGGATGGCCTCGACCTCAGTCGGGGCGTATCCACCGGGCGTTATATAGAACTGAAGGCACCGCAGTGGCACCAGCGCCAGGGGTACAAGCTGGCGCAGGCTGTGCTGGACGTGCTGCAGGAGCAGGGCTACGCCGACAGGCAG
>JAUIIQ010000280.1 GCA_030431585.1 Gammaproteobacteria bacterium | reverse complement strand
ACGATGAGATAGCGACGAACAATGCCGTGGGAACCGGACAGCTTGAGCATGCGTTGGGTACGGCGGCTGAGGCTCATGCCGGCTCACTTGCCAGCGGCAGTGTTATGCACTTCCACCAGATCGACACTGTGCAACGAAGCCCCCATATCGGCGATGGCCTGTTCTATGGGCTGCATTGCCACAGCCTCACCGCGCACCTCCAGCCTCAGTGTTTGCGTGTTTTCGTCCACTTCCTCAACCGAAAGGCACACCTGATAGTCTTCGCCAAGACCGGCGATCTCCCGACAGAATTCCAGTGCGCCCGGCTGGTGAGGTTTCAGCACATCAAGCACCAGCCGCTTGACAGTAACCATCCCTCTCTCCTGCAGAGCCTTTGCTTCATGATAGTACAGCGGACAGAGAGTGCGATTGATCTCTGTCACGAGGGATGGTGACCACGCCTATGCGCTACTGGCGTTACAGGATCCGGTGTTACTACCGCTCCTGGGTATGCCAGTTATTAACCAGTTTCTCCACGTCGATCTCCTCACCGGCTTCTCGCCACTTGCCCGAGTAATCGATGTCGGTGGAATTGGGGGGAGGATCCGGCAGGTCGACACGGAAACGCACGGGCATGGGCACAGCCTCACCCAGCGCAACCGCCTCACCCTTGGACAGTGACGTGAGCGCGGCAAACGTACCGCGGGCGGCATCCGGTACCATGGAGCGAACATACTCCTGGTCATCCGGGTTGGAGATGCGCAGGCAGATGTAAGAACTGCATTGGGCGAGTACTGTCTCAGATACATCGTGCGGCCGCTGACTTACCACGCACAGGCCGACGCCATACTTGCGGCCGTTTTTGGAGATACGCTCCATCGTTCGGCGGGCTTCGCGAAAACGCGGAATGTCCTCGCGCGGAATATATTCATGCGCTTCTTCGCAAATCAGGAACAAGGGGAAATCCCGGCAGCGCGGGTTCCAGAAGTTGAATTCATAGGTGAGGCGGCCGATCTGTGCCGCCACCAGCGGCACAACGTCGTAGGGCACTGCGCTCAGGTCTATGACATTGACACTGGCTCGCGGGTTGCCCAGCCCCACCAGGTCCTTCATCAGCCCGGTAAGTGATTCCGAGGAGTTGCGACGCTGTGGTCGCATCAGAAAATCGTAGCGGTTGTCATTGAGCAGGCTGCTCAGGCGCACCAGCACCTGGTCGAACTTGCCAAAGGTTGCCAGTTTCTCCTTACCGAAATCTGTGGTGGCACGGTTTGCCTCTTTCAACGCACGGTTGAGGTCTTCGAGAGAATAGTAGAGGGGCGAATCGACCGTGATGTGGCCGAGGTTAAGGTGCTCGTTCACCTCTTTGCGCAACTTGATCAATGCCGTTCGCATTGCAGATATCTGCACAGAAGCGTGCTCGTCATCAGGGTTTATCAACAGGTCGCAGAGTTCGGAAAAGGAAAGCAGCCAGTAAGGAAACTCCAGCTCCTCCGCCCTGAAGCTGCGCACCTTGCCAGCGGCGTGGAAAGGCGAGCGCGAAACAATGCCGTCGACCTCCTTGTCGCTGTATTCACCGTGCATGTCCAGGAGAATGACATGCGCCTCAGGCATCGCTTTCAACGTTGACTGAATCAGGCTGGTCACCGTCCAGGACTTACCGGCACCGGACTGCCCCAGTATCGCGGCGTGACGCCCGAAGAAAGAGGATGCGTCGAGGTGCACGCCAATGGAATCAAATGAAGCGAGGCGCCCCACCCGGAAATCGGTATCGCCGTAACCGGAAAAAATCTGCGCCAGACTGTCCGTGCTGACCCGGTATATCCTGGCGCCTGAAGTGGGAAAGCTGGACACACCACGCTGGAAGTTACCGCGAGGGTCTATTTCCCCCAAAGGTGTAAGGTGAACCATATTCACGGCACGACCCTGCTTGTCGGCAGCGTGGTAGCTGCGTTCAACCATCACCAGAATGAAATTTTCGCCGTTGGCAATTTTAAGATAGGAGCCCACCTGCCCCGCTGGCATGTGCTGTTCATCGGATGCTGCTTCAGCGGTCGCCGCTTCCTTCCGGGGATCCAGCCGTGCAGTAAAATACTCACCGGTTACCTCGACCACCAGGCCAACCCGGGGGTTCTCCACGACGGGCGTGTTGTCGTGATCACCTGCAGCGTCGACAGATTCGAGCATGATTCCTTTCCTCACGATGCAATTGGCTCAAAAATAGGGGAGGCGGCGCGCCAGGTACAGCAAAACCTTGTTTTTTATCACATTTGTGGCCGTCTACCCCTTGTCGGCAGGGGCGCTGTGCACCGGCTCTGTCACCTGCGCGAGAAATTCGCGGTAATCTGCCAACACCTGATCGGCAGCCTCCAGCTGCGGGTAATGGCCTATCCCCGGCAGGCGACGTATGTAATACCCCTCTCCCACCAGTTCCACAAAGCGCTGCACCATATGTTCCCCGGAAACAGGATCTACGCTGCCGTTGATCAGGCCAACAGGGCATCGGGCCTGGCACAGTGCATCCAGCCAGCGCTGTCGATGTTCGCGGCGATCACTCATGTAATGAATCAAGCGGTGCAGGTTGCGTTGCCCGTTGTTCAGCGTGAACAACTGCCAGAGAGCGTCGATTTCCTCGTCGCTGGCCGGCGTATCGGGGCCAAACACACGGTCAAAGGACTTACGCATACTCGCGCGGCTGAAGGCATGACGAACCAGAAACCCGAGAGGGCCCAGCAACAGGCGCTGCACCAGCAGAGCATGATGCGTCTCTGGAAACAGACCCCCATTGAGAAACAGGCAGGAGAGCCAGCGACCCGCGCCGGTGCCGGCGTTCTGTCGTGCCAGCATCTCCTGCGCCACCGTGTCGCCGTAATCGTGGGCCAGCACATGAAAATCATCCAGGCCGATGCTGTCCACCAGCGCCTCACAGATATCTGCCTGCTCCATAATACGGTAGTCGTGAGGGCAAGGTTTGGCGCTGAAACCAAAGCCGAGCATATCCATGGCCACCAGGCGGAAATGGCGGTTGAGTCCAGGCCAGATTTTCCACCAGTCCCAGCTGGCAGAGGGGAAACCGTGAATCAACAACACCGTCCCCCAGGGTTCCCCGCGAGCCGGCTCGTCAATGACGAAAATATCGTGGCCAAGCAGTTCCACCCGCTTGCCCCGTGCCTCCCAGTCCTCGATTCGCAACGCCCTATCCCTCTGCCCTGGCCTCGGGCCAGTGTAATCCATGCAGG
The DNA here is from genome assembly GCA_030431585.1 of Gammaproteobacteria bacterium. Taxonomy (GTDB): domain Bacteria; phylum Pseudomonadota; class Gammaproteobacteria; order Pseudomonadales; family Halieaceae; genus Halioglobus. The sequence goes on along the minus strand of JAUIIQ010000280.1, from coordinate 293 downwards.
GTACGCGCCGCCAATGCAGTACCCGTGAAAAGGTTCATCGCACATTAGCGGGGAATGAGGTATTCAAACAAAGCGGACGCCACAAATGGGGTAAGCCTTCCGCGGTTGAAAACAAACGTCCACGCCCTTGGAAGGCTTACCCCATTCGTGACCTCCTCCTTCCGTTTTGACATCACTATCCACTACCTATGCTCCCTGTGACGTTCCAAATCGCCGGGAGAGCACCTGAATTCAGCGTTTGATCACCTCGACCCTCCGGGTTCCCCTCAGTCAGTTGCGAGCCAGAAAAGCAC
>JAUIIQ010000044.1 GCA_030431585.1 Gammaproteobacteria bacterium | reverse complement strand
ACAAATGGGGTAAGCCTTCCTCGGTTGAAAACAAACGTCCACGCCCTCGGAAGGCTTACCCCATTCGTGGCCTCCTCCTTCCATTTCGACATCACTATCCTGTAGTGGTCTAATGAAACCGGACACCAACATGGGTGGTAAACTCGCCACCAGAGAGGTGTTCAATGGCAAGACAACGCAAAACATATTCACCAGAGTTTAAGCAAGAAGCGGCCAGTTTGGTCCTGGATCAGGGCTATTCAGTCCCTGAAGCCAGTCGTTCACTGGACGTTGGTGAGACCGCAATCAGGCGATGGGTCGATCAACTTAAGGCCGAGCGTGACGGGGTCACGCCCAAGGGTAAGGCGCTGACCCCGGAGCAACAGCGGATTCAGGAGCTTGAAAAGCAAGTGAATCGGCTGGAGCGGGAGAAATCGATTCTAAAAAAGGCTACAGCTCTCTTAATGTCGGACGAACTGAATCAATCGCGCTGATCGATAAGTTAAGAGAGCACGAATCGGCCGGGTTTATCTGTGAGACCTTCGGGCTCGCCCGTTCAACCTACTACGAGCACAAGAAACGTCAGGCAAGGATTGACGTTGATAGACTGCGGCTACGAAGCCAGGTCAATGAGGTGTTCAATGTTAGCCGTGGTGCGGCTGGAAGCCGCAGTATCGTTATGATGCTCAAGGGGAGAGGTATATCCATAGGCCGATACAAAGTCCGAGCGTTGATGCGCGAGTCTGGATTGGTGTGCAAACAGCCGGGGCCGCACAAATACAAGCAGGCAACGGTTGAGCGACCTGATATCCCGAATCGATTGAACCGGGAGTTCAATGTGGCTGCCCCAAACCAGGTCTGGTGTGGAGATATCACCTACATCTGGGCCCAGGGTTGTTGGTATTACCTGGCGGTTGTGCTGGATCTGTATCGTCGCCGTGCCATCGGCTGGGCTCTATCGACTCGCCCTAATGCGAATCTGGCGGTATTGGCACTGGACATGGCCTACGAGCGCCGGGAGCGCCCTGAGGGTGTGCTGTTTCACTCTGACCAAGGCCTTCAATACGCCAGCGAGGCCTTCCGGCAGCGGCTGTGGAGTTACCGCATGCGGCAAAGCATGAGTCGTCGGGGGAACTGCTGGGACAACGCTCCCACGGAGCGGCTACTACGTAGCCTCAAGTCCGAGTGGGTACCTGCCACCGGCTACACGTCACTGAATGAGGCCAGACAGGATATCGGCGATTACCTGATGGGGTATTACAACTGGCTTCGGCCGCATCAATACAACGGAGGGCTACCACCTGCTGAAGCGGAGAATAGCCCTAAACAACTGTCCGGAATTAGTTGACCACTACAGGATAGTGATGTCTAAATAGAAGGAGGAGGCCACGAATGGGGTAAGCCTTCCGAGGGCGTGGACGTTTGTTTTCAACCGAGGAAGGCTTACCCCATTTGTGGCCTCCGCTTAGTTTGAATACCCTAACTATGATCCCGGAATGAAATGTCACCTATCCGACCGGTAAGGACACAAAGAGTTAAATGGCGGGGGTAGAAGGATTCGAACCCTCGACCCACGGCTTAGAAGGCCGTTGCTCTATCCAACTGAGCTATACCCCCGAACGAGTTGATACCCTTTTGGGTACCCTTTAACGATTGGCAACCTGCGTCGCGCGCGTATTCTATCTGAGGCACTCGCAATGCACAAAAACCTTGTGCAATGAAGAACAGATACCGCGCCCACCAACCCTTGTCCTATTAGTCGATCAGGCGGTCGCCCGGCCATTAACCATACGAAGAACGTGGCTAATGGCGCTGCAACCGGACGGAGTGGTTTTTTTCTTCCGGCGGGGAAAAAAATACTAAAGGAATTACTGGCGCGGCCGATAAGCAAGTGTAACGCCAAAGAGAGACAATCATGCCAGTCGAAACCGTTGTGCTTGCTTTTTACTACTCAGCCTTCCTGCTTGGGCTGTACAAACTGTCTCAGCCCTCTCGTTAGGCTCGACGGGCTCGGGGTCACCACCCTGTTGCCTGCTGCTGCCTGCCTTTTATCATTATCAGGTGCGACCTGACTTACATCCTGGGTGACGTGATGGGGTAACCCGCCGTTGAGTCACTGCGGGGATGCCAAAGCAAGAAGGGTCGGGTTGTGTCCGGAAGCCTGGAACTGGGGTGGCCGACGGGTCTCGAACCCGCCACCTCCGGAGTCACAATCCGGTGCTCTACCTGATGAGCTACGGCCACCATCGATTACCTGAGTGAATCATCATACTCGCCGATATGTGGCTTGAAAGTTGGTCGGGGTAGAGAGATTCGAACTCCCGACATCCTGCTCCCAAAGCAGGCGCGCTACCAGACTGCGCTATACCCCGATGATTCCGCGAAAGCCGTTGCAGGCCCCCTTTTCAGGAGGGCGCATAATACTCACCCACAGACTGAGCGTCAACGGCAATGCTGGTGATTTGTAAGGTGTTTTCGCATCCTGCCCTTCCACTGCAGACCCCCGTCATGGGACAATCTGCGGCTTTTCGGGGCGCGCTGATCAGGCCGCCCTTTCAGCGATTGCAAGAGGATATAGACCGATGTCCGCACGGGTACTGGATGGCAAGGCACTGGCAGCACAAACTGAAGCGGAGCTGCTGGCTCGCGTGGAGCAGTTGAAGCAGAAATCGGGTGGCAAAACACCGATCCTCGCCACCATCCTCGTAGGGGATGATCCCGCCTCGGCCACCTACGTAAAAATGAAAGGCAATGCCTGTCGCCGTGTGGGCATGGATTCCATGGCCGTGGAGATGCCCGCCTCTACCTCTACCGAGGAGTTGCTGGCCAAAATCGACGAACTCAACAACAACCCGGACGTTCACGGCATTTTGCTGCAGCATCCGGTACCGGAGCAGATAGACGAGCGCGCCTGCTTTGACGCGATCGCGCTGCACAAGGACGTGGATGGCGTTACCTGCCTCGGTTTTGGTCGCATGGCTATGGGCGAGGATGCCTATGGCTGTGCAACCCCGCAGGGCATTATGCGTATTCTTGATCACTATGGGATAGATATTGAAGGCAAGCATGCCGTGGTAGTGGGCCGGTCTCCCATTCTCGGCAAGCCCATGGCGATGATGTTATTGCAGAAGAACGCCACCGTGACTATTTGTCATTCGCGCACCCGGGACCTGCCCGCGCTGGTCGCCCAGGCCGATATTCTGGTGGGTGCCGTAGGCAAACCGGAGTTTATCAAGGCGGATTGGGTAAAAGACGGTGCGGTGGTGGTAGATGCCGGTTATCACCCTGGAGGTGTGGGTGATATCGAGCTGTCGGCGCTCATGGACAAAGCGTCTGCCTATACGCCCGTTCCCGGCGGCGTAGGCCCGATGACGATCAACACCCTGATCCAGCAGAGTGTTGAGTCAGGTGAGAAAAGCCTGGGGTGACCCCTGGCAGTAGGGAAGGCTAACTGCGACGCCAGGTGGTGCCTTCAGGAGAGTCTTCCAGCACCACACCCTGCTCCAGTAATGTGTTCCTTATTTCATCCGCCAGGGTGAAGTCCCGTGCGCTCTTGGCCTCCTGTCGCTGCAGGATCATCGCCTCAATCTCTTCCACGCTGATGTCATCGTCCGATGCCGCCTGCTGCAACCATTCCTGTGGGTCCTGCCCCAGAATCCCCAGCAGGTTGCCCGCCGCCAGCATACGCGCCTTCAGGGCCGGTTTGCCTGCATCGGCTGCCTTATGTAACTGGTGCGCCAGCGCATGCAACTCGGCGATCGCTTCAGGGGTATTGAGGTCGTCATTGAGGGCCTCGTAGAAGGGCTCCTCCGCCAGATCCACATCTACATCCAACTCGATATCGGCCACAGCACGCAGCGTGCTGTACAAACTGTCCAGCGTGGATTGCGCCTGCTCCAGCAACTCTGCCGAGAAGTTCAAGGGCGAGCGGTAATGCGCCGATAGCAGTGCAAAGCGCAGCACCTCGCCACGGTAACGTTGCAGCAGGTCGCGCACAGTATGGAAATTACCCAGTGACTTGGACATCTTTTCGCCGTCGATATCCAGATAGGCGTTGTGCATCCAGTAGCGCACATAGTCGCCGCCGTGGGCGCAACGGCTCTGGGCTATTTCGTTCTCATGGTGCGGGAAGATCAGGTCGCGGCCACCGCCGTGGATATCAATGGTATCGCCCAGGTGCGCGCGTATCATGGCCGAGCATTCCAGGTGCCAACCGGGGCGTCCCCTGCCCCATGGGCTGTCCCACCCCGGGTCTTCTTCTGCCGCAGGCTTCCACAATATAAAGTCGCCGGGGTGACGCTTGTAGTCAGCCACTTCGACACGAGCACCGGCAAGCATGTCTTCCAGTACACGCCCGGACAGTTTGCCGTAGTCTTCCATCGATTCCACAGCGAACAGTACATGGCCATCCGCTTCATAAGCATGGCCTTTCTCTATCAGCGTGGCGGTGAGATCAATCATCGCATCGATATTGTGCGTGGCATGCGGCTCAAGGGTGGGCTGCAAGGTGTTCAGGGCCGCCATATCCTCCCGGTATTTCGCCGTGTATTCATCTGTCACCGATTCAATGCTGCGGCCACCTTCGCGGGCAGCAGCGATAATCTTGTCATCAATGTCGGTGATGTTGCGGGCGTAGATCACCTCCCCGTAATGGGTCTGCAACAGGCGGAACAAGGTATCGAAGACCACCGCCGGACGCGCATTGCCGATATGCGCATAGTTATAGACCGTGGGTCCGCATACATACATGGTCACCCTGTCTGGCTGCAGAGGCTGGAACACTTCCTTGGCACCGCTCATGGTGTTGTAGAGTTTCAGTGGCATGTTTCGGGGGTCCTGTCCTTACGGGTTTACGTTTTCAGCACTGGCGTACCATCACCAGTGAGGAAATGAGGTATCAACTGTCCCAGGTATCGCGCAGGCCTATGGTCTTGTTGAACACCGGCCTGTCGGCACTGTGATCGTAACGGTCGGCCACAAAATACCCTTCTCGCTCAAACTGGAAGCACTGCTCAGGCTCTGCTTCCACCAGGGCCGGCTCCAGCCAGGCGTTGGTTACTCGCTGCAATGAGTCCGGATTGATGTGCGCCATGAAGTCGCCATCGCCGCGGTCCGGCGCTTCGTGATTAAACAGCCTGTCATACAAACGCACTTCAGCCTGCTTACCGTGGCTGGCGGACACCCACTGAATCACGCCCTTGGGCTTGATGCCGTCTTCCGGGTTCTCGCCCAGCGTGTTGGCGATGGTGTGTGCATGAACCTCAGTGATATTGCCTGCCGCATCGCGCTCAACGTGATCTGCTTCAATCACGTAGGCATTGCGCAGACGCACACGCTTGCCCAATACCAGGCGCTTGTACTTCTTGTTGGCTTCTTCGCGGAAGTCATCCCTGTCAATATAGATCTCGCGGGTGAAGGGTAGCTGGCGTTCGCCCATATCCTCGCGCACCGGGTGATTGGGCGAGCGCAGCCATTCAACCTTGTCTTCCGGGTAATCCGTCAGCACCACTTTCAAGGGGTTGATCACCGCCATGGCGCGCGGCGCGTTCTCGTTGAGATCCTCGCGAATGGCAAACTCCAGCATCGCCACGTCCACCACGCCGTCTGAACGGGTGGTGCCAATCATCTCGCAGAATTTGCGAATGGCCGCCGGCGTATATCCACGGCGCCGCATACCCGATATGGTCGGCATGCGCGGGTCATCCCAGCCGCTGACCACACCTTCATCCACCAATTGCTTGAGCTTACGCTTGCTGGTGATGGTATAGCTGGGGTTGAGGCGGCCAAACTCATACTGGCGCGGGCGGTGCTGTACGGGCAGATGCTCGATAAACCAGTCGTACAATGGCCGGTGGTCCTCAAACTCCAGCGTGCAAATAGAGTGGGTGATGCCTTCTATGGCATCTTCCTGGCCGTGGGCGAAGTCGTAAGTGGGGTAAATCACCCAGTCTGTGCCGGTCTGGTGGTGAGGGACTTTGCGGATGCGGTACAGGATGGGATCGCGCATGTTCATGTTGGGCGAGGCCATATCAATTTTAGCGCGCAGCACTTTCTCGCCCTCGGCGAACTCGCCTGCTTTCATGCGTGCCAGCAGGTCCAGGTTCTCGGCGATCGAACGCTCGCGATAGGGGCTGTTGCAACCGGGTTCGGTCAGCGTGCCGCGGTATTCCCGGGCTTGTTCCGCATCGAGATCGCAGACGTAAGCATTGCCCTGCTCCACCAGGTAGACGGCCCAGTCGTATAGCTGCTGGAAGTAAGCCGATGCAAAGCGCACATCCCCGTTCCAGGAGAAGCCCAGCCAGCGCACATCCTCCAGGATGGATTCGATATACTCCTGGCTCTCTTTTTCGGGGTTGGTATCGTCAAATCGCAGGTTACAGCGCCCGCCGTTGGCCTGGGCGAGGCCAAAATTCACGCAAATCGACTTGGCATGGCCAATATGCAGGTAACCATTGGGCTCAGGCGGAAACCGGGTCAGCACCTCGGTCACCCTGCCTGAATTCAGGTCATCGCTGATGATGCTCTGCAAGAAATTACTGGCAGCTGTGTTTTCCATAAATAGCGAAAGTCCGGGCGTGGCAAAGGGCGCGTATTATAGCCACGAAAGCCGGGCGCTTTAAGCGAATTGCTGCCGCTTTCTGACACCTTGGCGCAATTAAGCCTGCTTTGTGCCGTTGATGTTGTTTTCCTGTACCTGAAAAGTCCGTATTATTGCCTGCCTCACCAGAATCAAACCCACAGGGACGGAACACATGGTTATCATTAAAACCACCTTCGGCGAAATCAAGCTGGCACTGGATGCCGAGAAAGCGCCCAAAACCGTAGAGAACTTCCTCGCCTACGCCCGCGACGGTTTCTACGACGGCACCATTTTCCATCGCGTGATAGACAACTTCATGATTCAGGGCGGCGGCTTCGACACCGATATGAATCAGAAAACCTCCGGCGAGCCCATAGAGAACGAGGCGGATAACGGCCTGAAGAATGACTTTGGCACCGTCGCCATGGCCCGCACCATGGATCCGCACTCCGCCACCGCGCAATTCTTCATCAATGTGAAAGACAACGACTTCCTCAACCACACCGGCAAAAATATGCAAGGCTGGGGCTACACCGTATTTGGCAAGGTCACTGAGGGCGAAGAGGTACTGGACAAGATTCGCGCTGTACCCACTACCTCACGCGGTGGACACCAGGACGTGCCAGAGGACCCGGTCATCATCGAGTCCGTGGAAATCATCGAAGAGTAAGTGTCACGCACGCTTTTCATCTCCGACCTGCACCTGGATCCCGTCAGGCCCGATGTCACCGGGGCCCTGGCGGCCTTCCTCCAGGACAACACTGACTGCAACACTCTCTATATCCTGGGCGACCTGTTTGAGGCCTGGGTAGGTGACGATGACGACTCTGCCTTCGTCGCCGATACGGCCGAATTGCTGAGCAGCTTCACTGCCGCCGGCCCCGCCCTGTATCTGATGCACGGCAACCGGGACTTCCTTATTGGCGAGACATTCTGTGATCGCATTGGCGCAGGCCTGCTTGATGACCCAACCGTAATCGACCTCTATGGCGTCCCTACGCTACTGATGCACGGCGACAGTTTATGCACCGGCGACGCCGAATATATGGCATTCCGGTCCACTGCCCGCCACCCGCAGTGGCAGGCGGAGCTGATGGCAAAATCGCTGGCTGAACGGCGTGCGCTGGCTGCGCAGCTGCGGGCGGCGAGCAAGGATGCCAGCTCGAACAAGGCAGCTGACATCATGGATGTGACCCCTGCCGAGGTGGACAGGGTGATGGCTGAGGCAGGGGTGAGCCGGCTGATCCACGGCCATACACACCGGCCAGCCCGGCATAGGGCTGCTGAGGGCGAGCGTGTTGTGTTGGGCGACTGGGACTCTCAGGGATGGTATATCGAGGCCACCTCCAGCAGCTTCGAGCTCGTAAATTTCGCTATTTAACAATAAGTTAACGATTACTTTTAAACCCAGTTGATCTCTCGGGAAACGGGAAGTAGAGCGGAAGCTACCCCCCACGCACCTCGTCAGGTTCTAATCCACAGAAATCGTCTATGGCTCATCGTCCACCAAGTTCATTTGGTCTCTCCACAAGAGGCCAGCAGGGCGGTAAATATCCCCCCGAAAATGTGCGGAGGCCATGGATGGCCGCAGCCCAAGCCCGCCAGGACGGCACTTTTTGGCGGTTTTCGGGGGGATATTTACCGCCCTGCTGGCTGTGCTGACCGAACAGAAACCTCTTTGCGGTTAGATCCAGCCTACCCAGGCACACCACTATGAAACCGAAACGCCGTGTCAGGCGACTCAATCAACTCTCGCTCCCGCTGTAACAACACCCCCAGGCGCGAGGTGAGTTCCGCAGGAGAAGCCAGTTCTTCGGCCAGTTTCAGGTAGTCCCGAAAATGCCTGGACTCCGACTTCAGCAACGACAGATAAAACCCCTGGAGCTCCTCGTCCAGCTCAGGTGCCAGGGCAGCAAAACGCTCACAGGAACGGGCCTCGATGATTGCGCCTACAAGTAGCGTATCCACCAGGCGGCCTGGCTCCGCCGTGCGCACCTCCTTGCGCAAGGAGCCAGCGTATCGCGCCGCAGAGAGCTGCACATAGTCAACACCGCGCCGCTGCATAATGGCGATGACCTGCTCAAAATGCCGTAATTCCTCCCTGGCCAACCTGGAGAGCTTGTTCAGCAACTCATGGTGCTCCACATAGCGATACATGAGATTTAATGCCGTCGACGCCGCTTTCTTCTCACAGTTGGCGTGGTCGATAAGGAGGATCTCGGGATGCTCAAGCGCCCACTCCACCCACGCCCGGGGCGTGGAACAGGCGAGGAAATCCAGCAGGGGCGTTATATCGACAGCTTTACTCATTCATCAAGTCCGGTAAACAGGTCAGGCACGGCGATGTAACGCTCGTAGTGCGCTTGTGAGAGCAACAGGTATTCGCTGTCGATCATGTCACGTAGCGCCATTAGTGACAGATCACGATACGGCAGATCCACTTCAAAACCGAAGTCGCCGGTGTTCTCTATCTGCCCTGCCCCCGCCTGCAACAAACTGAAGACCTGGCAGTACTCGTCGTGGTGGGCGACATACCGCACATTCTGTATCTGCAACTGCCAGGCCAACAAGGCCCTGTCGCTCACTCGCAGCTTGTTGCGAACGCACTGGGAGAGAAAACCGCTCAAGCGGCCATCAATTATTCGCTTTTGCTCCGGCGTATAGCTGTTCCACGCGATCACTTCGTGGCTGAAGCGTTTGCAGCCACGACAGACGCTGTCACCAATGCCGGTAGAGCAGACGCCAATGCAGGGAGTTTTTACGGTTTGATCGAGCATTTACAGGGCTTTCTGGCGCACCGCGGGAGTTTAGAATATCACCCGGGTGAATGCACGATATAGGGGGTGATTCATTTATCTTATTTTGCTTTCGGGCTATACTTGCGCCCGATTTTTTCTCCACAGAAGCCACCCGTGTCGACGTTTTCCGGGGCCTTCTCAACCATCAAAGGAGCTCTACCGTGCTAGAAGCATACCGCGAACATGTGGCCGAACGCGCCGCCCAGAACATCCCCCCCAAGCCCCTTAATGCCGAGCAGGTTGCCGGGCTGGTAGAGCTGCTGAAAAACCCTCCGGCGGGGGAAAAAGACTACCTGCTGGAACTGATCACCAAGCGCGTTCCCCCCGGCGTGGACGAGGCGGCGTACGTCAAGGCTGGCTTCCTCTCTGCTATCGTTAAAGGTGAGGTGGAATGCCCACTGATCGATCGCTCCGCCGCGGTGAAGCTGCTGGGCAACATGCACGGTGGCTACAACATCGAAACCCTGGTCGCCACGCTGTCCGATGCCGAACTGGGCACCCAGGCGGCCGATGAACTCAAGCACACGCTGCTGATGTTCGAGGCCTTTCACGACGTGGCTGAACTGGCAGAGAAGGGTAACGAGAACGCCAGGGCGGTAATGCAGTCCTGGGCCGATGGCGAATGGTTCACCAGCCAGGAAGAAGTGCCCGAGTCCATCAAGGTCTCCGTGTTCAAGGTCACCGGCGAAACCAACACCGACGACCTCTCCCCCGCACCCGACGCCTGGTCGCGCCCGGACATTCCCCTGCACGCTCTGGCGATGTACAAAATGACACGCGACGGTCTCGAGCCGGAGGAGCATGGCGTCACCGGACCCATGAAGCAGATACAGTCAATTCAGGAGAAAGGCCTGCCGGTTGCTTTTGTCGGCGACGTAGTGGGCACCGGTTCATCACGCAAATCGGCTACCAACTCTGTGCTGTGGTTCTTCGGCGACGAAATTGACGGCGTGCCAAACAAGAAGGGCGGTGGTATCTGTATCGGCGGCAAGGTTGCCCCCATTTTCTATAACACCATGGAAGACGCCGGCGCACTGGTATTCGAAGCACCGGTAGACGACCTGGGCATGGGTGACGTGATAGAGATTCGCCCTTACGAAGGCAAGATTCTCTCCGAGTCCGGCGATGTTCTCTCCGAGTTCGAACTGAAGTCCGACGTACTGCTGGACGAGGTGCGCGCCGGTGGCCGTATCAACCTGATCATTGGCCGCGGCCTGACCACCCGTGCGCGTGAGGCCCTGGGCCTTGGCAGCACTGACCTGTTCCGCACGCCGGAACAGCCGGCCGATACAGGCAAAGGCTTTACCCTGGCGCAGAAGATGGTGGGCAAAGCCTGCGGCACTGACGGTATTCGCCCCGGTACGTATTGTGAGCCACTGATGACCACCGTGGGCTCCCAGGACACCACTGGCCCGATGACCCGCGACGAATTGAAAGACCTGGCCTGCCTGGGCTTCTCCGCAGACCTGACCATGCAGTCTTTCTGTCACACAGCGGCCTACCCCAAGCCGGTGGACATTGATACGCAGCATTCACTACCTGATTTCATTATGACCCGTGGTGGCGTTTCCCTGCGCCCTGGCGATGGCATCATCCACTCCTGGCTGAACCGTATGCTGCTGCCGGACACCGTAGGCACCGGCGGCGACTCCCACACCCGCTTCCCCATGGGTATTTCTTTCCCTGCCGGGTCAGGCCTGGTGGCGTTTGCTGCCGCCACCGGTGTGATGCCGCTGGATATGCCGGAGTCGGTGCTGGTGCGCTTCAAGGGCGAAATGCAGCCCGGTATCACCCTGCGCGACCTGGTACACGCCATTCCCTACTACGCGATTCAACAGGGCCTGTTGACGGTGGAGAAGAAAGGCAAGAAGAACATCTTCTCCGGCAACATTCTGGAAATCGAAGGCCTCAAGAACCTCACCGTGGAACAGGCCTTTGAGCTCTCCGATGCCTCTGCTGAACGGTCGGCGGCAGGCTGTACCATCGCCCTCGACGAAGACACCGTCGCCGAGTACCTGCGTTCCAACATCGTGCTGCTGCGCTCCATGATCGCCGAAGGCTATGGTGACTCGCGCACGCTGGAACGCCGCGCCCGCAAAATGGAAGAGTGGCTGGAAAACCCAAGCCTGATGAAAGCGGATGCGGACGCTGAATACGCCGCGGTCATTGAGATCGATCTGGCAGAGGTAACCGAGCCAATCGTCTGCTGCCCCAACGACCCAGACGATGCACGCCTCCTCTCCTCGGTTGCAGGCGACAGTGTCGACGAGGTCTTTATCGGCAGCTGCATGACCAACATCGGCCACTTCCGCGCCGCCGGCAAACTGCTGGAGCAACACAAGGGAGGGATCTCTACCCGCATGTGGATAGTACCGCCCACTCGCATGGACGAGCACCTGCTGATGGAGGAAGGCTACTACAACATCTTCGGCGCAGCAGGAGCACGCACCGAGATGCCCGGCTGCTCCCTGTGCATGGGCAACCAGGCACGTGTGGCGGCCAACTCTACTGTGTTGTCCACTTCCACGCGAAACTTCCCCAACCGCCTGGGTGACGGCGCCAATGTGTACCTCACCAGTGCCGAGTTGGCCTCGGTGGGAGCGATTCTAGGCAAGCTGCCCACGCCCCAAGAGTATATGTCCTACGCCAAAGACCTGGATGCCATGTCCGAGGAAATCTACCGCTACATGAACTTCGACCAGATTGTGGAGTTCCAGAAGAGCGCGGAAGAAGGCGCGCGGATTGCCGCGGTGGAGATTCAGGAACTGAGTGCCTGATCCACTTCACTGACTCTATCCCTACAAAAAAACCCGCTCATGCGGGTTTTTTTGTATCTGGACTGAACCGGCGCATCAGCGCATTCAGTCGGCACGCCCCTGCAGCCGCTTGATATCACTGATAATCCCCTGCCATACCTCAGGCTCCGCGTAGTAAGGCGCATAGATACCCACCCGTGACGCCAGACCGCCGTATTTTTCGAGCAACTTGCTGGCGACCTCCCCCGGTTCGCCAATCACCGCGATCTGTTCCACCAATTCCCCGGGTATAAGCGCCTCCATTTCCTGCACCTTGTTCTCCTTTGACAGCCGGTTCAGCTCGGGCTGCAAATCGCCGAAGCCCACCGCATCCAGGGCAGGCCGATAGGAGGGCGTCGAACCGTAGAAGGCGATCAGGCTGCGCACGCCGTTGTAGGCGTTCTCAACATTCTGCTCGCTGCTGCCGGTAATCACCATCGCGGAAAAAGACAGCAGGAATTCCTCGGCGTTAGCTGCGCGCAGGGACTGCCCCTGGCGAACATTGGGCAGTACACACTCATCGATATAGGGCAACGTATGAAACGGATGAACGATCAGCCCGTCAGCCGCTTCACCCGCCATCTGGCACATCTTCGGGCCAAAACCACCAGTGAGAATAGGCGGCAGACCATACTCGCAGGGCCCGGGATTGAACATGGGGGTCATCAGGGTGTGGCGATAATACTTGCCCTGGAAATCAAGCGGCTCATTATTCTGGAAGCAGTTAAAAATGGCCTTTATCGCCAGTATCTGCTCACGCATGCGCGCTGCCACCGGTGAAAATTCAATGCCGAAACGTTTCTCAATGTGCGGCTTGATCTGTGACCCCAGCCCCAGGTAGAAACGTCCTTTGGAAAAGGTGTGCAGGTCCAGCGCCTGATAGGCCAGGTGCAGCGGGTTACGCGGGAATGAGACAGCGATCGAGGTGGCGATATCCATGCCCGGTGCGTGCTCTGCCGCCAGGACCAGCGGATAGAAAGGATCGTGCGCACCCTCCAGGGTATACAGTCCGTCATAACCGATTGCGGCCAGATCGCGCGCACCCTGCGCCGCCGTGTCCAGCGTAGAATAAAACGGCCCGTCAATTTTGAATGCTTGTTGTTGCGCCACGCACTACTCCCGCTAGATTTATTTGCCAGTAACCCACGTCAAGCCACTGTTCTTGTTTAAAACCAACTTCCTCAAAGTGGGCAACCTTGCGCATGCCCAGTTTCTCATGCAGCGCCACACTCGCCGCGTTGGGCAAGGTAATCCCGGCCACGGCTACGTGCACCCCGCCCTTGCGAAGCCGGGCAAACAGCTCCCCGTACAAACTCTGGCCCCAACCCGCGCCTGTGCACCCAGGCTTGAGATACACCGTCACTTCCACACTGTAGCGATAGGCACTGCGCTCTCGCCAACGGTTGGCGTAGGCATAACCGAGCAGTTCATCCTCTCGCTCGGCCACCACCCATGGCAGCCCGAAAGACGCTACAGCTGCCATCCGCCCGGCCATATCTGCGGCGTTGATTCGGGTTTCCTCGAACGTCGCCACAGAGTGATCTATGTAATGATTGTATATCTCTGCCAGTGCCGCGGCATCCGCCGGGCTTGCGGTTCTGATCATCAGTTCAAATTCCTTACCGCTGCGGCGAATTTATCCAGCGCAGCTTGCTCCGTGTCCGCATAGGCCAGCTGCTGATACAGAGTGGTAATGGCGGTAATTTGCGCGGCCAACCGCGGCAGGGCACGCCGGGCCCGCGCCGCGTAGGCTGCAGGCGCCTCGCCGGGCTCTCGCGCGACGCCCATTTTCTCCAGCTTGTCGCAGAACTTCAGGTAAAGCCTGTCCAGCTTGCGCACCTCGTGCGTCCTGCGGCGCACCAGCAAGCTCAAGCCCACAGGTATCAGCACCAGAGCCCAGCTACCGAGTATAAGCAGCGCGAATTTTCGCGCATTGAACTCACCGAACCACTGCTGCAACAGCTGCATTTGCGTGTCGGCGTTGAAACCCACTACCCAACTCTGCCAGCGATAGGTCAGCGCGTCGTAGCGCAGGCGCAATTTATTGATCAGGTCGATGCGGCGATACCGTAATGGAGAAAGCGGAGAGTCAGCGAGGAAGCTGCCCTCACTCGCCAACGCCTGTTCCAGACCCAGTTCAATGCGTTCCGGTGACACCGCCGCGGTAGGATCAACACGTACCCAGCCGCGCCCCTCCAGCCAGACTTCAGCCCAGGCGTGCGCATCGAACTGGTGCACGATAACAGTGCGATTCACCGGATTCACTTCCCCGCCCTGGTAGCCGGCTACCACCCGCGCAGGCACTCCGGCAGCGCGCATCATGATGACGAAGGCGGACGCATAGTGTTCGCAGAAGCCACGGCGTGTATCGAACAGAAAAGCATCCATTGGATTGTCTTCCGGCAGCAACGGCGGCTGCAGCGTATAAACGAACGGTTGCTCAGTGAACAGTGCCAGCACACCGGCCACGATGTCTGCCGGGGTTTCCGCGCCAGCGGCGATGGAGCGCGCCAATTGCCTGGCGCGTGGGTTGGAGCCCTGCGGTAGCGCCAGCTCCGTGAGTCTGCGCCAGTCTGAAAGCGTGTTTTCAAGCGCGGCATCCGGCCAGGAGCTTACCCGGTAAAGAAAATCATCCTCTATCACCACTGGCCGCACCAGGCGGTAATCAGGCGCGCTGAGAATACCGGGATCATTGGAGCGGGCATAACGCAAACTGTAAAGCCAACGCTGCTGGGTCGGCTCCATAATAATAGAGTACCGCAATGGGGCTGGCCCAGCTGTTACCGGTTCCTGCGGGCGTCGCTCACTGGCGGGCACGTCATAATAGTTCAGCGCGCTCCAGGTGCCCTGGCGCAGACGGCTCATTACCAGGCCGCGCCAGTAAAGCTGCGACTGCGGCGGAATATCCCCCTCAAAGGCCACCCGAAACGCCACCTCACCGGAGCGGCTGAGCTGCGATACGTCCCCCGGCTTCATAAATTCGCTCATACCGGTGGTGGCCTGCTGGCTCTTGATGGGCACCGTCCACAAAGGGCCGATTCTGGGAAACAGGAAAAACAGCACCAACATCAGCGGTGCTGCCTGCAACACCATTACCGAGGCCTTGCTGAAAGGCTGCATACTGAAACGGTCCTCACCGGGGCGATGCAGTGCCACCAGAGCGGTGGTAACCAGGATGACATTGAGCAGGCACAGCAACACAATCAGCAGATCCTGACTGAACAGGAACTCGGTGAGAATCACGAAGTAGCCTAGGAACAACAGCACATAGGCATCTTTGCGCTCTGCCAGTTCCAGCAGCTTGAAGGCGAACGCGATAAGCAGCAGGGCCACGGTAGGTTCAAGGCCGATGAGGCTGCGGAAACTGAGCAACACACCGGCAAAGGCCGCCAGCACCAGGGTCAGCTTGACCGGCCAGCGCGGGAACGACCAGCGACCCCGGTACACCATCACCCGCCACAGGGCGGCGATGCCATACACCCCCAGCACCCAGGCGGGAAGGCGTGCAGCGTGCGGCAGCACCAGGGTGAACAGGCTGATCACAATCCACACCAGTGCATTGCGCGGTATCTGCTGCTCAGCCTTCACCGCTGTGCTCCCGGCTTACCGTGCAGCGCCAGCGCACGCAATACCTCTTCCCGGTGGCGTTCTCCACAATCCGGGGGCAGCGTGATGTCAGGCAGGCGCAAGCCGTATTCGTCGCCCTGGGCATCGAAACGCAAGGCCCAGTAGCACAGGTGCGACAGGCGTTGTTCGACTCCCAGGCCAGGGAACATCTCCCAGTCCAGCCATACGCTATGATCGGCATAGGCGGCGTAGTGCTTCACCTGCAGGTTCTGACCTCGCGCCAGGCCCTTCCAGTATATCTGGCGTAGTGAGTCGCCCTGACGATAGTCCCTGAAACCGTAAAAATCATCACTGCCCTCAACAGCAACTGCGGCGCCATCAGGTGTCTCGGCCGACAAGCCCGGTAAATCGGGGGAAGCCAGCGGCTGGGGATAGACCAGCGCGGGCAGGTCCAGGTCTATCCAGCTCCAGCACCGCAGCAGCCCGAGCGGATAACTGGACTCCACCTGCAACCGTCCAGGGTAGTACCAACCACGCGTGCGTCCTGTGGGCAGATGCAGCTGCAGACGCAGCGCGCCCTCGTCAACAATGCTTGCCGTGACCGGTGCACTGCCCGGCCACTGCAAACGCAGGCCGATATGATCCCGGCGACGACTGCGCTCCAGTTGTAGTTCGAACTCGGTCTGCTGGCCGGGAAACGCGGGGGTCGCGTGCACCGCGCGTATCGTCAATCCTGACAAGTTGGCGTAGGTGTGCAGGATAGCGATGATAAACAGGGTAAAGAGCAGGAACGTCAGCCCATAGCTGAGATTATTCTGGAAGTTGATCGCCGCCAATAGCATGACCAGCAGGCAGAGAATAAAAAACAGGCCTGCTTTGTTAGGGAAAATGAAAATGCGCCGCTGATTGAGCGTGACTGCCCGCGCGGGCGGGATGCGCCGGTCTACCCAGCGCTGGAAACGGCCGCGGGCGCGAGCTGCAATGCCGACCTCTGCCGCCCCGGTCATCGCATCAGACTCAGGGACGAATCACGTCCACGTTACGCTGCAGCAGCGTTACCAGGGCAGCCCCGTCACCGGAGTAGTCACCGCTGGGTATCAGCCGGTGTCCGGCCACTGCCGGCAGCACCATCTGCAAGTCCTCGGGTACGATATGCCCGCGACTGTTCATTACTGCCCAGGTGCGCGCACAGTCCAGCAGGGCCAGCCCGCCCCTGGGCGAGAGCCCAACCTCAAACTCCGGACTATTACGCGTATACGCTACCAACCGTTGCAGGTAATCCAGTATGTTGTCCGACGCATGCACCTGCATCACGGCCTCACGAATACGCTGCAACTGCTGGGCGTCAATCATCTGCCGCAGGGCGCCGCGTCCGGCGCTGCTGCTGTGCTGGCGCTGAAACATCTCTCTTTCCGCCTGCGGATGCGGGTAGCCCAGCTCCAGGCGCATGAGGAAACGGTCCAGTTGCGACTCGGGCAGGGGGTAGGTGCCGGATTGATGCACGGGGTTCTGCGTGGCCACCACGAAAAACGGCTCAGGCAACTGTCGGGTTTCCCCTTCCACTGTCACCTGGCCCTCCGCCATGGCCTCAAGCAACGCGCTCTGGGTACGGGGCGTGGTGCGGTTGATCTCGTCCGCGAGCAGTAGCTGGGTGAATATGGGTCCGGGATGGAAACTGAAACTGGCGTCATTGCGGTTGTAGACAGAGACACCGAGAATATCAGCTGGCAACAGGTCACTGGTAAATTGCACCCGCGTCCAGGACAGCCCCAGCACATCTGCCAGGGCATGCGAGAGCGTGGTTTTACCCATACCCGGCAAGTCTTCAATAAGCAGGTGGCCTCGGGCAAACAGGCAACACAGGGCAAGCCGGATCTGCGGCTCTTTGCCGAGCAATACACGCCCAACCTCGGCAACGGCTGCGTCGATCGCTTCCTGTACTTGCATACTACTGCCCCGGTTGTGCGTGATCAGCCCAACGCGGCCAGGCCGCGCTCAAGATCCGCTTTCAGATCCTCGATATTCTCCAGGCCCACAGAGACCCGGATCAGGTTGCGACCGATGCCCGCCTGCTCACGCTGCTCGTCGCTGAGACGGCCGTGGGTGGTGGTGGCGGGATGGACAATAGTCGTTTTGGCATCGCCAAGATTCGCGGTGAGCGACATGATGCGAGTCGCATCTATCACCTGCCAGGCCTGCTCTTGTCCGCCCCTTACCTGAAACGAGAGCACACCACCGAACGCGCTTTGTTGACGCTTCGCCAGCTCGTGGCCTGGGTGGCTTTCCAGGCCGGCATAGTAAACCTGTTGCACAGCGCTGTGTTGCTGCAGCCACAAAGCCAGCTCCAGCGCCGAACGGCTGTGCGCATCCATTCTCAGGCGCAAGGTTTCCAGACCCTTGAGGAACACCCAGGCATTGAACGCGCTCATCGTCGGCCCGCAGGTACGCAGGAAGGTTTCCACCTCGCTCATGTGCCGCGCTGCACCCACCACGGCTCCGCCCACACAGCGGCCCTGACCGTCCAGATACTTGGTTGCAGAGTGCACGACGATATCTGCTCCCAACGAGAGTGGCGTCTGCAGCGCCGGTGTGCAAAAACAGTTGTCCACCACCAACAGGCAGTCGTTATCGTGCGCCAGAGTAGACAGCGAACGGATGTCTGCAACTTCGCACAACGGATTACTGGGTGTCTCCAGGAACAGCATCGCCGTCTGCTCACGCATGGCCTGCTTCCACGCTGCCAGATCCAGCAGCGGCACGAAACTGACCTCAACGCCAAACTTCGCCATGTAACGGGCAAACAGATTGGTGGTGGTGCCAAACACATCGCGCGAACAGATGACATGGTCACCCGCCTTGAGCAGCGCCATAGCGGTAGACAGGATGGCGGCCATGCCCGAGGCCGTACCCACGGCGGCTTCACCGCCTTCCAATGCAGCAATGCGCTGTTCGAAAGTCCGTACCGTCGGGTTGGTATACCGGGAGTAGACATTGCCCTGCTCTTCGCCGTTGAAACGGGCGGCGGCTTCAGCGGCGTTGGCAAATACGTAGCTGGATGTGGCAAAGATCGGCTCGGAGTGTTCACCCTCCGCTGTGCGCACTACGCCGGCACGAACCGCCAGAGTCTCCAGGCCGGCGTTCAGCAGCGGGTCGTCTGTGAAATCATTCATGTCAGTTCAGGCATTGTTGTGAATACCCACAACGGCACCCTCCTCCTGTTGTGCAGCCCGCTTTACGCTTTGTGCTTCGTCATTACGCTGCGCTTCGATATGGTCCAGGTACTGCTGGTCAACATCGCCGGTAATGTACTCTCCGCTGAACACCGAGCAATCAAACGCCTCAATTGCGTCATTGCCGTCAGCGGAACAGCGGATGAGGTCGTCCAGATCCTGGTAGACCAGCCAGTCGGCGCCGATCAGTTCACAGACTTCTTCCACGGTACGCCCATGGGCGATCAACTCGGATGCCGAGGGCATATCAATGCCGTACACGTTGGGGAAGCGCACCGGTGGGGCTGCCGAGGCAAAGAAGACGTTGCTGGCACCGGCGTCGCGGGCCATCTGGATAATCTGCCTGCAAGTGGTGCCACGCACAATAGAGTCGTCCACCAGCATCACGTTCTTGCCTTCGAACTCCAGCGGCACCGGGTTCAGTTTCTGGCGCACGGATTTTTTGCGCTCACTCTGGCCGGGCATGATGAAGGTGCGACCGATATACCGGTTCTTCATGAAGCCTTCGCGAAACTTGATGCCCAACTCATGCGCCATTGACTGCGCGGCAATGCGACTGGTATCCGGTATGGGGATGATGACGTCTATCTTCAGCTCAGGGCGCTCACGGTGGATCTTGTTGGCCAGGGCCGCCCCCTGGCGCATCCGGGTCTTGTAAACAGAGACGCTGTCCATCAGCGAATCCGGCCGGGCAAAATACACATGCTCAAAGATACAGGGCCGCAGTA
>JAUIIQ010000279.1 GCA_030431585.1 Gammaproteobacteria bacterium | reverse complement strand
TTGCGTGACCACGGGAGCGCATCAGCGCACTGATGTTGAATCGCCTCTGGAACTTCATCTGGGCATCGCCATCTCTCGCGGGGAGCGCATGGATTGGGTGGTCCAGAAGGCGACGGAGCTGGGCGTAAGCCACATTTACCCGTTACTGACCGAGCGCACAGAAGTAAAACTGGACGCAGCGCGAGCCGGGAAGAAGCTCGCCCACTGGCAACAGATTGCAATCAGCGCCTGTGAGCAATGCGGCCGCAATCGCATCCCTGCCATTGCCGCCCTGCAGCCTGCGGCTGCCTGGATAGACCACGCCGACGCGCCGCTCAAGCTGGTATTACATCACCGCGCCGAAGCATTGCCACGGTATGAGAATGCACCTGAGCGCATTGCGCTACTCGTAGGTCCGGAGGGCGGTTTAAGCGAAACGGAAATTCTGCAGGCAGAGCAGGTGGGCTTTCTGTCACTGCGTCTGGGTAAGCGAGTGCTGCGCACGGAAACAGCGCCCCTGGCGGCATTGGCTATCCTGCAGGCCCACTGGGGCGACATGCGATTACCCTGAGGACCGGACGGTCATGTCGACAGGTCGGCCTCCACACGCTGTTCCAGCCACTGCGCGTGCGACCACTCGAGAAAATCTGTTACCGCATTGACTGTGTGGTCAGTGCGCACCGAGTGGAATACCTCAAAAGCGTGCTGCGCCCCGGGCAGTTCCCCGTACACCACGGCCTGTTTAGCCACTTTCTGCAGGGCGGAAACGAAGGTCCGCGCTTCCTCCACCCACACCAGTGAATCATGTGTACCATGGATGATAAACATGGGTGGAGCGTTCTCATGCACATGCGCCAGTGGCGAACTGCTCTCCCAGAGATCCGGATTCTGTTCACGGGTGCACTGCATTACCTTATCCGACAGCATCGCCTCCATCGACATTTCTGGTCGAATGTCATAGCGGTCCACAAGGTCATACACACCGTAGAACGGGACCGCCGCCTGCACCGACGTGTCGGCCTCTTCGAATCCGGGTTGAAAGTCAGCCAGGTTGGGGGTCAATGCGGCCAGTGAGCTCAGGTGACCACCCGCCGAGCCACCGGTAACTGCTATAAAGTCGGGGTTGCCTCCATACTCGACAATGTTTTCGCGTACCCAGGCGATAGCTTTCTTCACGTCAATGATATGCGCCGGGAACGCCGCGGTAGGGCTCAGTCGGTAATTGATCGCCACGCAAATCCAGCCGCGCTGGGCCAGGTGATACATCAATGGCTTGGCCTGCTGTTCCTTTTCCCCGATCATCCAGCCACCCCCGTGAACCTGCAGTAAAACGGGATAACCACCTTCGCGTGGTTCATGAGGATGATAGATATCCAGGAGATTCCGTTTGCCTCCGTCGGCATAGGAAAGGTGAGAATGCACGCGCACACCCTCCCGATACATCGAGAAAGGCTTCATCCAGCTGGAGGCGCGAACACCGTCTTCCAGCGCTCTCTGGCGCTCTACAGTGAGGCTACTACGGTAATCAACCCCGAGCCCCCGACGCAGGGCACGACGCAGGATCCGCTGGGTATCCATAGCCTGAACATGCAGGTAAACCAACCCTATCCACGACAGGGAGAAGAACCCCAGGCCCATTTGCGCCAGACCGCTGTCCAAAGCGCCGCTGAAAGCCAACAGGGCAGTCAGCCCTACCTGCCAGAGCAGGTGCAGCAAAGCCAGCTCACCCGCCAGCCATGCGGCCAGGAAATAGACTGGCGCTGCCCAGTAGAGACGCCGTGCCTGAACAATCGCACAGGCGGTACAGGCTATTGCCACCAGTGAGAGGAAGAAATATATACCAATGATCACGCCCGTGCTCCAGAGAGGTTACCGAAAGGCGTTCATTCTAGGTTAGCAATGCCCATTTCACTACTGCCTTTGCTTGCGCAAGATTTAGGCTTTGCGTAACGTAGCAGACCACTGAACAGGGAATACCGGCAATGACTATCAAGCTCGGTGTGGTAATGGACCCCATTGCCGACATCAATTACAAAAAAGACACTACGCTGGCCATGCTCTGGGCGGCCCAGGCCAGAGACTGGCACATCTACTACATGGAACAAAAGGACCTGTACCTTGCCAACGGAGAGGCCCGCGCCAACATGTCGGCAATGACGGTATTTCGCGACCCTGAGGCCTGGTACAGCATGGGTGATGTAGAGGACCGCGCACTTGCGGAGCTTGACGTCATCCTGATGCGCAAGGACCCGCCATTCGACAACGAATTTCTGTACACCACGTATATCCTGGAGGATGCAGAGCGCAAGGGTACGCTTGTGGTCAATCGTTGCCAGGGCCTGCGGGACAGCAACGAAAAGGTGTTTGCGACCCAGTTCCCCCAGTGCTGCCCGCCCGTGCTGGTAAGCAGGGATATGCAGCGCTTGCGCGATTTCCATCGCGAGCATGAAGACGTCATCTACAAACCCCTGGATGGCATGGGTGGCACCGCCATCTTCCGTGCCAAGGCGGATGACCCCAATGTCAGCGTGATTCTGGAGACACTCACTCTGCTGGGGACACGCACGATTATGGCCCAGCGCTATATCCCGGAAATTGTGGACGGCGACAAGCGCATCCTGGTTATAGGCGGCGAGCCAGTGCCCTATTGCCTGGCCCGCGTACCCCTGGCCGGGGAGACTCGGGGTAACCTCGCGGCGGGGGGCGAGGGTCGCGCACAGCCGCTGAGTGATCGCGACCGATGGATCGCTGAACAGGTCGCCCCCTTCCTGCGCGACCGGGGTATTCTGTTTGCCGGCCTGGATGTGATTGGCGACTACCTCACCGAGGTCAACGTTACCAGCCCGACCTGTATCCGTGAGATTGACGCCAGCTACGACACAGACATCGCCGGCGACCTGATGGACTGTATCACTCACGAATTGGCGCAACGGAGCTGATCCTTCGCAAGCAATGTATTATCTGGAACACCCTCAGGGTGAGCACAGGAGAATGCGCAATGCGGTACTGGCCGCCGCCGCGGCTCATCTCCTGCTGGTGCTGGGGATCTCTTTCAACAACGAATCAAGCCCGCGCCCCAACCCACAAATTGAAGTAACGCTGGCCACCAGGCCAAACCAGCTGGCGCCCGAAGAGGCCCGCCATATCGCCCAGAGCAACCAGCAGGGTGGCGGCGAACAAGCGGATGTCGATGCTGTCACTTCGCGCAACAACGAGTTTCCGCAGCAAGCCACTGAGCAACAACAGGCCGCACCAAGGCAAACCGACTCCAATGCGCGCGCCAACGGCGATCTGCTGACTACAGTGGCCGCCGCGCCGCGGGCGGTAATGGAGGAGCAGCAGGAAGATGAAAAGCGCCAGAACCTGACCCACGGCATCAGCCCCGAAGTGGACAGGCTGAACCAGCAGCTGGCTTCACTGGAAGCAGAGCTGGACGAGCAGACCAGGGCACAGGCACAGCGACCGCGAGTGCGACGGCTCACCTCGGTGTCGGCGAAACAGGCAGCAGACGCAGCCTACCTGTTGGACTGGCGCCGCAGACTGGAGGCAGTGGGGAACAAATACTATCCGGA
>JAUIIQ010000278.1 GCA_030431585.1 Gammaproteobacteria bacterium | reverse complement strand
CTCGTTCGCAAGAGAACTATGATGCGGCGATCAAACTGATGTCCACGGCCCTGGTACACGATAAGAAGTTTGCCGGAGCAAGCGTTGGTATTTGCCGCGCCTACAGAGGTAAATTCGAGCTATCCAAAGTTACCTCGCTACTACAGAGGGCTGAAGAGCACTGCCTGGACGCACTTGCTCTGGATGATAGTGACGCTCACGCGCACATTGCACTGGGCATGATCTATCGCGACAAAGGTGACTACAAAAAGGCAAAGAAGACTCTGGATATTGCAAGCAAACTGGATCGCAATAACGCTGATCTGGCAATGGTACAGGCGAGTGTGTATCAGGCAACGAACAAACTTGATCTGGCCGAGAGCACATTTCTGGACGCTATCGCGAACAATCCCCGGAATGTGCTTATCGCTGGAGAATACGCCTCGTTTCTGATTGAAACAGGGCGTATAAAAGACGCAATCGGCATTCTTGAGAACAGTCTGGCTATATTGCCCGATAACGAACCCCAGTTGAGTAACCTGGGCGTAGCCTACTTTTACCTGGGAAAATACCGGCAATCTGCAGACGCTTTTGAAAAAGCAGTGAACATTGTGCCAACAGGAACCGGTTTCGCCAACTCGGGTTCTGTTTACTATTTTGCAGGCGAGTATGAAAAAGCGATTGATATGTATCGCAAGGCAATACGGCTATCACCAACGGATTATCGCCTCTACGTTTACCTGGCAGATTCACTGCGTATGCTGCCGGGCAGAAAGCCTGAGGCATTGGATGAATACAGAAAGGCAGTAAAACTTGGATCAGAGCATCTGGGTATCAATGAAAACAACGCGCATGTATACCAGCACCTCGCTATAGCCTATTTGTACCTGGGTAATCATGAACAGGGTAAAGCCTGTATCGAAAAGGCCCTGAGCCTGCGGCCAGAAGATATGGATATTTTATACATGGGTCTGCGTTTTTGGGTAGGATTGGGTGATTATGAAACAGCGCTGCCATTGCTGGAAAAGGTCCTTGCCTCCGGATACCCAATGCACCTCATTGACGCAGATCCGGAGTTGAAGGAACTCAGGAATCACGACGAATACCAGCAAGTGGTACTGACACAAACACAAGAGTAGGGTTTTCCAGATTTCAACTACTGATATTTCCAGGAGATTTCACATGAAAAACACATTACTTATTCTAACAGCCCTGATGCTTGCTGCCTGCGGGGCCGCAGAGCGTGACAAGCCCGCACAGTCCGGGGACGGGAGTGTGCTGGAAGGCGGAGTTATAAAGGGCACAGATACAGCTGTAATCGCTATCGGTGTCCGTGAGGATGGTATGCCTGAAGTACTGGTTGACCCTGTCATTGTGAAAGAGGGGCAGCGAGTTGTGTGGGCGGGTCCTGAGAGCATGACCATTCGCTTTCCCGAGAAAACACCTTTCGACAAAAACAGCATTTCCACCCAGGATGCAGTAGTCAATGCGGTAGTGCCGCGTTTGCAATCAGACGAGAAGCAGGAGGAGTTCAAGTACGACATCATTGTCAATGGCGTCGTGCTCGACCCGGTAATGATTGTGCGCAAGCAATTTTAACAATAGATCGTCGGGGGGCGCGTGATCAGCTTACCGAAAGCGCAATCACCCGTACCCGCCGGCGGTGATATCAGAACTGCCTGAACCTGCGCTGCACATGCCGTTGGCGAATGGCCACCTGCTCGCGACGCTGCAGCTCACTGACTACCGGTGTCGCCGCTGGCAGATGCTGGCGAATTTCATCAAAGCGTACTTTCTTCGCGCTGATGCTCGGCCACTGATCTTCATCCGGTCGCTCGCTATACGCCCAGCGCGGTGTGAGAAACCCCTCGCGCTGGCCACTGGTGTCAAGCCAATTGGGTACGCCGGGGTCGCGGTGTGCCACCACCAGTCGAATTACGCCGTCTTCATCCACCTGGGTCTGGCTACCATTGAGGCTGCCCAGGCAGTTGGCGTACTCCAGTGATTCGCCCCAGAGGTTAGCCAGCTGAAAACCAATGTAATGGGGCTGCTGCCTGATGCGGTTCTCGATAATAAGCGCTTCGTCCGGTTCCAGTTCAAACACTCCACCGGCGTACAAGTTAGTGCTCATGCCGCCACCGGTGGCACCAGAGGCCGCGTTGATTCGGTTAAAGCCGTTGCGCTTGAACGCCATCCCCGGCAGCGTGCCGGGACGCTCCCCGTAGGTCCCCATGGGAATCGCCCAGAAGGCGTTCCAGAAATGCATCTGGGCCCGCACAATATCACCACACTCGCGCAACTGCTGCGCGGCAGTGGTGGCGTTGAAGGCCGGTGCAGGCAGCCCCTCTGCACCCAGCTGGGTTATTTCCATATAAATGGCTTCCTCGCACTCCCAGTCGCCGAAAAGCTGACGACCGCTGATATAGCTGGCATAGCGCTCTGGCGGCATGTCCGGGTCTGTGGGATGCGGCCGGTTCACCACTTTCAGGGTCGACATGAAGTTGCCGTTATAGCCGGCAGGCTTTTCCGGCGCCAGCAAGATATCGAAGCTGCCGTCTGTGTTCACCTCAATACGGGAGCTATCGAGCATGCTGGTCTGGGTTTTGGTGCCGGGGCGCAGCTCCTGCAAGTTGCCTGAGTCACCGGCAAGGCCGCCACTGCTGACCTCAAAAATAAGGTAGTGAGGCGCCTTGTGCTCCCCGGTCACCGCAGCTTCACCGCGCCAGTGACGAGTATCACCGGCCTGCCCGTGGATGCGATAGGTGTTACGGCCGTCAATGGGAGCATAGAAATAAATGGCATCGGCGTTGTCGATAGTGGCGCGCGTTAGAGGACTCAAAGCGTTGCGGAACTGAGGTCGTTCGGGGTCGTCGTGAAACGCCCTTTCCACCGCACTGTGCACGAACCCCATCAGGTAGCGATAGCCCTCCGCCAGATTGCGGTCGCTGGCGGGCGGAGGCATCAAGTTCGGATGATCTATGGCGTCACGGGCTTCCTGAAGCGTGTTGATCATCTCGTCCCAGGCCTGGCGCAGCGCATCTTGCGCTTCATTCGTAGTCATGGTCATGTCAGTTTCTCAATAGGGTTTCATACACTTTGATCAGGCCGTCGCGTTCAAGTCAGCAGGCAGAAACGCGTCACCCAGTTCACGCTGTCCATCAAGGGATTTCACCGTCAGGCCCAGGCTGTGTACCAACTGTCTGCTGTAGCAATTCTGGCCTACATGACGACCGCGGCACAAAGCCAGCGCAGCCTCTGCCATCATCTCTACCGGCTCAGCCATATCCGGGCTGCGCCTGGCGATATCACGCACGTAATCGGCACCCGACGTGAGCACAATATTTTCCGGTGCCAGGGTATTGATGTAGATGCACTGGTCAGCGAGTTCGTGAGCGAGACCGGTGGTGTAGCGGTTCAGCGCGGCCTTGGTGGCACCGTAAGCAGCAATAACATGCGCAGCCATGGCCGAGTCGCGATAAGGCACGACCGGCTGCTCGCAGGTGCGCGAGCTGATGTTCAGTATCCAGCCGGCCCCGCGTTCGCGCATACCAGGAATCGCCTGCTGCGCCAGTTCAAT
>JAUIIQ010000277.1 GCA_030431585.1 Gammaproteobacteria bacterium | reverse complement strand
GAAGTCGTCACTGCCAGGCGCACTGAAGTCATCGAAGCCGCTGTCGAACTCATCCCCCCAGTCGTCATCACCAAGGCCGTCATCGGCAAAGTCGTTATCGTCAGCGAAGGGGTCATCGGCCGCAACGGGCAGAGGCTGCCCGGAGTTCACTGCCTCCAGCCCGGGCAGCGGCGTATCCTCGTCCGGCGGACGGATCACAATATCCAGGGGAATGGTGCCGCCGAGTTTTGAATCCAGTAATTCCATGCCCTGGTAGATTTCGGTGGACTCGTGGAAATAATCGATAAACCGGTTTTCAACCTGTAAACGGCTGACACCCACCACGATGAGCACCGCTATTACCATGGTCACCGCGATGATCACCCCGCCACGGCGGTCAGTTATCCTGGCGAACCAGGCGGTGAGTGTGGGGTCGGCACCACTGTGATGGTGCGGCCGGCCCTGTGGCCACACCAGCATAAGACAGGGTACCAGGACAAACGAAAACACCAACGCCACAGCGATACCGACGGTCATCATCCAACCAAAATCGATCACCGGTTGGATGCCTGAAACCACCAGCGACATAAAGGCAACAACCGTGGTAATGCCGGTATAGAAACAGGGCACCGCCATCAGCTGTACGGTTTGTGAGACGCGTTCATACAGGTCGCCGTCCGGGTCCAGCGCATGCAATTCTCGATACCGGACGATGAGGTGGATACAGATCGCCAGGGTGATAATGAGCAGCACGGCGACAAAGTTGGAAGAGATCACCGTCATCCGCCAGTCCAGGGCGCCCAGTAAACCCAGCATCACCATCACGGTTGCGCTGCAGGTAAGCAGCGGAATGACCACCCAGCGCACGCGACGGAAGATGACCGCCAGAATAACCATCATCACGCCGAGAATGGCACTGCCGAACATCACCAGGTCACTGCGCACGAAGCTGACCATGTCGGCGGTAATCATCGGCACGCCACCAACAAAGAGTTCCGCGTACTGCTGGTAACGGGCGGCGATATTGCGAACTTCAGCAACCAGTGCACTCTGGCTCTCCAGGGCCACTGCAGTGTGTTCCTTGAACGCACGCTCCACACGGTGCAATTGCGCGGCCTCTCCCGTACTCAAGCCATCCTGCTGGCGCTTGATGCGCAGCGCCTCGCGCTGGGCCAGCAGATCAAAATACACTTCGTCGCGTTTGAGGTTAATCTGCACCGCCGTGACGGAGCCGTCCTTACCGGCGAGCAGGTCCGCATAAACAGGGCTGGTGGTGAGTTCCTTGAGCACCAGTTCCCGGTCAATATTCTCCTGCCCAAGGCCCGGCAGCGGCTCCCCGGAGGTGATATCCGACAGGGTCACCGGCGGGCTTTCCAGCAGCGGTACATCCCACACCGTGACCACGGAGGACACACCCTGCAGCTGTCGCAGTTCCTCGGCCATGGACTTGAGCGGTTGCAGCGAAGCATCACCCAGCAGTTTGCCCGGAGGCGCCCAGGTGATGAGGAGAAAATCCTCGGTGGCATAACGGCTGCTAACCTGCCGGTAGAAGTCCAGGGCCGGGTCACCCTGCAGCATCAGCGAATCGGCCGACGCATCCAGCTTGATCTTGTCCAGTTGCGTGGCAAAACCGGCCATTACCAGGCTGATCAGGAACAGCGAGAACCAGGGGGCCTTGAGCACCAGGCGCTGATACAGCGACAGCAGGGCCTTACCCATGTGCCTTCTCCAGCGCTGCCAGGAGCTTGTTGTGAATACCGCCAAAACCACCGTTACTCATGATCACAACCTGATCTCCCGTGTTTGCGTCACCGACGACCGCGGCGACAAGGTCATCGATGTCATTGGCCACACTGGCCGGTGTCGTGCTCGCGGCCACAAGCTCAGCCAGTGACCAGTCCATGCCTGCCGGCTGAAACCAGTAAACCTTGTCGGCATCGCTGCAGGATGCGGCCAGGCTGGCACGGTGCTCGCCCATGCGCATGGTGTTGGAGCGCGGTTCAATCACAGCTATCAGGCGGCCGCTGCCAGTGCGGGCACGCATACCCTGCAGCGTGGTCGCGATCGCGGTGGGGTGGTGGGCGAAGTCGTCGTATACCGCAACGCCATTCACCGTACCCAACAGCTCGAGCCGCCGTTTCACCCCGCCAAAACACGCCAGCGCCTGCGCTGCTACAGGTACCGGCACACCCACGTGGCGGGCGGCAGCCATGGCCGCCAGCGCATTGGCCACATTGTGCTGTCCGCAGTGCTGCCAACGCACCTGTGCGGGCTCTTCTCCGGCCAGGCTCACGTCAAATGCTGACCCGTCTGCCTGCACCAGCTCTGCGCTCAGGTCGGCCGCACCACCTATGGCTGTGCTGACAGTCTGGCTCCAGCAGCCCCGCTCCAGTGTCGCAGCAACTGCCGGTGACGATGCCGGGTGAATAATCTGGCCCTCACCCGGCACGGTACGCACCAGGTGATGAAACTGGTTCTGGATAGCCGCCAGATCGGCAAAAATATCCGCATGGTCAAACTCCAGATTATTGATCACCAGCGTGCGTGGGCGGTAATGGACAAACTTGGAGCGCTTGTCGAAGAACGCCGTGTCGTATTCATCCGCTTCAACCACGAAAAAATCGGTCTCACCGCTGCGTGCGGACAGCCCGAAATCGGCGGGCACACCACCGATCAGGAAGCCTGGCGCCATTCCCGCGTACTGCAGCACCCACGCGAGCATGGCACTGGTGCTTGTCTTGCCGTGAGTACCGGAAACCGCCAGCACCCACTTCCCGGCAAGCACATGCTCGGCCAGCCACTGTGGGCCAGAGGTATACCTCAACCCCGCGTTGAGCATGTACTCCACCGCCGGGTTGCCGCGGCTCATGGCGTTACCCACCACCACGCAATCGGGCGCCGGCTGCAGATGCTCCGCCGCATAGCCCTCGCTCAGCTCGATTCCGGCAGCCTGTAGCTGCGTACTCATGGGTGGATAGACGTTGGCGTCGGAGCCGGTGACCCGGTAGCCCTGCTCCCGGGCGAGCAGTGCGATGCCGCCCATAAAGGTGCCGCAGGCCCCCAGAATATGTATGTGGCCTTTCAAAAAAGTGCCTCCTCAAATAAGCCGCCAATGGTATCACGGCCAACTTTGGCCACCACTGTTGATGCGGGTCAATTCACGCCCTTAGAACCCGTCCTTGATTTGCCGTATCATTCCCTCTCCAGCGAACTCGCGAAGAATGCCCCCTTCTTCGCCACAACGGATACCAACAACCCATGCCGAGAAAAAATGCCTTCTACGCCCAGTCTGGCGGCGTCACCGCTGTGATCAATGCCTCTGCCTGTGGCGTGATCGAGACCGCACGCCAGCACAAGTCGACCATTGGCAAAGTGTACGCCGGGCGCAATGGCATCATCGGTGCCCTGCGCGAGGAGTTGATAGACACCAGCAAGGAGAGCCGCGCCGCCATTCACGGCCTGCTCACCACACCCTCGGGCGCCTTCGGTTCATGCCGCCACAAAATGAAGAGCATCGAGGAAAACCGCGCCGAGTACGAGCGCCTTATCGAGGTGTTCAAGGCCCACAACATCGGTTACTTTTTCTACAACGGAGGAGGTGACTCC
>JAUIIQ010000276.1 GCA_030431585.1 Gammaproteobacteria bacterium | reverse complement strand
GTGTTGCCGCCTACCGCATCAATCACACCCGCCCAGCGCTCCCTCTGCATTGGCTTACCCTGCTCAGAGAGCGTTGCGCGATCGATGAGGTCGCTGGCACCCGGTGACTTGAGGTACTCAGCCTGGTCTTCTTCTGATTTATCGATAAGCACTGCATTGAACATAGTCAGACCTTCCTCGAGGTATCGTGGTGTTACCGGGTGATTCGTCGCAGCTACCCGGGCAATTTCTCAGCCCGTGAAAAGGCAACGCGGCAATTACGTAGTAAGATAGCAGCTTCGCACAACTACAGGAGTCACCGCAAAAATGCTATCTGATATGCATGTCGTAATTACCGGCGCGGCCGGAACACTGGGCCAGGCCGCCGCCAGGAAAGCGCAGGAATACGGTGCGCATGTCACCGGTCTGGATATTCAGGACCTCAACACACTGTCCCACACCGACGACTACCGGAGACTGGACCTGCTCGACCGGGATGCGACGCTGGCATGTTTCGGCCAGTTTGACCGGGTGGACGCCCTGTTCAATATCGCTGGAGGATTCGCCATGGGCGATGATGCGGCCGACCCGGACTCGCAGCAATGGCAACTGATGTTTCGCCTCAATGTAGACACCCTGCGCAACGCCGTCATGGGTGTAGTGCCGCTGATGAAAACACAGGGCTCAGGTAAAATCGTCAATATCGGGGCACTCGGTGCCCTCAATGGCCAGGGCGCAATGAGCGCCTACTGCTGTGCCAAGGGCTCGGTGATGAAGCTCACCGAAAGCCTCGCCGATGAGCTGCGCGTGCAGAACATCAACGTCAATGCAGTATTGCCAAGCATTATCGACACGCCGCCCAACCGGGAAAGCATGCCGGATGCGGACTTTGCCTCATGGGTAGCACCGGAGGATCTCGCCGACGTCATTTGCTTCCTCGCATCACCCGGTGCGCGCGCGATCCACGGCGCCCTGTTGCCCGTGCGCGGGCTTTCCTGAGCATCACAAGGCCCATAGCAAGGAGGCTTGCCTCTTTTACGCGGCAACGGACAGTAATCCACAATGCACAAGCATAAGCTCACAGACTGGCAACACGATCACGTATTCACGCAGGACCAGCGCAAACCCGGTGAATCCCGAACGCTGATCGTGATTGCCATCACGGCGGTCATGATGTGCGTGGAGCTGGTCGCAGGTATGCTGTTCGGCTCAATGGCGCTACTGGCAGACGGGCTGCACATGGCTTCTCATGCGGCAGCATTGAGTATTACTGCCTTTGCCTACCGCTACGCCAGACGCAATGCCGCGCACCGTGACTTCAGTTTTGGTACCGGCAAAGTCAATGCGCTGGGCGGTTTCAGCAGCGCTGTGCTGCTTGGCGTTTTCGCGGTCATTATGGCCTTCGAAAGCTCGATACGTTTGCTGAACCCGGTCGAGATTGTGTTTAACCAGGCTATCCTGGTGGCGATTCTGGGTCTTGTCGTCAACGGTGTCTGCGTGATTATTCTGGGCAATGATGGACACACCCATCACCATAGCGACCAGCATCATGATCACGATCACCAGCACCAACATGACCACAACCTGAAAGCCGCTTACTTCCATGTCATGGCGGATGCGTTGACATCCGTGCTGGCCATCGTGGCACTGCTTGCGGCGAAATACTTTGGCCTGGTCTGGATGGACCCTAATGGGCATCGTCGGTGCGATTCTCGTCGCCAGGTGGTCTTACAGCCTGCTGACGTCCACTGGCGCGGTGCTGTTGGACCATCAGGCCCCGGCGACCCTGCGCGAACAGCTGCAGACAGCAGTCGAGGCCGATGGGGATTCACGCGTTACCGACTTGCATGTCTGGTCCATTGGTCCGGACATTTACTCAGCGCAGATAGCCATAGTCGCCCATCAGCCGCTTTCACCGGACCAATACAAAGCGTTGCTACCCACCTCCATCGGCCTGGTGCACATCGCGATTGAAGTCAATACCTGTGTGGATTCCGGGCAGGCCTGCGCTTAGTGAGTCAACGCCCGCCGCTGAACTGGAGAAGGTAAACCGCCCCAACAGGCGAGACAGTTCCGCCACATCACCGCCAGCCGCTCACGGTAACGCCAGGTCGCAGGAGTGGCGAAGTCCCCACTCCTGCGGAAGAAGGAAAGCGCTGTGAATCAAACGTTCGTCAGCCCGAAACAATGGCAGCCAGACGGTCATTGATGATCTTCTGCGCATCGCCAACAATATTCTTCACCAGTTCGTCACAGCTGGGAATATCATTAATCAAACCGCCGCACATACCCACCGTCACCATGCCTGCTTCTATGTCGCCGGTTGACCAGGCTTTTTCCTGATTAGCGCCAGACACCAGGTGGTGCACTTCGCCAAACTCGCCACCTGCTGCTTCAATCTCGGCGACCTTGTCGGCCACGCCGTTGCGATATACCCGCGCCGTGTTCTTGTAAGTGCGGAAAATCAGGCGCGTCTGGTTTTCATCCATCTCTACAATCTTCTGCTTGATGCCCTCATGTATCGGGGCCTCCCTGGTCACCATGAAACGGCTGCCCATGTTGATGCCCTCACAGCCCAGCGCGAGCGCTGCCACCAGGCCACGGCCGTCGGCTATACCGCCAGAAGCCAGTACAGGGATCTTCAAGGCCTGAGTCGCGGCAGGAAACAGCACCAGACCGCCCACATCATGCTCTCCCGGATGACCGGCACACTCAAAACCGTCGATACTGACCACATCCACACCGATACGCTCCGCCTTGAGCGCGTGACGCACCGCAACGCACTTGTGAATTACCTTGATGCCATTGGCCTTGAACCGCTCCATAAACGGCTCGGGACTGCGGCCCGCGGTTTCGACAATTTTCACACCGCTGTCGATAATGGCGTCCACGTAGTCGTCGTAGTTGACGGCGGTCGCCACCACACCCACCGTGAGGTTAACGCCAAATGGCTTGTCGGTCAGCGAGCGACACTTCTCAATTTCTGCCGTGAGACCCTCCGGAGTCGGCTGTGTGAGCGCCGTCATAATCCCCAACGCGCCGGCATTGGACGCGGCAGCAGCCAGTTCGGCCGTACCCACGCGCATCATGCCACCGCAAACGATGGGCGTTTCTATACCGAACATCTCTGTAAATCGGGTTTTCATTGCAGTCTACTCCTGATATTTACTGTGCATAGCGGCCACTCCGAAAAGGCTTGTCCTGAGCCAATCGGACATGTTGACGCGTATGGATTACAAAAGGGCCTGCGATATTACAAGCTGGACGCCGCAGAGGCCAGCTATCGGCAGAGGGATTTCGAGGCCATTGGTACTGACAAACGAGGAGCTGAATCTGTGCACTATATCTTTGAGGTCAAAATGAAGCCGGGCTTTCCGCCAGAGCGATACGCCGAGGGCTGGATAGAGGCCAGCACTATTATCCAGCAATCCCCGGGGGCGCAAGGCACGCGGCTGCATCGCAAAATCGGAGAGCCCGACGTTCTGCTCGCTATTGCCACCTGGGAGTCCAAAGCGGTACGCGATGAAATGGAGGCCAGGCCTGACCCTCGCGTACAGGCCATTATCGACCAGCAGGCGAAGCATGTAGAATTTCGGCTGATCGGCGAGTATGAA
>JAUIIQ010000275.1 GCA_030431585.1 Gammaproteobacteria bacterium | reverse complement strand
GATTGGAAGCTGGTGGTCGCCGCCGGCCATACCATCACCGAACCACAACCCTGGCTGAAGAAAAAGGGCAGTTTTATCGTTGCGCTGGAAGACGCCTCGGGAAACACCGACATCACCAAATATGACGTTAACGCGCGTACTGAAATGCGCTACCTGGATTCACGCCATACCATAGGATTGAGATACCAGGACGAAAGCTCCAACGGCGATAAAACCCGCGAGTCCTGGCTGGGCTCCTACCAGTATGACCAGTTCCTTACAGAGCAGTGGTTTGCCACGGGCAATGCCTTCTATGAAGAAGACAAGTTTCGTGACCTGGACCAACGCGCCTCTGTGGGTGCCGGTTTAGGTTACCAGTTTCTCGAGACAGCTTATTTTGATTTGCTGGGCAAGGGCACTCTCAACTACGTAAATGAAGAGTTCACCACCGGCATTAAACGTGAACGACCAGCTGTTCTTTGGAACCTGGATTTTGCCTGGCGAGTAAATGGTGAGGGTATGGAGGTGTTCCATAGACATACCATTATGCAGTCGTTCAAACAGGGCGACGATTTTGAGATCAACACCATTTCCGGGCTGAAGTACCCAATTAATGGCTCTCTCAGTTCGGTCATACAGCTGGAATACAACTACGATAACCTGCCCGCCGAGCTGATTATCGACAAGGTAGACCGCAAATGGTCGGTGGGCGTGAACTATGACTGGTAGCGGTTGTTAAAGCTTGAGCCGGCCCCATATCTTCTGCCAAGGAGAGTTTTTTTATGCGATTCATTATCATGCTCTTGCCCTGGCTGGAGCTGCTGACCCTCATTCAGCTTGGCATCCATACCAGTGCGCTGGCAGCTGTGGCCTATGTATTTATCATGCTGGTGCTGGGCATGGTGGTTTTGCAGCGCCAGGGCAGCCAGATGATGACGCGGCTGCGTGAAGCCCAGCAGGGACAGGTCCTGGGGTCGCGCCTGCTGGTTGATGACATGGCCATGGGTCTGGCCGCCCTGCTATTGATGTTTCCCGGTATGATTTCAGACTTTGCGGCCCTGGTGGTAGTGATAGGCCCTCTGCGCAGGCGCATCGCACGGCTGTTTGGCGCCCCCGAAGTCCAGCCTTACGCCCCGCAGATGGACAGGGAGAGCGAGGTGACCATTGAGGGGCAATATACTCGCCTGGATGAGCGCGACCCGAATTGATCTCTCCCTAAGCTATTGATAAAAAACAATAAAAGATATTCTCTCCCGGGTTTTCAGGGCCGCTGAAGGGGCTCGCTGCAGATCACCCGCGGCGGCAGAACTGGCACTCTCGGGAAAAGAGTGCTAATTGCCCCTTGAAAAGCGAATTCACGCCCCCATTGTCCTCCTCAACCCCGGGTTAGGGGCTTCTCATAACATTGTTACCAGGAGATCTAGAGAAATGAGCATCCGTCCGCTGTACGACCGTGTGGTCGTTCGTCGCAACGCTGAGGAAGAAACCACCGCCGGCGGCATTGTCCTGCCCGGTTCCGCCAAAGAAAAGCCTAACCAGGGCGAAATCGTCGCCGTGGGCGATGGCAAGGTTCTGGACAATGGCGAATTGCGCCCTCTGGCAGTGAAAGTGGGCGACACCGTCGTCTTCGGTCAATATGCCGGCAGCAACACCATTGAGATAGATGGTGAAGAATTGATCATCATGGGTGAGAGCGAGATTTTTGCGGTTGTTGAATAACCGCTCAACGAATCTCCTCCCAGTTATTAACAGTCAAGATTTAAGGATTTAAGACATGGCAGCTAAAGACGTATTTTTCGGTGACGAAGCTCGCTCCCGTATGCTCAATGGCGTGAACGTTCTCGCCAATGCAGTGAAAGCCACGCTGGGCCCCAAGGGTCGCAACGTAATTCTGGACAAGTCATTCGGTGCACCTACCGTGACCAAGGATGGCGTATCCGTAGCCAAAGAGATCGAACTGGAAGACAAGTTCGAGAACATGGGCGCGCAGATGGTCAAGGAAGTCGCTTCGCAGGCATCTGATGCCGCCGGTGACGGCACCACGACTGCAACCGTTCTGGCGCAGTCCATCCTCAACGAAGGCCTCAAGTCCGTCGCCGCGGGCATGAACCCAATGGACCTCAAGCGCGGTATCGACAAGGCCGTTATTGCAGCGGTAGCGGAAATCGAGAAGATGTCCATCCCCTGTGAAGACTCCAAGGCGATCGCTCAGGTGGGCACTATCTCTGCCAACTCCGACACCCAGGTAGGCGACATCATCGCCGAAGCCATGGGCAAGGTTGGCAAGGAAGGTGTGATCACGGTTGAAGAAGGTTCCGGCCTGGAAAACGAACTCGATGTGGTCGAGGGTATGCAGTTTGACCGCGGTTACCTCTCTCCCTACTTCATCAACAACCAGGAAAGCATGAGCGTTGAATCAGAGGCGCCTTTCATCCTGCTGGTTGACAAGAAGATCTCCAATATCCGCGAACTGCTGCCCCTGCTGGAGCAGGTAGCCAAGGCCTCCAAGCCGCTGGTTATTATTGCGGAAGATGTTGAGGGTGAAGCGCTGGCTACCCTGGTAGTCAACAACATGCGCGGCATTGTAAAAGTTGCTGCCTGTAAAGCACCTGGTTTCGGCGACCGTCGCAAGGCCATGCTGCAGGATATCGCTATCCTTACCGGTGGTACTGTTATCTCCGAGGAAGTGGGTCTTGATCTCGAGTCCGCTACCCTTGAGCACCTGGGCAGCGCCAAGCGCGTGACCATGGACAAGGACAACAGCACGATCATCGATGGCGCTGGCGATGCGACTGCTATCCATTCTCGGGTGAGCGAGATCCGTACCCAGATCGAGAACACCTCGTCTGATTACGATCGCGAAAAACTGCAGGAACGTGTAGCCAAGCTGGCTGGCGGTGTTGCGGTAATCAAGGTTGGCGCCGCCACCGAGATTGAGATGAAGGAAAAGAAAGCTCGCGTTGAAGATGCTCTGCACGCTACTCGCGCTGCGGTAGAGGAAGGTGTGGTAGCCGGTGGTGGTGTAGCCCTGGTGCGCGCCGTTGCTGCTATTGCTGAGCTCAAAGGCGACAACGAAGACCAGAACCACGGTATCGCGGCTGCATTGCGCGCCATGGAAGGTCCTTTGCGGCAGATCGTTGCCAACGCCGGCGACGAGGCCTCTGTTGTGCTGGATAAGGTACGCCAGGGCGAGGGTAACTACGGTTACAACGCTGCATCCGGTGAGTACGGCGATATGATCGAGATGGGTATTCTTGATCCTGCCAAAGTGACTCGCACAGCACTGCAGGCAGCTGGATCTGTTGCCGCGCTGATGATCACCACTGAGGTGATGGTTGCCGACGCGCCGCAGGACGCAGCGGGTGCTCCTGCAATGCCTGATATGGGCGGCATGGGTGGCATGGGCGGCATGATGTAATCGCTGTCTCACACCCGTTAAGCAGAAAAGCCCGGCCTTGAGCCGGGCTTTTTTATGGGTCTTCGCAAATTAGCGGGGAATGAGGCGTTCAAACAAAGCGGACGCCACAAATGGGGTAAGCCTTCCTCGGTTGAAAACAAACTGCCACGCCCTCGGAAGGCTTACCCCATTCGTGGCCTCCTCCTTCCATTTCGACATCACTATCCACTACCTATGCTCCCTGTGACGTTCCAAGTCGCCGGG
>JAUIIQ010000274.1 GCA_030431585.1 Gammaproteobacteria bacterium | reverse complement strand
CCGCCATCGGCGGCAAATGCTCGTACCACTGTTCCAGAAATACTGACTCACCGCGCTCACCTGGCAGGTTTTCCCAGATTTCTTCAGCGGTGAAACTGAGTATGGGGGCGATCCAGCGAACCATGGCTTCCGCAATATGAAACATGGCAGTCTGCGCGCTACGCCTGGCAATCGATTCGGCGCGCGTCGTGTACTGCCGGTCTTTAATCACGTCCAGATAAAATCCGCCCAGGTCACCGGCACAGAAGTTGTGCAACTTCTGGTAGATCAGATGAAACTGATACGCCGCATAATCTGCCGCAAGCTCACGCTGCAAGCTTGCGGCACGATCCACCGCCCAGCGGTCCAGCGATAGCATTTCGTTTTCGTGCAATGCGTCAGTCGCGGGGTCAAACCCATGCAGGTTGGACAGCAAAAACCGCGCGGTATTGCGGATGCGACGATAGGAATCCGCCGTGCGCTTGAAAATTTCATCTGAACAGGTCAGTTCGCCGCGGTAGTCCGTGGCTGCGACCCACAAACGTAATATGTCGGCGCCCAGATCATTCATTACTGTCTTTGGAGCAATAATGTTACCGATGGACTTGGACATCTTGCGGCCATCACTGTCTACCGTAAAACCGTGTGTCAGCACGCTCTTGTAAGGTGCGGCATTGTCCATGGCAACACCTGTGAGCAGAGAGGACTGAAACCAACCGCGATGCTGATCAGAGCCTTCAAGATACATATCGGCGGGCTTTTGCAGTTCACCCCGACGCTCCAACACGCAGGCATGGGTAACACCGGAGTCAAACCATACATCCAGCGTGTCAGTCACTTTTTCGTAATGTTCTGCGTCCTCCCCCAACAGCTCCGCCGGCTCCAGCTCGAACCAGGCGTCTATCCCCTTCTCCTCCATACGCAGCGCCACCTGCTCCATCAGCACCTCGGTGTCGGGATGCAATTCGCCTGAGCTCTTGTGTACGAACAATGCTATCGGGGAACCCCAGGTTCGCTGACGGGATATACACCAGTCCGGACGCTCTCCCAGCATACTTTCGATGCGTGCCTGACCCCACTCGGGCAACCACTGCACCTTGTCTACTTCAGCCAGCGCTTTGGGCAGCAAGCCGTTCTGCTTCATGCTCACGAACCACTGCGGCGTGGCACGGAAAATAATAGGGGTTTTATGGCGCCAGCAGTGTGGATAGGAGTGCTCATAGTCCTCGTGATGCAGCAGCACCCCGCGCTGCTGCAGCAGCTCACAGATTCCCTGATTGGCCTTGAGCACATGCTGCCCGCCGAAGTGTTCGGTTTCCGGCAGATAGACGCCGTTGGCGCCAACCGGGTTATAGACTTCCAGGCCATAAGCCTGCCCCACGATAAAGTCATCCTGGCCGTGTGCCGGGGCTGTATGCACGGCGCCAGTGCCGGCCTCGGTGGTAACATGCTCACCGAGCACAACCGGGACCTGCCTGTTCAGGTAAGGGTGCTGTAACGGCTGGCCCTCAAGGGCCTGCCCCAGGCAGCGGCCCAGCACCGTTAGCTCCTCGAGCTGATAGCGGCGGGCGCATTCCTCGGCCAACTCGGCAGCTACGACCAGGGCCCGCCCCTTACCCTGCATCAGGACATACTCAAGCTTCGGATGCAGGCTCACCGCCATGCTCGCCGGCAGGGTCCAGGGCGTGGTGGTCCAGATGGGAATAGCTATTTCACCTTTGTAATCGGCACCGCAGGCTGCGCTGACGGCATCCGGGTCGGCAGCAACATACGCCACGTCAATTGCCGGAGAGTGCTTGTCCTTGTACTCCACCTCCGCTTCCGCCAGCGCGGAACCGCAGTCCATACACCAGTGCACGGGCTTGAATCCTTTGTGCAGGTGGCCGTTGGCGACAATGCGTGACAGGGCACGCACGATATCCGCCTCAAACTGGAAATCCATGGTCAGGTAAGGGTTGAACCAGTCACCGAACACACCCATGCGGATAAAGTCCTGGCGCTGTCCGTCCACCTGCCTGGCGGCATATTCGCGGCATTTCTGCCGAAACTCGGCAGCAGTTACCTTGACGCCAGGCTTGCCGACTTTCTTTTCCACATTGAGTTCAATAGGCAGACCATGACAGTCCCACCCTGGCACATACGGCGCGTCGAAGCCGTCCAGTGAGCGTGACTTGACGATAATGTCCTTGAGCACCTTGTTCACCGCGTGCCCCAGATGCAGGTCACCATTGGCATAGGGGGGGCCATCGTGGAGCACGAACTTCGGGCGTCCGAGTGAGGCCTCACGAATTTTGCCGTAGAGGTCCATCTCCTGCCATTGCTTGAGCCGCTGCGGCTCTCGCTGGGCGAGGCTCGCCTTCATTGGAAAAGCCGTCTTCGGCAGATTCAGTGTGTCTTTGTATTCGCTCATATCGTTTCTATGTCTGGCTCTGGTTAAACCAGGCCCGGGTGGATTCAATGTCTTTGGCTATGTTTTCCTTCAGCTCATCCAGCGATGCAAATTTCTTCTCCTCGCGCAGCTTGTGCAGGAAGCTGACGTCGATGTGCTGGCCGTACAGTTCTACCTCACGATCTATCAGATGCACTTCCAGGTTGGCCTTGATACTGTCATCAACTGTCGGGCGCACACCCACGTTGGCGACGCCCGGGGCATCACACAATCCCGCCCCGTTGACCTTCACCGCGTAAACGCCGGAAAGAGGTGCCCGCAGTCGGCGCAACTCCAGGTTGGCCGTAGGCGTACCAATGGTCTGACCCAGTTGCCGACCGTAAACCACCTTGCCAGATATACTGTAAGGCCGCCCCAGCATCTGCTCGGCGCGCTCAAATTCCGCTGCCTCCAGAGCCTCACGAATTCGGGTACTGCTTACCCGCTCGCCCTGCCAGGAAAACGTTGGCGTCGGTCCGGCGCTGTATCCGTGGACTTCACCCTGCTGCTGAATGTAACGGACATCGCCCTGACGATCGTTGCCAAAGCGAAAATCATCACCCAGCACGATATAGCGCACCCCCAGCCCACCAACGAATACCTCTTCAATGAACTGCTTTGCGGACATCGTACGCAACGACTCATTGAACCGGATGCGCAACAGGCGATCGACTCCCAGTTGACCCATGGCCTGAAACTTCTCGCGGAAGCTCATGATTCTCGCGGGAGCCTGTACCGGAGAAAAAAACTCTCGCGGCAGCGGTTCAAACACTATCACCACACTGGGCAGGTCCAGTTCGGCTGCTTTGTCGCGCAGGTGATGCATCACTGCCTGATGCCCCAGATGCACGCCATCAAAGGCACCGATAGTGGCCACGCAACCGCGGTGTCTGGGCCGCAAGTTGTGCAGGCCGCGAATCAGCTCCATGAGATCAGGGGACGCCCGGTAAAACCAAACGCAGGATTATAGCGAATGCGCAGGACAGCTGAAACGTACAATTTGCCCTGCTTGTGTTGTGAAAGTGGCAGAAAAGCCAGGGCCGGCAGACCTGCTTCCACCATGTGCACTAGACGGCCCCCGGCGCTCTCAAGTGGCGCAGACGGGTGCCCATGGCCAAGTGTGTCAGCATATAGGCAAGGCCGCCGGCAGTGCAAATTAACAGCATTTCCAGCGCCCTGCGCTGCCAGTCCCACTGCAGCCAGAGCGTACTGTCTCCCTGCAACAGCACGACCGCCAGTGCCATGGCTGCAGTGGCC
>JAUIIQ010000043.1 GCA_030431585.1 Gammaproteobacteria bacterium | reverse complement strand
GCAGACACGCGCACAAAAACCCCTGCCATCGCTGCCGGGGCCTGTCTGCAGGCGTGCCCCGTGCAGTGAGGCGATACGACTGACAATAGAGAGCCCCAGACCAGCCCCGATGCCAGCGCTGCCCGGCACACGATAAAAACGCTCGCTGAGCTGGGCATGCTCGGCCTTTGACAGCGGGTCACAGTCGTTACACACCTCAAGCATCACGTCACCCTGACGCGGGGAGAGGGTTACCCTTAGCTGCGGGTCGCCACTGCTGTAACGGATGGCGTTCAGCAACAGGTTGCGCATGAGAATTGCCAATGCCTCGCTGTTCCCCTTGATACTATCCTTCAATTTTATATCCACCTGCACCTCCAGACCCCTATCTGCGGCCAGATGGCCAGTCTCGGCCAGCACCTCCGTAAGCAGTTCGGCGAGGTTGACCTCCTCTCTCTGTAGCGGTGCCTCCGGGTCGACCCTGGCGAGGGTGAGTAATTGCTCCACCGTGTGACTGGCCCGGTCGACGCGCTGGGTGATGCGCGCCAGCATGCTGGCCGCCGGCTCCTCACACAACTGACGCTGGCACAACTGCACTTCGGTCTTAATGGCCGCAAGTGGTGTCAATAACTCGTGCGCCGCGTTCGCAGTGAAACGCTGCTCACTCTCCAGTGCATTCGCCAGCCGCGCAAACAAATCGTTTAATGAACGCACCACCGGGGCCAGTTCGAGCGGCACATCCTCTGTGGGCACCGCATCCAGCAGTCCCGGCTTACGCTCCGAGATCTGCTCAGCAAGGTTGCGCAAAGGGCGTAAGCCGCGGAACACACCCAGGTAGAGGAACGCAATCGTCAGTGGCAGCACCACCAACAAAGGTACCAGCGCACTGGTCAAGGTACCGAGCATGTCGCGCCGCGCCAAGCCCAGCTCTATACCCACCAGTATCCACACTGCCGTCTCTTCATCCCAGCGGCTCAGGGTTCGCCACTGGCCACTCTCACCATCACGCTCCAGATACCTCAAGCCTTCTACCGAGGGGCGCGGAAAGCGAGGCGACCCCTCAACCAGCGCAATCATACTCTCGCCTTC
Source organism: Gammaproteobacteria bacterium (assembly GCA_030431585.1). Lineage (GTDB taxonomy): Bacteria > Pseudomonadota > Gammaproteobacteria > Pseudomonadales > Halieaceae > Halioglobus. Next base: position 19,356 of record JAUIIQ010000043.1, on the reverse strand, counting down.
CCAGACATTGATTGCCGGCGCCAGTCCCTGACTGGCAAGCGCTTCGATAACAATCGGCTCAAGGTGCGCCTGATCATAGTCATGCCCGCTCCAGGCTTCATACAATGGCTGCCCCTGGGCCAGCTGTCGTTCAAACACACGCGTTATGTAAGTGACCAGGTCCGCGTACTGTTCCAGTTGACGATCAACCTGCCCCAGCAACGCACGGTTGGCGTAAAAGTAGGTCAGGGCGGCGGAGGCTACCCATGCGAACAGGGTAAGCGCGAGCAGAATCCAGGTCAGGCGGCGCTGCAGCGATGCTCTCATCGTGGAATGCGATACCCGACGCCACGCATGGTTTCGATCGCGGAACTGCCGAAGCGCTTGCGTAGCCGTGAGATGTAAACCTCCACTGTATTGGAGCCTACTTCCTCGCCCCAACTGTATATTCCCTCCTCAAGGCGAGGTCGCGACACAAAGCGGCCGGCGTTGCGCACCAGTATCTCCAGAATGGCATACTCGCGCGCCGTCAAATCCAGCACCTCACCGGCGAACGTGACGACCCGGTCAACCGGATCAAGTGCAATGCCAGCGGCCTCCAGCTGCTGACTGCGAAGCCCCCCCTTTCGGCGCAGCAAGGTCCGTATCCGCGCGAACAGCTCCTCTATTTCGAACGGCTTGGTGAGATAGTCGTCGGCACCCGAGTCCAGCCCGTCGACCTTGTCTGCCAGGGTCTGGCGCGCTGTCAGCAGCAGTACCGGGATATCCTGTTTGTCCGCACGGACCTGTCTGAGCACTTGCATGCCCGGCACCCCCGGCAGCCCCAGATCCAGGACCATGAGGTCATAGGGGGTGGCACCCAGGGTCGCTCGAACAGCGTCGCCACTGCGCAGCCAATCCACGGCATAGTGCTCCAGACGCAGCGCCGTCTCCAGGGACTCCCCCAGCTGCAAATCATCTTCTACAAGCAATACCCGCACATTTGCTTCCATGACCGAGAGCCTGCCCAAAGGTTATACCCTGTCCGGGCAAGATGAAACCGGCCTTAATGCAGCTACGGGGGCACAGCAGAAGCCGTATTATTGCCGAAATAAATTTTTTATCGTACGCAGCAGGGTCCCGATTCAGGTGCTACACTCAGAATGCTGAGGTATCAGCAACATGTGGAAAGTGACAGAAGAGCCGTCAGGATCATCCGTTCGCAAACCGTAAACAATTGAAAATCAGCAGCGCTGGCAACGGCGCGGCACGTAACACAGGTATATTCTATGTCTTCAACAACCGGCACCGTTAAATGGTTTAACGAAAGCAAGGGCTTCGGCTTCATCGAGCGCGAGGACGGTCCCGACGTATTCGTACATTTCAGCGCCATAAAAGGCGATGGGTTTCGCACACTGGCGGACGGACAGAAAGTCCAGTTCGACGTAACTGACGGCCAGAAAGGCCCTCAGGCGGAAAACGTCATCGCGCTGTAAACCTACACCGCGAAAAAGAAAAAGGAGCTCCTGGAGCTCCTTTTTTTTGCCTTGTCAGCAACCATCACCCACGGCGTGGCAAAGGACGTTTAACCCTCTGCCAACGACCTTTGACGTTCCAGCTCGGATTCCATGTACTTGATCCACTGAGCGGCATACTTCTCGGACCGCTCATCCCTGGCGGCTGCCTTGAACGCTTCACGGGCCTTGTCGTACTGCTTGGTATTGAAATACGCCATGCCCAGAACCAGCCTCGCGTTATCAGGGCGCTTGACCCCACCGCGCGACAGTCCCTTATTGATCGCCGTTATCGCCTTTTCATTCTGGTCGCCGTCCAGGTAAATGTTACCCAGGCGCGCATAGAGCTCACCGGTCTCTGACTTGGCCGCTGCTTTCTCCATGGCAGGAATGGATTTGTCGACCTCCTGAGCCTGGCGCCATGCGCTACCAGCCACCTCCCAGTTTTTGGACTTATCCTCGATGGTTCCCGCTTTCAGCCCCTTGTCCATCACCTTGGCTGCTTTGTAGGGAACATCGCCATTGAGAAACAGATAGGCCATGGTGACCTGCTCGGTGCCCTTGTCGAGAAGACCCTGGTCGTAGGCTACTTCCATGGCAGCAAGCTGTTCGGATTCCTTCTTCTGTTCTCCGTACATATGAGACAACTGCACCCAATACTGCTTCTTGGGATAATGGGTCAGCAAGGTCTCCAGCACATCTACGGTCTTGTTAATGTCATTCTTTTCGAAGTACAGGAAACGGGCGAGGTTGTACCACTGCTCTTTCGGCAGCTTACCCTTTTCGTCGTACATGCTGATCGCTTTCTCAACATTGAGCAGGGCCTTGTCATAATCCTTCAGCTGGTAGTAGCCCTGGGACAGCAGGACATAGGCATTGGCGTTTGGCGTTTCGGTCATGTCAAACCACTTCAGCAACGCGTCGATACCACGCTTCCAGTTTTCCTGCACGAAATAAAGCTGGGCTATCGTATAACGCGTGTTGATTTCCATAGCCAATGGTATGTCGGGCTGGGAAACCACTTCCTCGTAGGCTTGGAGAGCTTTGCTGTAATTTTCCTGGCTGTAATAGATAAACGCATACAGGTTATACACGTTCGCCAACTCGTAGCTGTTGAGCGCCTTCTTGCCCCCTGCCGCCACCATGCCATCAAGGATTTTGATCGCGCCAGATAAATCTTTGGCTTCCGCTGCGGCCTGGGCCTCTGCGAGTTTCTCATAAACCTTGTTGCGCAACGCGGGCGTTCGCCTGGTCTCGCGTGTGTCCTTTTCCTTCTGCTGCGCATGCGCGGAGGACAGAGGAGAAAAACCGGCATCGCTATGCAGCTGCGTAAGCGCAACCTGCACTACGAGCACGGGACACGCGAGCAGCACTGCTCGCGTCCATGTCTGGTATTTCAGCAATTTCATAACACCTAAACCCTATTACTGTTCCAGCTCGTAAGTGAATTTGTTTTGCACACCTGCCACCTCGATAGCCTCGCCGTCGACAACCCTGGGCTTGTACTTGAATTTGAGAGCCGCTTTCACAGAGGCCTTCTCAAATACGCCCGAAGGCTGGCAATCCACCGCTACCGGATCACGAATCGCACCCGATGTGGTCACCGTATACTCGACGATGCAGTAGCCAGAAATGCCGCGTGTCTGCGCTCGCCGCGGGTAGATGGGCGCTACCTTCACAATAGGAAGGTACTCGCCATCGCCCTGCGACATGCCGGAGGAACTGATTTCCACGTCGATAGACGCCTGCGGTGCAGTATTCACCACATCCACGTCCATGTTCATATCCAGGTCGGGCGTATCCAGATCCGGTGGCGGCTCCTCGGGATCGTCCACCTTGTCGGGCTTTGGCTCCTTGGTGTTGGTATCGATTTCCCGCTCGGGCATGTGGATGTCTGCCACCTTGCGCGACTTGCTGTCGTCGATCTTGGGATCGGCTGTGGCAATCAGGTACTGCATGATAAAGAACAGACCACCGGCCACCGGCAAGGCCAGCAGTGCGCCGAAGATTAACCTTGTCAGATTACGACTCATAACAGATCAATCATCCTCGGTAGCCAGAGAGACATCGTAGACTCCCGCTTCACGGGCGGCATCAAATACAGACGCCACCGTTTCGGTGTTCGACTTGTTGTCGGCCTGCACCACAACAGCACCCTTGGGGTTCTCAGCGTGCAGACGTTCGATATTAGCGCGCACTGCGCGCACGTCAATGCGGCGATTATCCATCCAGATTTCATTATTGGCGCTGATCGCAACCAGGATATTCACGTTTTCTTTCGGTTGGGAAGTGGACGCCTCAGGACGGTTTACCTCGATACCCGCTTCCTTGATGAACGATGCGGTGACGATAAAGAAGATCAACATGATAAACACAACGTCCAGCATGGGCGTCAGGTCGATCTGGGCTTCATCCTCTGCAGTTGCTCTATTGTTCCTGCGCATTGTCTGTGCTCTCTTAGTGATCGGTGGTCAGGTTGTCTTCCAGGAACTCGCTTTCGCGCTGGGCAACCCGAGTGACATACGTATTCGCGAACACCCCGGAAAGGGCCGCTACCATACCGGCCATCGTGGGGATGGTAGCCCGCGATACACCGCCGGCCATCGACTTGGCGTCGCCACCACCGGTGACCGCCATAATGTTAAAGACCTCAATCATACCCGTCACCGTTCCCAGCAGACCCAGCAGGGGGCACAGGGCCACCAGGGTCTTGATAACGGGGAGATACTGGTTGATCTGCATCCGCGACTGGGAGATCAGCTTCTCGCGAATCGCGTGCGCCTCCCAGGATTTCCGCTCAGAGCGTCCCTCCCAGGTACCAATCGCCTGCGCCACATCTTTCTTCCAGCCTGCCGTGAAATACCAGACGCGCTCGAAGATCAGTGCCCACATCACGAACAGCAGGATGGCGATCAACCAGAGGACGTTTCCGCCCATGTCCATGAAGCGGGCAACGGCCTCATACGCACTATCAAACCAGTACATATCAGTTCCTCTGGTTGGCCTCGGTGTGCTCCGCAATGATGCCGGTGGTCTGCTCGTTCAGCACGTGGATGATACGCTGGGCGCGACCGTTCACGATGGTGTGCAGGAGCACCGTCGGAATCGCCACCAGCAGGCCGAGTACGGTTGTCACCAGGGCGCCGGAGATACCACCAGCCATCGCCTTGGGATCGCCCGCACCGAAAATGGTGATAGCCTGGAAGGTGATGATCATACCGGTAACCGTACCCAGCAGGCCCATCAGGGGCGCTACCGCCGAGATGATTTTCAGCAGCGTCAGGCCCGATTCCAGTCTGGGCGTTTCTTTCAGGATGCCTTCTGAAAGTTTAAGTTCCAGCGTCTCGGAATCCATTGAGGGGTTGTCCTCATGAATTTTCAGCACACGGCCCAGCGGGTTGTTGTCGTTGGCCTTGTCGCTCTTGAGCTGCTTGCTGACCTTGGAGCTGACGGAGGCGAGGTAACCCAGCCTGATCAGTGCCAGCACGAATGCAAATGCACCCACTGCAGTGATCGCGTAGCCGATATAACCGCCCTGATGCCAGCGCTCTTCAAGGTTGGGGCTGTTGATCAGAGCTGCCAGGAAGGAACCGCCGGTAGGACCGGTGGGGTCCACACCGAACTTGTGCATGCCGTCAGTGGCATTGGCAAGATCTTTGGCCCAGCCGATGTAGGGACCAGAGGGCTGGCGAGACAGCTCTTCCAGGCTGCCCTTGGCAGGCACAAATTGCAGATACTGGCCTTCTTCCGATACGACATTGAAGGTACCTACGCGCACCACCTTCTGATCGACCTTGTCGCCGTTAGGCTTGGCCACCTGGGCGCTGAAAGAAACCACTTTCCCGGACTCAACCATTTCACGATTGAGCTCGTACCAGACGCGCTCGATCTCCTCGATGCTGGGCAGCGTGTCGGAGCCGCTCATCTTGTCGATCAGCTCCTGCAGGAACACTTCACGACCAGGATACTGGGCGCTGGTCAGTGAATTCTCCAGGTTGCTGGCAAGGTCGCCAGAGGTAGAGGTCAGGTGACCGAACAGTTCCGCAAGGGTACCCAGCTTTTCCTTCAACTGTTTCTGCTTCGCTGCAACCAGCAGTTCATTCTCTTCGAACTGGTTCTCCAGCTGGCTTGACAGCTCCTCCTGGCGAGCGCGTTCAGCCTCGGCGCGCTTGAGCTCAGCAGCCTGATTCGCCTTGTCTTTGGCAAAACGCTGTTCGCGAGCACGATTCTCTTTCTGCTCCTGAACCTGCCCTTTTTTTACAAACTGCAGCAGTTCGTCCAGCGATTGGGCTTCCTGCGCCTGCAGGGAGCCGGCAGAGAGCGCCAACGTGCCCGCCATGGCAATGGCGGCGGCCTTCACAAATTTAATGCTCATTATTGGGCCTCCGGTGCGGGGATTGGCAAGTTCAACAGGTCAATGGAGGCTTCTTTGCGAGCAATGCGCAGCCCCTTCATAATGGCGTTGCGGTATTCGCCGCGCTCCAGGGGAACCCACGTCCGGCTGCCCTGATCCCAGGCACCGGAAATCTCGGTATCAGTAGTCTGGTACAACAGGGCCACACGACCCACACGGAAGAAGTTGACGTCGCGCTCTACACCGTCGATCTCAACACTGCCCTTGTAGGCGTCGATTTTGCGGCCGTATTCGTTCTCAATCTTGTACGCTTCCAGCACCTGGCGGAATTTCTCAGCCACCGAGACATCGGAGCGATCCAGGTTGGCTCGCAGGAAAGCAATACGCTGCTGACGCTCGTCCATGTGGAAAGGCACGTCCAGTTCCACAAACTTTTCCAGGCCATCGATCATGCGGATCACCAGCGGTGTCATCTGGCGCTGAATGACCGTTACCTGGTCGATTGAGTTATCAATCTGGCCAATGCGCTTGACCTGATTGTCAATCTGACGCTGCAGCCGGGTGTTGTAGACCTTGAGTCCGTCAATCTGCTTGTTGACTGTCTTGTAGTCGTTCAGCAGATCACGAGTCTCATCCGCGAGGCGATCGATCTTGGCCTGGGATTTACGGGCGGCCGAGTTTTTGGCCTCACCCACGTCTAAAATGGAGTCCAGCGTGCTGGCCTGCACGGCTGTTGCAGAACCCAGCAGGGCCCCCGCAGCAACCAGTGCAGCAATCACTGCATTTTTCAATCGATGCATAGTCATGGGAATAATGTTTCCTGTGTCCAACAAAAAGAGACGGCTCTGATAAACCGGTATCGGAACTATGTATATAGTGGATAAACCAGAGTCGGTAAACCGAGGAGCGAAATTTAAACTAAATGTGCAGACCATTTCAATTATCGCGCCCCCCATACGGGTTAACACGTGCATTGTGGGTAATTGGGTAACACAAAAGACAACCAATATAGCCCGCGGTAACAACCCGGCAATCAGGTTCCCGCTCAGACCTCGCGTTCAAAAACAACAAAACTGTAGTCGTAGGGGTTGCCGTCACTTGCCGTAAACCGCTCGCGCGAGACCTCTCGCCATTGCGTCCAGTCAATCTCCGGCAGCCGGGCGTCGCCTGGCACATTGGCATGCACTTGCGTGAGATAGAGGCGATCTGCCCTGGGGATCGCTGTTGCGTATATTTCCGCGCCGCCGATCACCATAAGCTCCTTCGCGCCGTCAGCTACTGCGATTTCCTCGGCGAGCCGCAGTGCTTCATCAAGGTTGTGCACCGAGCGCACGCCCTCGGTGTGCCAGTCCTTGTTGCGGGTGATCACGATGTTGGTGCGCCCAGGCAATGGCCTGCCGATAGACTCATAAGTCTTGCGCCCCATCACCACGGGCTTCCCTAGCGTGACCCGCCTGAAATAGCGCAAATCCTCCGGCAGGTGCCAGGGCAGGGCGTTGTTGCTGCCTATTGTTCCATTGTCGGCCGCAGCGACAATGACGGCTAGCTCAACCCCGGGCATGCTAAACCGCTACAGGCGCCGCAATGTGCGCGTGTGGTTGATAGTCCAGCAACTCGAAGTCTTCGAAGCTGTAGCTATAGATATCGGCGGGGCGGCGCAGGATATTCAGCCGAGGCAGCGCCCTTGGCTCCCTGGAAAGCTGTTCACGCACCTGCTCAAGATGGTTGCTGTAAAGGTGCGAATCGCCCGTAGTGATAATGATCTCCCCCGGCTCAAGATCGCATTGCTGGGCCAGCATCATGGTGAGGACTGCCAGGCTGGCGGTGTTGTAGGGCAGGCCCAGAAAGGTATCACTGGAACGTATGTACAGCTGGGCTGAGAGCCGCCCACCGGCCACATAAAACTGATAAAGCAAGTGACAGGGCGGCAATGCCATGCGACCCGCCGCTGCGTTGTCCTGCGGACTGACGGCCTCGTCGGGCAGGTACTCTACATTCCAGCCATGGAACAGGATTCGCCTGCTGTCAGGGTTGTTGCGCAGGCAGTCGACCACGTAATCAATCTGGTTGATGCTGCCCCCGTCACGCGTGGGCCATGCCGTCCACTGCGCACCATATACCGGCCCCAGGTCACCGTTTTCTGTTGCCCACTCATCCCAGATCGAAACACCATTTTCCTTCAACCAACGAATATTGGTATCGCCTTTAAGGAACCAGATAAGCTCGTTGATGATACTCTTCAGGTGCAGTTTTTTGGTTGTCAGCAGGGGGAATCCGTCGGCGAGGTCATGCCGGAACTGCCGGCCGAATACCGACAGCGTACCCGTGCCGGTGCGGTCGCCCTTGCTTACACCGTTTTCGACTATGTCCTGCAGCAGGTCCAGGTATTGCTTCATCACGTGCTTCCATTTCGGGTTCGATTACTGCCGCGATAGGCGACAAACAACAGGGCCAGGCCCACGATAATCATCGGCAGGCTGAGCAGCTGCCCACGGGTCAACCAGCCGAAGGCCTCGTAACCGATATGAGCGTCCGGCTCGCGAAAAAATTCCACCAGAAAACGCGCGCTGCCATAGCCGAGGGAAAACACCCCGGACACGGCGCAGGTCGGGCGAGGCCTGGAAGAGAACCAGTACAACAGGACGAACAGTAGCAAGCCCTCCAGGGCAAACTCGTACAGCTGGGAAGGATGACGCGGCAATTGCAGGGGATCTGCCGGAAATACCATGGACCAGGCCACGTCCGTCGGCTTGCCCCACAGCTCCTGACCGATAAAGTTTCCCAGCCGGCCCAGACCCAGGCCGATGGGCACCAGCGGTGCGACAAAATCCATGAGTCGCCAGAAGGCTATGTTGCGCTTGCGTCCGAACAGGTACATGGCAAACAGTACACCAAGAAAACCGCCGTGAAAGGACATGCCTCCCTCCCAGAGGCGCAGGGCCCAGGTGGGGTCATCAACAAGGCGCTGACCGCCATAGAACAGGGTGTAGCCTATTCGCCCGCCCAGCACGATCCCCAGAGCGGCGAAAAACACCAGGTCATCTACCTGCTCCCGCTTCACCGGGCTCCAGGGCTGGCCGGTACGGCGCAGTGCCAGCCACCAACCAGCAGCGATACCGGTGAGGTATGCGAGGCCGTACCAGTGAATTTTTAGCGGGCCAAGGGCGACGGCGACGGGATCGATTTCAGGATAAGGAAGCATGGGCAGACCAACAGGACAAGGTCGTATTATCATGCAGCCAACAGCGATTCACAATTATTTACCTCAACCCGCGGAGTCCGCAACACCCATGTGCCTGATCCTGTTCGCCCATCAAGCCTGTCAAGACTACCCATTGTTGGTCGCGGCAAACCGTGATGAATTCCACGCGCGCCCCACTGCTGCGGCCACTTTCTGGGAGGATCAGCCGCAGGTGTTTGCGGGTCGCGACCTGCAGGCGGGCGGCACCTGGCTGGGTGTGGACCGGTCCGGGCGCTTTGCCGCCATTACCAATTTTCGGGACCCGGCCAACACCGGCCCGGCAGCGCGATCGCGGGGCGAGCTGACAGCAAACTACCTCACTGGCTCCCAATCAGCCGAGGAATACCTGCGCGCCATCGCCACAATCGCCAACCAGTACGCAGGCTTCAACCTGCTGCTGGGGGAAGGTGAGGCATTGTGGTATTTCACCAACAGCGCGGCAGGGGCGCAACCGCAGCGGCTGCAGCCGGGTATCTATGGGCTGAGTAACGCCCGCCTGGACACGCCCTGGCCCAAAGTCGTCGCAGGCAAACAACGACTGCGCCGGGAACTGGCCACCACGCCAAGCCACCAGGGTCTGGCGCGCGCGGTATCCAGCCGCGAGCTGGCATCGAACGCGCAACTGCAGGATCAGGCTCTAGATGGTGAAATGGAGCGACTGCTGTCTGCGCAATTCATCGTTAGCCCCCACTACGGCACGCGGGCAACAACCACACTGATCAAGGACGCCAGCGGCACTATCTGCTGCCGGGAAGTGAGCTTCTCTCCTGCCGGGGATGCAACCGGAGAAACATCCACGTCACTGCCCTGAAGGTACGGTCAATCCACCGGACTGTGAATAAACTGCTCCATGCCATGGGAAGCGAGGAATACTTCCAGTCGCTTGTGAATTTCCGTCGCATGTTCCATTTGCAACACCTCCTGAAGCAGTTCCCTGGCTTCGGCCAGATTGACGTTACGCAGCGCTTTTTTGACTTTCGGCAAGCTGGTAGCGTTCATCGAGAGGATGTCGTAGCCCATTGCCAGCAGCAAAACTGCGCCTTCAGGGTCACCTGCCAGTTCGCCACAGATGCCAACATTCTTGCCTTCGCTATGCGCTGCGTCGGCGACAACGACCAGCGCCTGCAGGACTGCCGGGTGCATGGAATGATAGAGCTCGGCAACCCGGGGGTTATTGCGATCCACCGCCAGCAGGTACTGGGTCAGGTCATTTGAGCCCACGGACAGAAAATCCACGCGCTTGGCCAGGGCCCGGGCCTGGTAAACCGCCGAGGGTACTTCTACCATCACGCCGATCAGGGGCATTTCCGCTTCCACCCCCTCCTGGGTGATTTCCCGGTGACTGCGGTAGACCAGATCCAGCGCTTCATCCACTTCCGAAATACTGCTGATCATAGGCAACATGATGCGCAAGTTGCCCAATCCAGCGTTGGCCTTGAGCATCGCCCTCACCTGCGACAGAAAGATCTCCGGGTGATCCAGGGTGACTCGAATGCCGCGCCAGCCCAGAAACGGGTTGTCTTCCTCAATAGGGAAATAGGGCAGAGCCTTGTCACCACCGATGTCCAGTGTGCGCATGGTGACCGGACGCGGGGCAAAGGCCTCTAACTGGTTGCGGTAGATCTGCCGCTGCTCTTCCTCCGACGGGAAGCGCTCGCGCAGCAGGAAAGGCACTTCCGTGCGATACAGCCCCACACCCTCGGCACCCTGCTCCAGGGAGCGGGTAACGTCGGCCATCAACCCTGTATTGACCCACAGTGGCAGCCGATGACCGTCAAGCGTAATGCAGGGCTGGTCGCGCAGGGACTCAAGATCTTTACTCAGCTCGCGGTCGGAATCCAGCACTTCCTTGAAGCGAGCCAGCACCTCGGGCAGCGGGTTCAGGTGGACTGTGCCGTTATAGCCATCAATGACCAGTTCGCGTCCGTCCAGCCGCGTGTAGGGCAGGTCCACGGCCCCCATAACGGTGGGGATGCCCATCGCCCGGGCAAGTATGGCGACATGGGAATTGCCCGAGCCACGAACGGAAATCAGCCCGGCCAGCCGCTCTCTGGGTATCTCACCCAGTGAGGATGCAGTGAGCTCCTCACCCACAAGGATCGTGTTCTCAGGATACACCTTCTCTTCTATATCAGAGGCTTGCAGGTAAGCAAGTACTCGCGTACCCAAATCCTTCACGTCCACAGCCCGCTCTTTGAGGTAACTGTGCTCCATCCGTTCGAAGTGGCGGATGTGCTCAATCATCACTTTGCTGAGCGCACCCTGGGCCCAGTTGCCCTCGCGAATCAGGCTTACCACTTCGCGACCTATGGAGGAATCATCCAGAATCCCCAGGTAGACATCGAATAAGGCATGATCCTCACGACTCAATTCACCGCCCAGGTTATCCGCCACCGCCTGGATATCCTCACGCACACGGTTCAGGGCATAGCGGAACGCACGCAACTCGCCGCGCCGGTCGGTGATGGTCTTTTGCGGAACGGCATACAAATCGGCAATCGGTGAGACCACCACCGCCGTTCCGATGGCAATGCCGGGCGCGCCTGCCACACCGGAAATCTTGGCCGGCGCACCGGCAGATGCGGCAGTAGCCAGCAGGGCACCGCTAACCCGGGCATGGGCTATCACCGCAGCCAGCTGCGCAGACATTGTGACCAGGAAGGCCTCTTCGCTCTCGTCGAAGCGCCGACGTTCCGCCTGTTGCACTACCAGCACACCCAGCACATCCCGCTGGTGGATAATGGGCACGCCCAGGAAGGCGTGGAAGGACTCCTCCCCGATGCCGGGAAAGAAACGGAAACTGGGGTGGTTTTCCGCATTTTCGAGGTTCAGCGGCTCTTCCCGTTCCGCCACAGTGCCCACCAGGCCCTCGCCGGAGGCCAGACTGGCCAGGCCGACCTGATCCTTGTTCAGCCCCTCTGTGGCGCGAAAGATAAAGCGCTCGCCGCCAGGATCGCGCAAATAGATGCTGCAGACTTCGGTACCCATGGCCTTCTGCACACGGCGTACGATGATTTCCAGGGCCTCCTCCAGCCCGCTCGCTGCGTTGACCTCCTGAACAATATGGCGCAGCACTTCCAGCATCTAGTTATCAGCCCATTTCTCTGTGTGGTGCCCCAGTGGCAGGGCCAGCTCTTTCATTGCCCGGCGATAAACCTCGCGTTTGAAGGCCACCACCTGGTTAAGAGGATACCAGTAGCTGACCCATTGCCAGTGATCAAACTCGGGTTTCACATTGTGGTCCAGTCGTACCGCATCATCTTCCTCCAGCATGCGCAGCAGGAACCACTTCTGCTTCTGGCCTATACACAACGGCTTCTGCCCTTTGCGAATAAAGCGCCTGGGCAGTTTATAGCGCAGCCAGCCTCGGGTTGCCGCCAGCAACTCCACCGCGTCCCGGGCCAGGCCCACTTCCTCTTCCAGTTCGCGGTACAGGGCCTCCTCCGGGGACTCACCCTGGTTTATACCGCCCTGGGGAAATTGCCAGGCATCGCGGCCACCCACGCGGCGCGCCCACAGAACCTGGCCCCGATCATTGGCCAGCACTATTCCTACATTCGGCCGAAAGCCGTCTTTGTCGATCACGTTGGTTACTTACTGCTTATATCATAGGACTTTTATTGTTCCACACTTTCCAGCCCCTGAGAAATTTACTCCTCCCGCGGCAAACGCTATGCTGACGCCCTCTTCTCAGGTGATGCGGCCATGGCCCTGGCAATTTTCGATCTCGACAATACTCTCATCGGTGGCGACAGCGACTATCTCTGGGGGCAGTTCGTGTGCGAAAAAGGGCTTGTAGACGCTGACGATTTCGCCTCACGCAATGAGCAATTCTACGCAGACTACAAGGCAGGCACCCTGGATATCGTCGCGTACCTGCAGTTTGCCCTGGGCCCGCTGAAAGGACATAGCACGCAAACCCTGCAGGCATGGCATCGTCAGTTTATGGAAGAGAAGATTGCTCCCATCATGTTACCCAAGGCACAAAGGTTGATTGCCGACCACCGCAACGGCGGTGACGAGCTGCTGATCATCACCGCAACCAACGAGTTCATCACCCGCCCCATTGCCACGGCATTGGGCATAGATGAGCTGATCGCTGCGGAAGCCGAGATAGTCGACGGCTGCTACACGGGAGAACCTGCCGGTACGCCCTCCTACAAGGAGGGCAAGATCACACGCCTGCAGCAATGGCTGGCAGGACGGGAAACCTCTATGAAAGGGGCCTATTTCTACAGTGACTCGCACAACGACCTGCCACTGCTGGAACTGGTGGACAATCCCGTCGCCGTAGACCCCGACCCGACGCTGCACGCGCATGCGCAACACACTGGCTGGCCTGTGATATCACTGCGCTAGGAGGCGTCCAGGTCCAGCTTCCGCGCAAAAACTGCCTTGAGGTATTCGGTTTCGGGGATTGCCGGATGTATGGGGTGGTCAGGCCCCTGAGCGCCCTGTTCCACGATCCGTAACTGACAGTCGGCACGCACCGCGGCCTGCTGCATGGCGGTCACCAGGTCGGCCCGGGCAAGGTGCATGGAGCAGGACGCAGACACCAGCAGCCCGCCCGGCCGTAACAGGCGCAGACCCAGCTCATTGATGCGGCGATAAGCCGCCATGCCTTTTTTCACGTCTTTTCGCCGCTGGATAAACGCCGGTGGGTCGAGCACCACCACGTCGAAGGAAAGGCCCTCGACCTGCATATGAGCCATGGTTTCCGGGGCAGACCCCTGACGCACGGCCACCTTGCCCGCAATGCCGTTTAATTCGGCGTTGATGCGCACGCCTTCCAGAGCTGCCGCGGAGCTGTCGAGGCAACACACCGCGCTGGCACCAAACACGCCAGCCTGCACCCCCCAGCCGCCAATATAACTGTATACGTCGAGCACCGACTTGCCCGACACCCAGGGCGCCAGTCGCGCACGCGACAGGCGATGATCGTAAAACCACCCGGTCTTCTGGCCACCGTGCACCGGGGCGATGAATTGCACGCCGTTTTCTTCCAGCGGCACCTGCTCCGGCACTTCACCAGCGACTACTTCGATGTCAGCGGCCAGGCCACTCTCGCGCCGGCTGCGACTATCGCCACGCAACAACACTCCCTCTGGTTGCAGCAATTCCTGTAAGGCCTGCAGCAATGCCTCGCGATAGCGCTCCATACCGGCGTTGTTGAGTTGCACGACCAGGTGCTGGCCAAAACGATCAATGACCACACCGGGCAGGAGATCGCTGTCACCGTACACCAGTCGGTAAAAAGGCTTGTCGAAGGCAGCCTGACGGCCGGCCAGGGCAGACGCCAACCGTCGGCAGAACAGGGCAGAGTCCAGATTACACAGCTCCCCCGGGGCAAATATGCGGGCGCAGATTAGCGCATGCGGTTCCATATAGGCCGACCCGAAGAGCTTGCCTTCGGCGCTGCGCACGGCAACCAGGTCGCCGGGCAGGAAATCACCCAGGTTACAGCGTTTGCTGTCGATTTCGTTGGAATAAACCCACAAATGCCCGCCACGCAAGCGCCGGTCTGCGCCCTTGCGCAGGAATAGGTCCGCTGTAGTCATGTCGTCCCTGAAGGGAGTAACCGCAGCGGCCTCAGTCTTCCTCGTCGCACTTGCTCTGGTAGTCTTCAGCGCTGAGCAGGGCATCAAGCTCACTCACATCCGAAGGCTGCAGCCGGAAAAACCAACCGTCATTGTAAGGGTCTGAATTTACCGTCTCGGGCTCGTCCTCGAGCTGCTCATTTACCGCCAACACCTCACCACTTATCGGCGCATAGATGTCTGACGCAGCTTTCACCGACTCCACAACGCCCGCCTCTTCTCCGGCCGCCAGGGTGCCACCCACCTCGGGAAGCTCAACGAATACCACGTCTCCCAGCGCATCCTGGGCATGATCGGATATACCCACGGTTACGCTGCCGTCCTCTTCACGACGGGCCCACTCGTGGCTGCTGGCGTACTTCAATTCACTTGGGGTGTGGCTCATGGAAAGATCCTTTAAATTATCATCGCGGCAACGCTGGGCCGATCATTTTAACGGGGAGAAGGGGAAACACAATACAGACTATTCGATACCCATGGCGTGACGCATCAGCCTCTGCTTGAGCGCAGGAAGTTGTGCAACCCCGCGCATGCCGGCATTGCGCAACCAACGAACTGGCAGCGAGGACTCCTCAAAAAGCCTCTTGAATCCGTCCATTGCTCCCATCATCAGCAGGTTTTCACCTTTGCGCCGCCGCTGGTATCGGCTCAACACATCCAATCGCCCCGGAGACAACTGCCTTCGTTGCGCAAGCAACAGCTCTTCCGCCAGCACCGCAACGTCCTGCAAGCCAAGATTGATACCCTGGCCAGCCAACGGGTGAATAGTGTGTGCAGCGTCACCAACCAGCGCGACACCTGGCTGCACATAGTCAACCGCATGGCGCTGGCGCAGGGGAAAAGCAAAGCGCGCGCTGGCATCAAGCACTCGGCCCAGAGCGTGTTCAATAGAGTTGGACAAGGTGGCACAGAAAGACTCTGTGTCCAGTGACAGCATCTCTTTAACCATCGGCTCCTGTAGTGACCACACAATGGAGCAGTAGTGCTCGTCCTGTTTGCCCGGCAGTGGCAGGAAAGCAAGCGGACCCGTGGGCAAAAAACGCTGCCAGGCGGTATCCTGGTGGGACTCTGCCACTTGCACAGTACACACCAGCGCACTGTGTCCATAGTCCCATTCACGAGTCCTGAAAGCGAACATCTCGCGTACGCCAGAAAGTGCTCCATCGGCCCCCACCACCAGGCCGGCGGCAAGCTGCTGCCCACTGTCCAGCACCACCTGCACCAGACCGTCTGCATCCCGCTCACAGGAGGCAACGGAGTCAGGATTGAAGCAATGAATATCGCTGCTCGCCACTATGCGCGAGGCCAGGCTGTTGACGATGGCCCGATTCTCCACGATATGACCCAGCGCTGGTACTTTCACCTCACTGCAATCAAACTCTATACGGCCGGTGCCTTCAGCGTCCCAGACATTCATATGCTGATAGGGGCAGTGCCGGTAAGCGGCGATGTCCTCCCAGGCACCCAGCTGGCGCAGCAGAGTGATAGACTTCGGTGTCAGGGCACTGACCCGGGCGTCGAAATTCTGTAGTCCCGGCTCTCGCGGCAAAGGCTCGACTGTCATCGGGCGCGGTTCCACCAGCGCTATGGAAAACCCGCTGCCGCTCAAGGCCACGGCCAGCGCGCCACCGGCTATCCCCGCACCGACAATAACCACATCGAACTCGTGCTGCGCAGGCACGGCTATTCCCCCATGGCGGCAACGCCCGCCGCATAATCAACGAACCCACGCTTCAATGCAGGCAGAACATCGAGGCCCGATAGAGCCAGGTCCCGAGCGAGGCCAACAACAGGGTCCCCGGCCATGAACAGGGATGGCAGGCGGTCGCTGAACTCTATAGTCCGCTGTTGGTCCTGACGCTGTCGCTCCTCATAGCGTTGCAAAGTGCGCAAATCGCCCGGCCGCTGCCCCTGCTCAATCGAACTCGCCAACACCGTGGCGAGCTCGGCCAGGTCGCGTAACGCCAGGTTGTAACCCTGACCGGCAACCGGATGCAAGGCATGGGCTGCATTACCCATGACCACCACGCCCTGACGCACTTGCTCACCGGATTTGACCAGTGACAGTGGATAGGCGTGCCTTTCTCCCACCTGTTGCATGCGACCCAGGCGGTAGCCAAAGCGCTCCTGCAAGGCGGCAAGAAACTCCTGGTCTGAACACTGCTGCAAACGTTCAGCTTCAGACGGGGCGACGGTCCAGACCAAACCGCTGCGGTGCTCGGCGCCGGGCACCGACATCAGGGGGAGTAACGCCAACGGACCCTGTTCAGTAAAACGTTCAAAAGCACAACCCTTGTGCGGCCTCGCAAAGGCCACGTTGGCGACCAGAGCATGTTGCCCATAGGGTTTTTCGGTGGCAGCAAGACCCAGCTTTTCGCGCAGCCCGGAGGCTGCCCCATCAGCGACCACCAGAAGCTCCGCATCCAGTGAATCCGGGCCCTCTCCCTCCAGGTCAAGCTGCATACGGCCGCTCTCCATGCGGGCACCCACCACTCTGGCAGGGCTGATCAACTCTACCGCTCCCTGCTTGTGCAAGGCCTGCACAAGACTATTGCCCAGCCATGCATTTTCAACAACGTATCCCAGAGCAGGCCAGCCATAATCTTCGGCGCGCATCAGGGCGCTGCCAAAACGACCCCGGTTGGAAACGTGAATAGTGTCTATGGGGCACAACCATTGCTGCAAGTCGTCCCACAAACCCAAGCGCTCATAAATCAGTCGGCTGCTGTAGCTCAGGGCGGTAGAACGCGCATCGAAAGCGGGATGATAGTCAGGACGGTGCCCGGGAAGCGGATCGGGAAAGGCAAACCCCTCCACCAGGCAAATTCGCATTGACGCAGGCAATACCTCCGCGAGATATAGCGCCAGGCTGATACCGACCATACCACCACCGGCGATAACAATATCCCTGTGCTGCTTCATGGCGCGGCCATCACCGCCTCTATCTCAGCGGCCGTTCTCGGTGCACCCTCGGTCAGTATCTCGCAGCCTTCGCGAGTGACCAGCACATCATCCTCGATGCGCACGCCGATACCGCGCCATTTGCGCGCCACCGAGGTGGCCTGCGGCGCAATATAGATTCCGGGTTCTACGGTCAGCACCATCCCCGCTTCGAGCACCCGCCATTCATTGCCCACTCTATAGTCACCCACATCGTGAACATCCAGACCCAGCCAGTGTCCCACGCGGTGCATGTAGAAATCGCGATAGGCCTGCGTTTCGATCAACTCATCCACCTCGCCCTCAAGCAGGCCCAGTTCAACCAGGCCAGCGGTGATAACGCGAACGCTGGCATCGTGGGGTTGATTCCAGTGATTACCGGCCCTTACCTGCGCAATCGTGGCGTCATGGGCAGCCAGTACCAGGTTATAAATAGCCAGCTGCTCGGGACTGAACCGGCCGTTGACCGGAAATGTCCGGGTAACGTCAGCGGCGTAATATTCGAATTCGCAACCTGCATCAACCAACACCAGGTCGCCGTCGCGCATTTTCGCTGAGTTTTCAACATAGTGCAGAGTGCAGGCATTGGCGCCACTACCCACAATGCTGAGGTAGGCGGGGTGGCGGGCGCCGCCTAAAGCAAACTGATGGTGCAACTCGGCTTCCAGCTGATACTCAAACATGCCCGGTCTGCACTGCCCCATGATATGACGGTGGGCGCCGGCGGTGATTTCTCCCGCCCTGCGCATGAGTTTTTGCTCCGCAGCACTCTTGACCAGACGCAGGTCATGCAGCATGTGGTCGAGATCGGTGAACTCCCCTGGTGGCACCGCCCCCGTAGCCTCCTTGCTGCGGATGGTATTGACCCACTCCATTATCTGCCGGTCGAAACGAGTGCTTCTGCCCATCGAGTAGTAAACACGATCCCTGCCCTCAATCAGACCGGGCAATATCTCGTCCGCATCTCCGATAGGAAACGCATCATCGGCAGCAAACTGCTCGCAGGCCCCGGAGGGGCCAGCACGACGCCCATGCCATAACTCGCCTGCTTCGTCGCGGTCACGGCAGAACATTACGAACTCACCATGGGCACGGCCGGGTATGAGTACCAAAACCGCGTCCGGTTCTTTAAAGCCGCTGAGATAATAAAAATCGCTGTCCTGACGGAAGGGATACTCGGTGTCCCGGCTGCGCCGCACTTCCCGGGCGGAGGGGATGATGGCAATACTGTTTGGCTCCATCATCGCCATCAGATTGCGACGGCGACGGGCATATTCGCTGTTACTGATTTTCATAGAGCTTTGCCATGCTTCTCAGGAGGTTGCCTGACCGGGCTGTTCAGTGCAGTGAGGCACTGCCACCACTGTCCGTTTCGGTGCGGCTGTCCATGAATACATTGAGAGCGGCAAAGCGCAGATACTCTGACACTTCCAGAAAATTGCTCTCGGACTCTTCCTCATCCTCGTCATGCTGGTCGTCCACTGAGGCTTCTGCGATGGCCGCAAAGTCCCTGAGAATTTCGCTGCTGTCCTGCCCCACCTGGGTCTTGTTGACCTGGGCAAAACCGCCGAGAAAGCCCCCTGCCCATGCTGCCAGCGCATCGGTGCGCGTAACGATATCGACGTCATCATCAGGCAGCAGCGGGTAGAAGTCGAACTCTTCGTCGATCAGGGCAGCGGCAGAAACCTCGTAAAGCTGCATCATCTGGCCGGCCAACTCGCCATGCAGGTTGATATCAAGTGCCTGCGTCAA
>JAUIIQ010000273.1 GCA_030431585.1 Gammaproteobacteria bacterium | reverse complement strand
CAACGTATTCTGGGACAGCTATCTCCCTGGGAGAGAGGCGGTGAAACTGGCCAGCCTGGTAGTGTGCAATGGTGGGAGTCCCACGACCCATCAGGCACTGGCCGGTGGTGTGCCGGTTATCGGTATCGCCGGCAACCTGGACCAGTATTTGAACATGGCAACCCTGCAGCGTGCTGCCGCGGGTGTGTTATTGCGCGCTGGTACCTGCCGGGCCGACCGGCTGGCTGCGGTTATGAAACGCGTGCTGGCTGAACCGGCTTATCGCGAAACTGCGCAAGACCTCGCAGAATCGCTGGGCAACCTGGGGCAAAAGCATGAATTCAATAGAATAATCAATGAGATGAGGATAGAGTCATGAGTTAGCCTGGGGGCCACCGAGAGTGCCATCCCGGGCACGGGCTTGTAACGCAAACGGTTCATGACGGTGTTTTCGGCGGGAAGCGTATGAGAAAAATATCAGTAGCGCAGATAGCGGTCTTCTTCACACTGCTGGCGGTCATTATCGCGGCGGCCCTGGCTTCCACGCAGGTGTTGGTGACCAGGTCATGGGCGGGAGATTTCTACAGTGTGTTGTATACCCTGACACTGGTCGTACTGATTTACGTCTGGGCATTTGTCGTTTATCGGCTGTTCCTGCGGGTAATGCCGTTGCAGGAGGGCTTTCTGGAGCCGGGATCGAAAGCCGAGTTCAGCGCGCAGGTAAATATTCTGTTTTACCTCATGCTGTTCAACTCGCTTATCCGCACCGAAGTGTTACCCGTGCCGCTGAAAACGCTGGTTTACGCCCTGCTGGGCACGAAGATTGGCTCCAACAGTTTTGTACCGGGCACCATTCTGGACCCGCCGCTCACCGAAATAGGTGACAACACCATTATTGGACACGCCGCCACTCTCTACTCTCATGCCATTGAGGGCAGTCATTTTGCGCTGGCTAAAGTGGTCCTGGGCAGCAATGTCACCGTGGGCGCCGGAGCCATTATCATGTCCGACGTGACAGTGGGTGACGGAGCCATTATTTCTGCCGGAGCCGTGGTTACCAAAGGGAGCCGGATAGGCCCCAACGAACACTGGGCGGGCGTGCCGGCGGTACGTAAATCCTGATTCACGCTGCGCGTGCCAGCAGCCAAGGCAGGCGATCGCGTCGCACTAAATCCATAGGAAGGGAAGACGATGAACTTGATTAGCAGATATGCAACAGCGGGCCTGGTCTCTGTGTTGCTGGTGGCCTGCGCCGAGAAGTCGGCGGACGAATACATCGCCGCTGCGGAGGGGTACGTTGCAGAGGGCGACTACCCCTCGGCGCTGATTGAATTGAGAAGTGCCGCGCAGCAGGAACCCGGCTCGGGAGAGGTGCGTTACCACCTGGCGAAACTGTCACTGGCGGCGGGGGACTTCGCAACCGCTGAGAAAGAAGCGCAGATGGCGCTGGATCGGGGAATTGACGCCGGGCGTGCACAGCCGCTGTTGGTTGAAGCCCTGTTTCGGCAGCGCAAGCTGGACGAAGCGGTAGAAGCCGGCAGGACCCTGGCAGACGGCGCTTCGGATGCGGATCGCGCACTCATCATGGGGCTTGTCGGTCAGGGGCTTTTATCCCAGCTGGATTACCCCGGTGCGGAGCAGTTGTTTGAGTTGGCGCTGGAGATTGACCCGGACTCCATTGAACCCATGGTCGGCCTGTCTGCGCTGGCGCGGTTGAGTAACGATAATGAAGGCGCCCGCCGCTGGGCGGAAAAAGCCAGGGACGCCAACCCGGAGTCCGCCAGGGCATGGGGCGTGTTAGGTGATATTGAGTCCATGGAGGGCAGGCGGGAAGCCGCGCTGGAAAGCTTTGATCGAGCGGTAGAACTGTCCACTTATGTCGGTATGGACCACGTGAAACGCACCCATATGCGTGTGTTATTGCAGCAGTACGATGAGGCCGAAGCGGAATTGGCCCGGCTGCGTCAATCCGGCCTCAAGGGGCACTGGTACGTGGATCATGTGCAGGGAATGCTGGACTTCTACCGGGGCAAATACCCGGAGGCCGTGGAGAACTTTACTCATGCGGTCAACAAGTGGCCGATATCGACAGAGAGCAAAGTGTACGCTGCCATCGCCCAGGCCCGTCTGGGCCGTTTTGAGGAGGCGCTGTCGCAGGCCAGGCAGGTATCGCGTGACCTGCCGGGCAGTATGCAGAGCAAGCGTTTGCTCGGTTCTGTGCTGGTAAGTATGGGCGATTATGAAGGCGCCAGAGAAGTTCTTCTGGAGCTGGAGCAGCAGGATCCGGAGAATCTCTACGTGCTGCAGCTGCTGGCTACAATCAATCTGTATGAGGGCAATATGCCGGAGGCGCAGGGCTATGCCAGGCGGCTGCTGGAGCTCTCACCCGAGTCAGCCGAGGCGCAGAACCTGTTGATGGTCTCAACCTTGCTGAAAGGGGAAGACCTGCAGGCGCTGGGCGGTGATGTGCTGGAGAGCCAGGACCCCTACACGCGCCAGCAGTGGGTGGCTGTCTCTGAATTCAAGCAGGGCCGTGTGCTGTCAGCGCGCGAGAAAGCGCAGGCGTTGCGCGAACAATACCCTGACGAGGTCGATCCGCAATCCCTGTTGGCTTCTACCTATCTGGCGGTGGGTGAATGGGACCAGGCCCGGCGCGAACTGAAGGGGGTGCTGGAGCTGGATGAGAACAACGCGACGGCGCTGATGAACCTGGCCAAACTGGAGCTGATAACGGATAACCCTGCCGAGGTTGAGGGCTGGCTCAACCGCGTTCTTGAGGCCTACCCTCGCAGAGCTGACGTAGCGCTGTTTGCAGGGGATATGTTTCTCCGCCTGGAGCGCGCTGATCGAGCTCTGGAGGTGCTGGCCGCGGGCGTGGCCGCGCAGCCTGACAACCCCGCCCTGCGCCTGGCCCTGATGAGGCAGCATTACGCCAGAGCCGATTACGACGCGGTGATCCAGCTGGCAGAAAACCTGCCGGAGGCACAGTTGGCTGCCGAACCCCAAATACTTGAAGTCACGGCGTTGAGCCACGCGAAAAAAAGCAACTATCCACTGGCCTCTGCTACCTTCGACAAGTTGGTGCGCCTGCAGCCGGATTCGGCCAGAGCTTACCTGAACTACGCAGATGTGCTGGTAGTGGCCGGTGAACCGGAGCGTGCCGAGGCCGCGTTCCGCAAGGCGCTGACCCTTGACCCTGCCAACGTGGTGATCAATACCGAGTTCGTCGAATTTCTGGCGAGGAACGGCGATATGGACGCTGCCCGGGAAGTGCTCGTGGCTGCAACCGAGCTCAACGAGGAGTCCGCAGTCCTCATCGGTTACCAGGGTTGGGTGGACCTGCTGGACAAACAGTACCCTTCTGCCGCCAGGAAGCTGGCGCAGGCGCAGGCAATACAGCCCGAATCCGCTCGCCTGGTGCTGCTCGCTCGCGCGCTGGTTTACCAGCAGAAAAATGAGGAAGCGCTGGCGGTAATCGATGACTGGCTGGAGGACTATCCGCAGGATCAGAACGTCTTGCTGCACAAGGCCGGTCTGTTCCTGGCGCAGGGAGATGAGGAGCGTGCTTTGCAGGCTTACCGGGATGTGCTGGTGGTTTACCCCGAACATGTACCGTCGCTGAACAACGCAGCCTGGCTGAGTCGCAAAATGGATACCGAGGGTGCCCTGGAGTTGAGCAGGCAGGCACTGGCATTGCGACC
>JAUIIQ010000272.1 GCA_030431585.1 Gammaproteobacteria bacterium | reverse complement strand
CAGTCGGGGCGTATCCACCGGGCGTTATATAGAACTGAAGGCACCGCAGTGGCACCAGCGCCAGGGGTACAAGCTGGCGCAGGCTGTGCTGGACGTGCTGCAGGAGCAGGGCTACGCCGACAGGCAGAATCAGGTTTTCCTGCAGTGCTTTGATGACCTCACACTCAAGTGGCTGAGTGCAAACACCACCCTGCCATTGATTCAGCTGATTGGTGACAACAGCTGGGGAGAGGACGGAGGTGTCGATTACGAAGCCATGCTCACAGCGGAGGGCATCCAGCGAATCGCCACTTATGCACAGGGCATAGGACCCTGGATACCGCAGGTGATTGATGCCAACCTTGCCCCCACAGGGCTGGCCAGGTTGGCTCACGAGCACGGGCTGCTGGTGCACCCCTATACCCTGCGCACGGACGATTTGCCGCCGGGCGCAAAAACCATCCAGGCAGTTCATCAGGCATTGTTCATTGATGCCGCAGTAGATGGCCTGTTTACTGACTTTCCGGACCTTACCGTCGCTTTTCTCGCAACACTGACTACCGCGCAATGAACTACCAACAGGCCAGGGACTATCTTTTGAGCAAACCGGAGGGCGCCGAGGACTTTCCCTTTGGACCTGACGTGGCGGTAATGAAAGTTCGCCGCAAGATGTATGCGACGCTGGCGATGGAGCAAGGTTGCGCGCGGATCAATCTGAAATGCGACCCTGATGAGGCCCAGATGCTGCGCGACATCTTTTCAGCCGTTCTACCGGGATACCACATGAACAAACGTCACTGGAATACGGTAGTGCTGGACGGCAGTATTCCTGACAGCGAACTGGAACGAATGATCGATAATTCCTATGCTCTGGTGGTGTCCGGGCTGAACCGCGGAGACCGCCAGTCTCTGGAAGTGTCTTACGGCCGCGAGAGCGTATATGGCAGCTACTCTGACAAGCATCGCTAGCGGGGTTTTTGCCACTGGCACTGGACGACACAAACAGGCATTATCTTTCGTTCAACCTGTCCTGCTGATAAGGGCAGGCCGCCTGACTGCTACAGGGCGGCACCACTGGAAACAATCCTGGAAAACAGCGTGACTCCCAAGGTAAACAGACGCACTAAGATCGTTGCCACCATCGGCCCTGCCAGCCAGTCAGAGGACATGATTGCCAAGTTGATCGCTGCAGGCGTTGACGTCTTTCGCCTGAATTTCAGCCATGGCACCGCAGAACAGCACGCGCGTGTTGCTGCTCGCATTCGTAAACAGGCTGCCATTGCCGGCGTCTACGTCGGCATTCTTGCTGACCTGCAGGGACCTAAAATTCGTATCAGTTCCTTTCGCGATGACGCTGTACAGCTATCCCCGGGGGACCGCTTCCGCCTTGATCTCACGCTGGGCGAGGGTGAGGGAGATATCCACGGTGTCGGTCTGGACTATGACGACTTATGCAGCAGCGTCTACCGGGGCGACACCCTGCTGCTGGATGATGGACGGATACGGCTTCGGGTAGACACTGTCAGCGACTCTGCCGTGGACTGTAGCGTATTGATAGGCGGCAAACTCAGCTCACGCAAGGGAATCAATAGATTGGGCGGTGGCCTGGCAGCACCCGCACTGACCAGCAAGGATATGGCTGACATCGACGACCTGAGTATTGTCCAACCGGATTTTGTCGCCGTCTCGTTTGTCTCTTCAGCAGAAGATATTCACCAGACAAAGCGCTTGCTGGAAAACCACGGTCTGCACCCTGGCATAATTGCCAAGATCGAGCGCGCTGAAGTGGTCGCCGATGAAGAGATTCTCAACGGCATTATCACGGCGTCCATGGGTGTGATGGTGGCGCGAGGCGACCTGGGTGTTGAGGTGGGAGACGCCCAACTGATAGGCATTCAAAAGTCACTTATTGCAAGGGCCCGGGCAATGGACCGCGTGGTGATTACTGCCACACAGATGATGGAGTCGATGATTGACAACGCCATGCCCACTCGAGCCGAGGTGTTTGACGTGGCCAACGCGGTGCTTGACGGCACTGACGCGGTGATGCTCTCTGCCGAGACAGCAGTGGGCAGCTATCCGGTAGAGGTGGTGGCGGCGATGTCTGATGCGGCCCTGGGCGCAGAGCGACAGGCGGTCACGCGCACGTCACGGTACCGACTGGACCGTCAGTTTGCCGACGCGCAGGAAGCCATTGCCATGTCAGCGATCTATGCTGCTAACCACTACAGCAATGTGCGCGGCATCGCCTGCCTGACCGAATCCGGCAGTACGCCGCTGCTGATGTCCAGACTGAGTTCCGGTCTGCCAATCTATGGTCTCAGCAGTGGCGCGCAGACACTGCAGAAGCTGTGTCTGTGTCGCGGCGTGATACCACTGTTCTTCGATGCTTCAGCCTTCGATGCTGAGGAAGTAGAGTCACGTGCCATAGAGTTTCTGATGGACGGCGGCTATCTGCTCAAAGGGGATTCCATCCTGCTCACCAAGGGGACGGTGATGGGGCGGGCGGGATCGACCAATATCATGAAGATTCTCCCCGTCACCTGATGACCGCTGAGTCACGAGTGGTCGCCGATATCGGTGGCACAAACAGCCGCCTGGCTGTCTTTCATGAAAGCAGCGGCAGGTTCAGCAGCGTAGCGACGTTTCGCAACAGTGATCACTCCTCGCTGGAGGATATACTCGGCCTGTGGCAGAGCAACCTCAAGGAGACCTGCCCGGCCAATGCCTGTTTCGCCATTGCCGCACCGCTGGCCGGGGACCGGGTCAAGATGGTCAATATCGGCTGGTCCTTCTCCCGCTGTGAACTGGGACATCAATTTGGCTTTGAGCACCTGCATTGGCTGAACGATTTTGAGGCCAATGCGCACGCATTGCCGCACTTGCAGGCCACTGACCTCACGCCTGTTCAGCCGGGAAAGGCACGCGACCATGAAGACGTTTGTACCGTCGGCCCTGGCACCGGCCTGGGAGGAGCCGCCCTGCGGTGGATAGGGGGCAGGCCCTGTGCGTTTGCTGCTGAGCCTGGCCACATGGGACTCTCCCCCGGCTCAGACCTGGAACTGGCCATCTTTCGGGAACTGCTGCCGATTCACGGCAACATTTACGCTGAACTGCTGGTATCTGGCAAAGGGCTGGTAACTCTTTACGAGACGATCGCACACATCGCCGGCGCAACGGCAGAACCCCTGGAGCCAGCGGAGGTATCAAAGCGAGCCCTTGAAGGCAAAGACCCTCACTGCCAGCAAGCCCTGGGAACATTCTGCGCGCTACTCGGGTCAGCCTGCGGGGACTTTCTTGTCGCCAATGGTATCTATGGCGGACTTTACATTGCAGGAGGCATCGCGCCCCGCATCGCGGGATTTCTACAGTCCAGTGAGTTTCTGGAGCGCATGCACAGCAAGGGCGCGATGGGGGAGCACCTGCGCGCGACACCGGTCAGCATCGTCACCGCCGAGTACCCGGGACTGCTGGGAGCTGCGCACGCTCCGGTTTAGTCGGGCTGCGATCAGTCGGGCTGCGTACAGTCGGGCTGCGATCAGTCGGGCTGCGTACAGCCGGGCTGCGCTCAGCCCGCGAGCTGAAAGCAGACACGCGCACAAAAACCCCTGCCATCGCTGCCGGGGCCTGTCTGCAGGCGTGCCCCGTGCAGTGAGGCGATACGACTGACAATAGAGAGCCCCAGACCAGCCCCGATGCCAGCGCTGCCCGGGGCACGCC
>JAUIIQ010000271.1 GCA_030431585.1 Gammaproteobacteria bacterium | reverse complement strand
AGTACCTGGTGGACAAACTGCAGGAACTGGGCATCGCCCAGGTGCGCATGGACTTCACTTATGCCAGCCAGGGAGGCGATGCCCAAAGACTGCTCGAACACCTGCTCGACACGGGCATGGCAGTGACACTGGACCTGCTGCCACCCATGGCGGAGGCGCAAATCCTTATCGAGGACACCGACGCACAGCAGCGCTGGCGGCGTTTTGTCTCTACAGTATTGAGTGAATACGAAGGCCGCGTAGGTCACTTCGAGATCGGCAACACCCCCAACCGCGGCAAGTGGTCCGGTTTTTCCTCACGTGGCTTCGTCATGGCCACCTACATCGCCAATGAGGTGGCGCGCGAGCTTAACCTGGAGGTAACACTGGTCGGTCCCAATGTGTCCGACTTCGAGCCGCTTTATAACGCCACCTACCTGCGACTGTTCCGCGAGCTGGACGCGGTGCCGGCCGTGCACAGCGACAATCTGTTTGTGGAACGCGTAGTAGAACCGGAGGCTTACGATCACCGAGTGCTGGGCTGGATCGCGCGCGAACCGTTGAAGCTCAACCTGATCAAGAAGGCGCGCATACTCAGCAGCATGGGACGGGCGGCGGGTGCACAGGGTTTTTTCTGCACCTACACGTGCTGGACCATCAAGCGACTGCGCCGGCGATCGGCGTGGCCGGAGCACAAGCGAGTTGACTACCTGGTGCGTTACCTGGCGCTGGCGGCCTCCAGCGGGGCAATGGATCGGGTTTACTGGGGCCCGCTGGTATGTTCGCGCGACGGCCTTATCGACGATGGCGCCGACGACTATCCAGTGGTGGACCAGGTCAGTTTTTACCAACAGATACGCGGTCAGGCCGCCAATTTTCGTCCTACCCTTGCCTATCACGCCATGGGCCACAC
The DNA here is from genome assembly GCA_030431585.1 of Gammaproteobacteria bacterium. GTDB lineage: Bacteria > Pseudomonadota > Gammaproteobacteria > Pseudomonadales > Halieaceae > Halioglobus. The sequence continues at coordinate 2,835 of JAUIIQ010000271.1, read as the reverse complement.
TGTGCGTCGTCTGCGGGCTGCCCAATGCACTCAGGCAGTGCATGACCCGTACGGCCTGAGCCTGTTCCACTACATCAGTGCCGAGAAGCAGCCGTTCCTGCTGGCCTGGACCAGGGATGGTCAGGCCGTAGCGCTGGACTCAGTACTGCCAGAGCAGGCGCTTGATTCAGCGAAATACTTCAGCGCCACGGGTGACAGGCTGGACTCGCCACTGGTGATCAATGAGCATCCGCTGTTTATTGAACTCGCCGAGGCGCTTGATTTTTCTGCCTGCAATACCCGTCCCGGCAAAACGCTACAGGATATTGTTCACCTCTCCAGCCCGCAGTGGCAATCCCTGGGCTACAGCGACGAGCAATGGCGCGGAGCCAGCATGTTGCGCAATGACCACGCGAACGCTGACCTGGACACAAGGCAGCAACTGCACCCCCGCCACATCCTGGACATGCCTGAGATCCGGGTGCTGCGCGATGCGCGCAATCGTCTGTGGAATGTAGCGGACCCACGTGACCCCAAGGCTGAGATCACAGTCAAGCTGAACCGGGTCAAGGGTATCAAGCGCTTTACCTACCGTTTCTACCCCAGCAAGGGACGCCGCCACTGGAACAATGCCTGCCATATGCTGCGCCGGGGCGTCGCCACACCGCTGCCGCTGGCCTTCTTCGAGTCTCCCGAGCAATCGGGCATTCGCGACTCCTGGTACCTCTGCCAGTTTATCCCCGGCGCCTTCTCCAGCCGCGATGTGTACGCCGCGCTCGCCCGTGGCGAGACACACTATCGCGGACTGGACAAAATGGCGTGGCTGCAGCTCATCAGTGGCTTCGTCTGTCATATGCACGACATGCAGGTTATCCACCGTGACCTGTCCTCCGGCAACCTCTTGTTAAGCCAGGCAGCGGATGGAGAGGTCACCCCCATGGCGATCGATATTGGTCGCGCCCGAATCTGGTCCGGACCGGGCTCCCGCGTGCGCCAGCGCGACCGGATGCTGGACCTGATACGCATCGCCTACAAGCTTGACTGGGCTGACCGGCAACTTTTCATCCAATGCTATGAACAACACCTGGGCGCTTCGCTTTCGCCCTTATGGCGCATCCCCTTCTGGTACTACGACAGCAAACAAAAGCTGAAGAAGGCGATCAAGGGAAAGCGCAAACGCAAACGACAGCGCCAGTGACCCATGCGGGGTGGTTTGAGGGCCACCGCATTGGGGGTATACTCCGGCACTGACACTCCGCAATCACCTCCCGACCAGCACAGGAAAGCAATGTCCAGTCCTCAGCCCAAGGGTTCCAGTCAGCGTGCCGAACTGGCGCTTTCCGGGGGTGCACAGCTGACCGGCGACCTGGTCTGCCTGCAGGACGACGAGCTGCGACTCACCCGCTTCAAGTTAAAGGCAGGCAGCGCCCGCGGGGGCAAGATCAGTGTCCATAAAGGGATGCAGGGGACCCTGTCCCTGCCCGAAAGGCCCTGGTGCGACAAGGTTGAGGTACACATTCACGGGGTGTCCAGCGGCATGCTGTCGCTGCTACTGCTGGAGCCCGACTCAACCCCCGGCACGCGCTTCCTGCGCGCCTTATCCGGTGCAACCTTCGGACAGGAACGCGAACCGTCGGTACTCAGTGGCTCCTCTGTAGAGCACACCCGGATTCTGCGAAATTTCCACCAGGATGCCATCAAGCAGCTGGTGGCAAGGCTGCCCGACGCTCTGGAGAGCATACAGCTGGATATGCTGGAGCTCTCCACGCGCTCGCGTCCGGACTCCAAAGGCCGCAACCGGCTGTACGAGACCGCCGTCACCCTGCGCCAGCGCAAAGACGAAATAGCCCTTGCGGTGCTGGAAAAAATTGAAGCCCATTTCGATGACATGATCCCTGACGAGGGGGAGCAGGACTGGCTGCAGACCGCCTACAACCCTGAAGACCTCGGACTGGTAGACCTGGACGAGTACGAAGGCAACCTTGCCTTGAACCGCTGGGCCACGCTGGCCGAGGAAATTCACAAGGTGGATCTGGAGGCGATGCTGATCCGCCTGGCGATACTCCTCAATGAAGATCCGCTGAAAGTTCGCCTGCCCATTCATGTGCGCCAGCTGTGCTCGGCTTTCCAGCAGGCACTGGACGGCAACGGGATCACGGCGGAAATCGCTCCAGTAGTGCTTGAATATTTCTGCGAACACCTGATCCGTCCACTCGACACCTGCTACCAGGCACTCAACCAGCAAATGGTGGAAGATGGCATTGGCCCGGACCTGGAAGCGCAGATACGCAGCAAGGGCACGCTGCTGCAGCAGGAGGACAAGACCCATCGCCCCAAAAGGCCGGTCAACCCTGACAAACCGGCCGCGCAGAGCCCGCCGCAAAACGGCGAACCAGGGGGCGACCAGCGCACGGAACGCGTGGAAAATGACGCTGCGCAAACTCAGTATCTGTCCGATGCAGCCGCCGCCCTTCAAAGCAGCGGTTTATCCGCCAAGGCACTGTACCAGTCAGTAGTGGACGCACTGAACTTCCGCCGGGAGGCGGAAGGCCGTGCTGACAACGACACGCTGGAAGCGGGCACGCCCATCAGTGGCACCTGGGAAGGCGATGCGGTACCCAGCTCCACGCTGGACCAGCAGACCCTGGCCGATGCACACACCATCGCCGAGGCGCTGCGGGGCCTGCAGCGCAACAGCGACGTGCGCAATCAGTTGCAGGACGCACATTCGCTGCGAGAGTACCTGGCCCAGAACCGGGACCAACTGCGCGACCTGAAAGAAAGCAGCGGGCTTACCGCAGAGAGTCTTAACCAGCTTGACCTGGTCGACAATCTGTTCGGCACCATCCGCTCTCA
>JAUIIQ010000270.1 GCA_030431585.1 Gammaproteobacteria bacterium | reverse complement strand
CAGCGCAAGCGCCAGAAAGAGCATGCAGCCATGGTCGCGGCACTGAACAAGGGCGATGAAGTGGTGACCAGCTCAGGCATTCTTGGCAAGGTCACCTCTCTGGACGACAACTACATGGTGCTCAATGTTGCCAACAACGTGGAGATGAAATTTCAGCGCGTTCACCTGCACGCGGTGCTGCCCAAGGGCACACTCAAATCCATAGGCTGAGCAGTCGGCGCGGGATGGACATTGCATTCCCTCGCAAACTCGACCTGGCGTTAACGCCAACCCCACTGCAGTACCTGGAACGCGCCTCCGCCCGCTGGGGAGGCGGCCATCGACTGTGGATCAAACGTGATGATCTCACCGGTTGTACGCTGAGCGGTAACAAGGTGCGCAAACTGGAGTTCATTACCGCCTACGCGCAGGACCAGGGGTACGATACCCTGATCACGTGCGGAGGCCTGCAGTCCAACCACTGTCGCGCAACGGCCTTTGTCGGTGCGCAGCTGAATATGCCCGTGCATCTGGTGTTACGTGGTGAGGACTCCGGGCAGCATCAGGGTAACCTGCTGCTGGACCACCTGGCAGGCGCCCGTGTCAGCTGTTATCCCGTTTCGCACTATCTTGCCGAGCGAGATGCGCTGCTGCAGCACTGGCAGGAACACTATGCACAACAGGGGCGCAAAGCGCTTGTTATTCCCACCGGCGGTAGTGACGGAATCGGGGTATGGGGTTATCTCAGCGCAGCGCTGGAACTGGCTGCCGACCTGGAAGCTGTCGAGGTTGAGCAGGCGCACGTGGTCTGTGCCACCGGGTCGGGCGGTACGCAGGCTGGGCTGACCCTCGGGGCCGACCTGATGCAATTACCGCAGACGGTCTGGGGTGTGAACGTCTGTGACGACGAACAGTATTTTCGCGATAAAGTGGCCGCCGACATCAGGGATTGGGGCGTGAGGTATGCGCAAGCGGCGCCCGCTTCCCCTGTCGTGCGCGTGCTGGACGGTTACGTGGGTGAAGGTTATGCCAAAGCTTCGCCGGAGATTTTCGCCCTGATCGCCGAGCTCGCCCGCCTCGAGGGCGTGGTGCTGGACCCGGTCTATACCGGCAAGGCCTTTGCCGGCATGGTGGCAGAAATAGCGGCGGGGCGCTTCAGCGGCTGCCGCGACATTGTCTTTGTGCACACCGGCGGAATATTCGGGATCTTTCCCCAAAGCCAGGGTTTCAGCGGGCCTTGATCCGGCACTGCCCCCGGTTTACCTGGCTACAACAGCGATAATAACGGGCGAATAATAATGACTGAATTGATCCAAACTGTGAACGCCTGGGCCTGGGGCCCGGTGATGCTGGTGCTGTTGCTGGGAACCGGGCTGTACCTCAGTATCGGCTTGCGCTTCATGACCCTCAAAAAGATCCCCGTCGCGCTGCGGTTGCTGCTGCAGGGGCGCAAGGGCAGGGGCGAGGGCGATATCTCTCCGTTCAGCGCGCTGATGACGTCTTTGTCGGCCACCATAGGCACAGGCAATATCGCCGGTGTGGCTACCGCAGTCGCTCTGGGCGGCCCCGGGGCCCTGTTCTGGATGTGGATTACGGCCCTGGTGGGCATGGCCACCAAGTACGCGGAAGCGGTTTGTGCGGTGACCTTCCGTGAGCAGGATGCAGCGGGCAATTATAGCGGTGGCCCCATGTACTATATTCGCAATGGCCTGCATCGTCGCTGGCACTGGCTTGCCTATGCCTTTGCGTTGTTTGGTTCCCTCGCCGGCTTCGGCCTGGCCAATACCGTGCAGTCCAATTCGGTATCCCAGGTCCTCAACGATGCCTTCAACGTGCCTCCGATCGCGACTGGTCTGGTGCTGATGGTACTGGTAGGGGCGGTGGTACTGGGTGGCATCAAGCGCATAGCCAGTGTAGCCAGCCTGCTGGTACCGGTGATGGCGCTCAGCTATATCATGCTCAGCCTGTTGGTCATCCTGATGAACGTTGAGCAGGTGCCCGCTGCTATTGTCACCATTGTCGACAGCGCCATGAATGGCTCGTCTGCCGCTGGCGGGTTTGCCGGCGCAACCGTATGGGCTGCCCTGCGCTTTGGCGTGGCCAGGGGCATATTCTCCAATGAGGCGGGTTTGGGCAGTGCGCCTATCGCCCACGCGGCAGCGCGCACCGACCAGCCTGTACAGCAGGGCATGATCGCCATGCTGGGCACCTTCATCGATACCCTGGTGGTGTGCACCATGACCGGCCTGGTCATCGTGATTATGGATGTATTGCCCAGTGGTATCAGCGGCGCCAGTCTCACCTCAATGGCGTTTGCCAACGCGCTGCCGGGTGGCGAGTACATTGTTACGCTGGGGCTTTGTCTCTTTGCCTTCACCACCATGATTGGCTGGTCTTTCTACGGCGAACGCTGTGTTGTATTCCTGGTGGGTGCGAAAGGGATCAAGCCCTTTCGGGTGCTCTGGGTTCTGGCCATCCCGGTCGGCACTCTAGTGCAACTGGACCTGATCTGGCTGATTGCCGATACGCTGAATGCCTTTATGGCGGTGCCCAATCTGGTGGCGCTGCTGTTACTGGGGCCGCTGGTGTTCAAGGTCACCCGCGAGTACTTTGATAATCGTGATATCGGCCATTGAAAGTGAGTCTACCTTGCGCCGCGTCAATGGCCTCATGGGCCGGATGTGATCTCATAAAGTCATAACAGCGCCGCGCCGACGCAGGTGCCAATGGAATGAGGATGGGCAATTGAGCAGATTGGTTAACAGTGTAGAAGACTGTGTTGAAGGTATTATCGCCGCGGTAGGGCCTGATATCCGGCTGGGCGCGCCGCTGGGGCTGAGCAAGCCGGTGCAACTGATAAACGCCTTGTATAACCGGGTCGCCGAAGACCCGGCTCTTTCCCTGCATATTTATACCGCACTTTGCCTGGAGGTGCCCAAACCCGGTAGCGCGATTGAAGCCGGATTGGCGGGGCCAATCCTCAAGCGGATGTTTGGCGATTATGAAGAGCTGGCTTTTCTCCAGCCTTTGAAGGAGAACCGGCTGCCCGGCAATGTCCAGGTGACTGAACTGTATTTCAAGGCCGGCTCGATGAAAAATCACGCACAGGCCCAGCAGAACTATATCTCCAGTAACTACACGCATATTTGTCGGGACATGTTGGGTGCAGGCGTCAATGTGATGGCTCAGATGGTGGCGGCTCGCGGCAGCGGTGAGCAGCTGCGCATAAGCCTTTCTGCCAACCCCGACGTGGCACTGGAAATGAAAGACTGGGTAGCAGGCCTGGACCGGCCGGTTGTTTTTGCAGCACAGATACATGCTGATATGCCGTTTATGGAGAACGACGCCGAAGTTGCACCGGAGTACTTCGACTGGATTGTGCGCAACGAAGAGTACGACAAGACCCTGTTTGCCGTACCCAATGCCGCCGTTCCCCTGCGCGACTACGCGACCGCGCTGCATGCCAGCAGCCTCATCGTGGACGGGGGTACACTCCAGATAGGTATTGGCTCGCTGGGCGATGCGGTAGCTCATGCCTGTATCCTGCGTCACAAAGACAACGCGACCTATGGCAAGTTGCTCAGTGCAATCAGTCTGCAGCCGGGAGAGGCTGAACTCGACCTGGGCACGTTTGAGCAAGGCCTTTACGTGTCCACGGAAATGTTCGTCAATGGCATGATGCATTTGCTTGAACAGGGCGTGGTCAAGCGCAAGGTGTACGACAACCTGGTGCTGCAGGAGGGACTCAACAGCGGCGTGATCTCAGCGCAT
>JAUIIQ010000042.1 GCA_030431585.1 Gammaproteobacteria bacterium | reverse complement strand
ATAGTGATGTCGAAATGGAAGGAGGAGGCCACGAATGGGGTAAGCCTTCCGAGGGCGTGGAAGTTTGTTTTCAACCGCGGAAGGCTTACCCCATTTGTGGCGTCCGCTTGGTTTGAATGCCTCATTCCACGCTAATGTGCGATGAACCTAAAAGAAGCCCGCATTACAGCGGGCTTTCGCGCAGCAGGCTTGATATCAGGACCGGGGACGGCGCCTCGACCAACCAAGACCAACCAGGCCAAGCCCGAAGAGGGCGAGTGTAGCGGGTGTCGGTACCGGTGAGGACGCTTCAACATCTACCAGCACTCGACCGATAAAAAAGTCCTCAGTAGACACGCCAATCGCAGATGGATCGGTTGTTCTCAAGTCGCCTTGCATGAGCAAACGGTTAAGCGTTACGTCGAAACCCAGGATGCTGCTCATGTAGGCAGCCGCGCCGTACGAGTTGGTCGAGTTGGGGCCACGCGAACCCAGCACGCCAATAATGTCTCCCGAGAAAATATCAATGTCAGTCGCTACCAACCCGGCCCCGGCATTATCTCTTGAAAGAAACAAGGTCGAAAAATCAGTGGTGTTGGCTGCAAACGCGGGGGGGGTGACGTTCAGCCGTATCAGGCTCACATCAAAGTTGTCCGTGCTCGCGTCTGTAGCGACACCAAGTCCGATAATGGTGAAATCCGTTGGCGCTACAAAATAGAAGCCCCTGGTCAGGCCTCCGAATGTAGCTTCTTGTGAGCCAACGTCGATGAGAGTGGCTGAGGCGGTTTGCGCCATTGAAACTGCAAGCAGTGAGAACAGAAATGTGCGAATCTTGTGTAACATTGGACGTTGCCCCTGAAAATTCTAGAATTCAGGTTTCATTCATGCATGTTGCATGCCAAGTATTTCATATTTAGGCGCTGAGTGACCTGCGGCGCTTCGCCCATCCGCGAAAATGACTGATGTGTAAAGAAAGCTGACGTTGATAGACGCTTCCATCGGTATATGGGCCGCCTTCTTTCCGGGCGACCGGTTGGCGACATCGCCTGCACATCGCTCTCACCATTCCAGCCGCAATGTCGATGCAACATGCTGATGCAGGCGGCTCGGGATTGCCAGTTCCTCTGCCAGGCCGGCCCAGCTTTTAAACGCGTCGACAGTGCGCTCCAGCACCCGCTTTTCGCGTCCCCGCGGCAGGCCTGCGTAGGCCGCAAGGTGTTTGAGGTCCGCCTGTTCGAAATCCCTTGTCTTGCCATTGATGCTGAGCTGGTGGTAACGCGTGAAGTCGCTGCCCTGCGCGTGGCAGAGATCGTAGGCGGGGGAGAGCTCCCACTGGCCTGAGGGGTCCATGATAAAACTGAAATTCTTGACGTGGTCGTCCTGGTTGCAGGCAACAATGTTGAACACCACGCGGCGGTACTGTTCTTCCAGGTCGCTCATGGACATGCCCAGTTGTCTCATAACCAGAAACAGCTGTTCGTAGGAGTGATGCCCGCTCTCGTAGTAATCGTAATGAGCGATTGCCGCCAGCGTCTGGACAAAGCGTTTCTTGCCGCTCTCTGTGCGATCGAATCGCCGGGTCATGAAGTGGTTGCGGCCACCTTCCCTGAGCAGCTGGCATTCGGTCATCTCAATGCCGCAGGCCCGGGCAATTTTGTGGTAACTGTATTCCAGCAGGCCGTAGCCGGCAGGGTCTGCTATGCCCCAGTCGCCGCTGAACGCCACGCCGTCGAATTTGATCAGCCAGTGTTGGTAACCTGGCGGCAGGTCGAGCTGGCCTGAGCGTACGTCGCGTGTTTCCGGGTTGAAAGCGATTACCGCTTTCGCCCTGGCGCCTCCGGCGGAAGTGCCGACACTCAATATGTCCAGCAGGGGCTGGTCGCCCAGTTTTTCATCCAGTGTTACCTGCAGGGCCTGCCTGTCGGTGAACGCCAGGCTGGCCAATTCGACCAGTTGCTCCATCTCCAGGGTTCGGGAGTCGGGGCTCTGGGGTGCCGTTGCCGGTTCGAATTCCAGTGCGCCTATGGCGCGCTTGCCGGTATAGCAAAGTCGATCCACGGCATTGAACTGGTCGGGCGTGCGGCCTGTGCTCGCCAGCCAGACATCGATGAGTGCGTTGCCGTATTTGTCGGGCAGCGAGTCGGCCAGCAGCCCCGGAAGCCCGTGGAAGGCACGCGGTGCCAGATCGCGAAACTGGTAAATGCGGCTTTTGTGCAGAGGCATCTGCAGAGGCGCCAGTTCAACACCGGTATCCACAAATGCCGGGTCCCACTGGAAACGACCGTAGGTCTCGTTCTCATCCATAGAGACATAAGCAACGGTGCGCCCCCAGAGTGTGACTTCCGCAGTGCTCACGGCGCCTGGTCTCCCCAGGGCGTGCTGTCTGCGGAAGAGTGGGGTGGCGCGCTGGCACGGCGGCTGCGTGCACCCCGCTGCTTGCGTGCCGCCTTGGCCTCGGCCATGGGAGAGCGCAACTGCTCTGGCAGCATGGCGTCCAGAGCATCAGCCAGGCCCAGCGCTTGCAGCGTTTTTATCCAGCTGCCCAGCTGGCTGTCGTTGCCGCCCTCCATTCGGCGCAGAGTGGCCACTCCAAGGCCGGCACTGTTGGCCAGGGCTGTCTGCGAGAGACTTTGCTGTTTACGGCAAGCGGCCAGGCGTCGGCCCAGTTCTTCCAGGGTGCTGTCAACCGGGGTGAGTTCTTCAATTTTCATATCATTACCGATATATAATAAGGCTTTTAACGATATAATCAATCATATGTGATCTTTTAGCTAATTTGCAAGCTAGAGGGTATTAATATCATATATGATCTATAAATGAATAAATAGTAAATATATATATCACATATGATATCATAAGTTGCGTCGCTTGAGCTGCTTGTGAACGGTATGCCAGCGGCGCCCCTGTATTGACTCATTCAAGCACGCCACGTGCTTGCTAGAGGATTGCCAATCCCTGTAACCTCTGGCTCCCACACCCGGTATTTTTCTGGAGAATGACACGATGAAAACAAGGTTATTGGCCGCTTTTTTTGCCATTGTTGCAAGCCACAGTGTGTCCGCTGACGATAGCGCCTTGCAGGCTGCTATCAGCGGCGAGCATCGCACACCAGCGTTTGTAGAACGGGACCAGTACCGTCATCCCCTGCAAACGCTGAAGCTGTTCGATGTGCAGGCCCATCACACGGTAGTGGAGGTATGGCCGGGTGGTGGCTGGTATACGGAGATACTGGCACCCTACCTGAAACAGGATGGCCTGCTGATCGCCGCCCATTACGACGCCGAGGACACGCAGGCCAGCTATCGTCCTGCCGCGCGCCAGCACTTTGAACAGAAAATGGCCGGTAACAAAGCCATTTATGGCAATGTAAAAGTGACGTCGCTGATGTTCGACGAGGAGTCCGACACGCTGGCAATCCCCGCTGCAGCGGACGGCAGCGTGGACCGTGTGGTGACGTTCCGTAACGCGCACGGTATGGTGCGCTCCGGCATTGCCCCGGCTGCTTTCGACCACTTCTTCGCAATCCTCAAACCCGGTGGCAAGTTGGGTGTAGTGCAGCACATGGCAGACCCGGATCAGGACTGGATGTCGAGCATGATCGGCTATGTGGGCAGGGAGTATATTGTTTCCCAGGCCCTGCGTGCGGGGTTTGAGCTGGAAGCTGAAGGGTTCTTCAATCGTAATCCGCTGGATACCAAGCGCCATGCACAGGGTGTCTGGAGCCTGCCGCCCAGCCTGCGAGGCCTGGAGAGTGACGCGGACAAAGCGCCCATGCTGGCCATTGGTGAGAGCGAGCGTATGACCCTGGTATTCCGCAAGCCCTGATGACAGTGAGCGCCCTGTGCCACCCAGCTAGCCGAGCCTTGCCCATGCAACTCTATACCACTGGGTCTCCGGGCTGCTCGCTGCTGTTGCCGACAGCGCTTCCTGCCGCTACTCATCGCACTGTGCGATGTAGCCTCGCCAGATATCCCTGCCAATCCGGTTGTATTGAGTCATCTGTTCGATCATGGCGCGGCGAGAGTCGCTGTCGATCATTGCGGCTGGTAGCAACGGGTCGGCGTTGATCTGACGAATAACCGCTTCTCCCACCTGCATGGTTTCACTCGCAGCCTCTGCCAGTGGCATGCTGCCCAACCGGGCCATGCTGTGCTGCATGGTTTCGCGGTGCCACCGATAAGCTGTCTCGATCTCCCGGCGTGGCCATAGAGTATAGAGTGCGGCTTCAGCAATACCGTGCAGCTGCGCGCAAGAAACCACCAGAGCCTCCGGTTCCAGGCCCAGGCCAAGCAGTCGCTCACGTGTTGTGTCTGTCGGCTCCACCAGGTTGTCCGGGCGCAGCCACAGCCCGCTGAGATATTCGGCAAAGCCGTTGAGCCTGAAAGCGCGCTCCCTGGCGCGCAGGGCTGAGCGATTGGTTCGGCCAAGGTGTGAGGTGTGTGCCAGCAGCCACGCTCCTTGCCAATCCCCAACCCGTTGCTCCGCGTTAACCCATCCGCTGGCGGTTGCTGCCATCAGCTTGCCTTTTGGCCCTATGCGGTAGACCCCCCGAGCGGGCGACGCAAGTAGGCCCTGGCGCGTCAGGCGGCCCACGGTTACCCGTATTGTCGGGGCGTCCAGACCAAACAGCTCTCCCCATTTAACCAGCAGGGCCAGGGTTACTTCCCGCAGGCTGGGCGCACTCAGCAATGAGAGAATCAAGCGCTTGGCGCTCGGCGGTTGACGGTCTGGGGATGGCATGGTGATTTCCGGTTTCATAGCTAATTGTAACAGTGATTGTTATATGTGGTCACTGTGTGTTACATTTTTATCTGTCTAGATGAGTATGCCTGCAGCAGGAGCGAGTAATGAAGGCCACTGATTTTCTCAGCAGGGAAGAAATACACCGATTCACCGAGCGCAGTGATCTCGCAGGCGCCTGGATGGTTCTGGTGAACTGGTCCCTTGTTATCGCGATTTTCGCGGTGGCGATTGCCTGGACCAATCCGCTGACTTTGCTGTTGGCGGTAGTATTGTTGGGAGGGCGGCAGCTGGGTCTGGCGGTGCTGATGCATGAAGCCGGCCATAAAACCCTGTTCAAGAGCCAGCGGTTGAACGAATTCATAGGCCAATGGCTATGTGCCTACCCGGTGCTGGGTGATGTAGATGCCTACGGTGCTTCTCACCGAGAGCACCACCGCCATGCAGGCACGGAACAGGACCCGGATCTGCCCAATTACCGGGCTTATCCTGTAAGTCGCGCGAGTTTTTTGCGCAAAATAAAACGCGACCTCACCGGGCAGACCGGGATACTGCTGGTACGCAGCGTGTTCGGCGGCGGAGGACGGAACCTGATGCTGCGCGAAGGCGAAAAAACCGGCGCTGAAGTGCGCGGGCTGCTGGTGAACGCGCTGATGTTCCTGGCTATGTTCGCCGCCGGCTTCGGTGCCTACTACCTGCTTTGGGTCGTTGCCTACTTCACAGCCTACCCACTGATCGCACGTATCCGCCAGGTCGCCGAGCACGGAAGCGTGCCAAATTTGTACGATCCGGACCCGCGTATGAACACTCGCACAACCTACGCCAACCCGCTGGAGCGGCTGGTGTTCTGTCCAAACTACGTCAACTTCCATCTCGAGCACCATCTGTTGGCGAGTGTGCCCGCGCACAGGCTGCCGTCCTTGCACCGGTTGCTGCGGTCACGAGGCTTTTACGCAGGCCACGAGAACGCTTTGGCCAGCGGTTACCTCGATGTCATCCGCAGGGCAGTGCCGGAGTTTTCAGGCGGTGTACAGGCGGCATAGGGCTTGCCCCGTTCTGGTCGATTCTCAACACGTCCGGGTTTTCTCCGGCGCATAAGTTTTCGTTAAGAAACAATCGCTAAAGTGTGTCCTGTGATGGCCTCAAAGGCCCGATGGGAGACACAACATGCAGATCAAACACCCGTTCTTTTCAGGCTTGCTGCTGTCGCTGGGCGCGTTCAGCGCCGGCCTGGCACTCGCCGCCAGTCCGCAGTCGCTGGACGTGCAACGGCGCTGGGATCAAAGCAATTTTGTGCAGGCTGGCGCCGCACAAAAGCAGGCTATGGAACAACTGGTCACCGAGTGCGACGAGCTTACTGTGGTGCAGCCCGCAGACACTGAGCTACTCACCTGGTGTGGTATCGCCAATTCCAGTTATGCCGGGCTGGCCAGCGCTTTTTCAGCCATGAAGTACGCCAAGGCTGCCAGGGGTATGCTTGAGGAAGCTCTTGAGCTGTCTGCAGACGGCACAAACGGTGCTGCCCGCACCAGTCTCGGTGCGCTCTACTTCAAGGTGCCGGGCTGGCCCCTGGGTTTTGGTGACAAGGACAAGGCGCGAGCGTTGCTGGAGGAGGGCCTGGCCATCAACCCGCAGAATATTGATGCCAATTTCTTCTACGCCGACTTCCTGCTTGAACAAAAGGAGCTGACCCTGGCGCGCGTGCATCTTGAGCGCGCTCTGCTCGCGCCCGCCCGCCCGGGCAGGGAGGTGGCAGATGAGGGTCGGCGAAAGGCTGTCCAGGCCTTGCTAGCCGACCTGGATACACAGTAGGGGCACTGCTATGACAACGGATATGCAAGCAAGGCTTGCGCGCCAGCCAGCACCGGCTGCGCTCGATGGTAACGCGATCTCACCGCTGCGAGTGGACTACCGTGACGCCCAGTCGCCGCAGCGGGAACGGGTAGAACGCTACATTGCCGCAATATTCAGTGCCGCTTATCGTGCTTCCGTGCTGGAGTTTCTGCCGTTGCTGGTTTTCCTGGAACAGGATTCAGACCTGCAGGCAGCGCTGGGTTTGCGATGTGCCAGGGAGGGTTCCCTTTTCTGCGAGGCTTATCTGCCCCATCCGGTCGAGCAGCACGTGCGCGAGTCGTTCGGGCGCAGAGTGAATCGTAGCCAGGTGATGGAGTTGGGTAATCTGGTGTCATCACAACCCGGTCAGGCAGTGGCGCTGTACCTGTTGGTTGTTGCCGCCTTGGGGCAGGCAGGAATAAGTCACCTGTTGTTCGCGGCGAATCGTGCCGTGCGCCTGTCGATCAAACGCTGTGGATTCGTTACGCGAGAGATCTGCGCCGCAGACCCGGCGTGCTTGCAGGGTAGATCACAGATGTGGGGAAGTTATTACGATGGCGACCCTAAAGTCGTCCTGGCAGATATCAGGCAGGCCGTTGAGCATGGCCGAAACCATCCCGCCATTGCCGGACTGTGGCAGCGGGAGACGCTGGCCATAGCCAGCCTGGCCGATGCCATCAGGAGCCAGCGGGTGTGAATTCCGCTCTGGATGCCCTGGTGCACCTGTCCCGGCGCTCGCCGCAGCATATTGTGGTGCAGGGGCCTGCTGATGCGCTGTCCGCTGCACAATTGCTGGCGCGAGCGGAAAGGCTGTCGCGGCAATTGCATGCTGCCGGTGCCAATATTGTCGGCCTGCTCTGCGACAATGCCAGCGCATGGGCTGTTGCCGATATGGCCAGCCAGTTTGAGGGGCTTTGCCTGGTTCCTGTCCCTGGCTTCTTCAGCGATACCCAGATCCGCCATGTGCTTGATAGGGCATGTATAGACACCCTGCTGGTGGATGCCGCAGGGCAGTCCCGGATGCGCTCGCTGACAGACGCTGCCGCCGGAGAGATCAGTGATGAAAATGTGCCCGCAGCACCGGGGTTGCGACTGCTTCGCCTCCCGCCTGACCGCAGGCCGCCTGAGCGCAGGCCGCCTGACCGCAGGCCGATACTGCCACCCGGCACAGCCAAGCTTACGTTTACCTCAGGATCCACGGGAAACCCCAGGGGAGTGTGTCTCTCTGCTGCCCAGTGTTACCGGGTTGCCAGTTCATTGGCCAGCGCAGTTGCCGAATCCGGCCCGCGTCACCTTTGTGTGCTGCCATTGAGTACGCTGCTAGAGAACATCGGTGGTCTTTACATGCCCATGCTGAGCAACGGTACAAGCCTGCTGTACCCGCTACAGCAGCTGGGTATGGACGGCAGCTCAGGCGTGCAGCCGCAGCGTTTCCTGCGGGCGATAGAGGAACTCAGGCCCAACACCATGATACTTGTTCCTCAGTTGCTGACGCTGCTGGACAGTGCGCTTTCGCGTGGCTGGAAGGCCCCGGATTCGCTGCGTTTTGTCGCAGTAGGCGGAGGCCGGGTAGCGAGCGCAGTGGTGCAGCGTGCGCGCGCCGCTGGCCTGCCGGTCTATGAAGGGTATGGCCTGTCTGAATGCGCATCGGTGGTCGCGCTAAACACGCGGGAGCATGACCGACCTGGCACCAGCGGCAGGCTGTTGCCGCACCTGTCGGTTGCTGAACACAACGGCGAACTGGTCGTGTCAGGCAATAGCTTCCTTGGCTACCTGAATGATAAACAAAGCTGGCACGCCTCGAGTATCGCCACAGGAGACCTCGGCAGCGTGAGTGATGATGGCTTCGTCACAGTAAACGGGCGTAGCAAGAACGTGCTGGTAAGCAGTTTTGGCAGGAACATCAGCCCGGAATGGGTAGAGAGTGAGCTGCTGGCCACGGGTACGTTTGCTCAGGCCGTGGTTCTGGGCGATGCGCAACCTTATTGCAGTGCGCTGGTTGTTCCTGCCTCTGCCGCCAGCACCAACGAAGGCTTGCAGGCGGCAATCGACAGTGCCAATGCAGCGTTGCCGGATTACGCCAGAGTTCAACGCTGGCAGCGTCTGGGCCAGCCTTTTTCGGTAGCAGACGGCACATTGACTGACAACGGCCGCGTGCGACGCGAGCAGATCTGTCGGTTCTACGCAGATGTCATCGAACAACTTTATACACCACAGCAGGAGCCGATAGCGGTATGACTTTTTTCTCTACTTTACAGACCGAAACTGAAAGCGAACGCAAACAGCTTATCAGCAGCGCATTGGTACAGGATGCGCTCGCCGGAAAGCTCGACAGAGATACCTACGCTGCGTTTCTGGGGCAGGCTTACCACCACGTGAAACACACCGTGCCGCTGTTGATGGCTGCCGGTTCTCGCATTCCCGCGGATATGGAGTGGCTGCGCAGCGCGCTGGCGGAATATGTCGAGGAAGAACTGGGGCACCAGGAGTGGATACTCAACGACATCAAAGCCTCCGGTTATGACGCCGACGCGGTACGCCGTGGCGTGCCTAATGCTGCTACAGAGTTGATGGTGGCCTACGCCTATCACGTGATTGATCGCGGTAACCCGGTGGGTTTCTTCGGCATGGTGCACGTGTTGGAGGGGACCAGTGTCTCCGTCGCAGACCAGGCCGCAGACAGCATTGCCCGGTCAACTGGCCTTGGCCCCGAGGCATTTACCTACCTGCGTTCTCATGGGACGCTGGATATAGAGCACGTGAAGTTCTTCGAGAACCTGATGAACCGGATTGAGAAAGAGGAAGACCAACAGGCGATTGTGCATTGCGCGAAACGATTCTATGGCCTGTATGCCGGTGTTTATGACAGCGTCCGCGCCGATCAGGCAATCGGCCGGGCAGCTTAGGAGAGCAGCGTGCAATTAGCTGACAAGACGATTGTACTGACCGGTGCCGCGGGCGGCATCGGCAGAGCCATGGCGGCAAGACTCGCAGTTGCCGGCGCCCGTCTTTGCCTGGTCGGGCGGCAGGAAAACAGCCTGCGGGCCCTGTGCGGGGAACTGCCGGGTGAGGGCCACCGACTGCTGGTGGCCGATATCACTACCGCAGAGGGCAGGGCAGCAGTGGTGCGTGACTGTGCCGCCGGCGTTGACCTGTTGATAAACAACGCCGGCGTCAATCATTTCGGGCTGCTGGAAGAACAAAGTGATGAACAACTGCGCCAGACGCTGGAGGTTAATACGCTGGCGCCGATACTGCTCACCCGGGACCTGCTGCCGTTGCTGCGTGCCCACAGCGGCGGCATCGTTAACGTGGGTTCGGGTTTCGGCAGTATCGGCTTTGCCGGCTATTGCGGGTACAGCGCCAGCAAGTTTGCGCTGCGCGGCTTTACCGAGGCATTGCGACGTGAGCTCGCTGACAGCCCGGTGCAGGTGCAGTACCTTGCTCCGCGTGCCGTTACCACCAGCATGAATCCACCGGAAGTGGTGGCCATGAACAGGGAACTGGGTAATGCCATGGATACGCCGGAACAGGTTGCCGAGGACCTGCTGCGCTTATTGCGAAGCGGAAAGCGGGCGCTGCATATGGGCGCCCCGGAGCGTTTTTTTGCCAAACTCAACGCGCTGTTACCCGGTTTGGTGGACAGTGCCTTAGCGAAAAAACTGTCGGTGATACGCCGCCAGGCGATGGCGACTCACGGTACGGCGAGTTAGACTCTGTCGCCATGCATATTTTACTGGTAGAAGACGACGACTCTCTTGCCGCCGGGCTCAAGCAGGCCCTGGGGCATGAGGGATTTGTGGTCAACCATGTCGCTACCGGTAAACTGGCGTTGGCAGCCGTCGCAGCTGAGCTCCCGGATATTATTGTGCTGGACCTGGGTCTGCCTGATATCGACGGCCTGGAAGTGCTTTCGCAATTACGCAGCAGTGGCATACGCACGCCGGTTCTGGTGTTGACAGCCCGGGGCGAGTTGGACGACAGGATAACGGGGCTGGACCGCGGCGCAGATGACTACCTCCCCAAGCCTTTTGATATTCAGGAACTCGCCGCTCGCTTGCGCGTTTTTGAGCGTCGTCTTTCCACATCCGCAAGCAGCACGATACGCATCGGTGACGTCGAGCTCGATACCGCTGCTCACGCGGTGAACGTGGCCGGTGTGCCGGTGGAGATGCCGCGCAGGGAGTACATGCTGCTGAAAACGCTGATGGAAAGCGCCGGCAAGGTGTTGACGCGGGAGGCCCTGGAAGCACGGCTGTACAGTTGGGGTGAGGAGGTGTCTTCCAATGCTCTGGAAGTGCATATCCACCATTTGCGTAAAAAGCTGCCGGAGAAACTGATCAAGACGGTGAGAGGCATCGGCTACACCGTACCTGCTGCATGAATTCGATACGCAGCTATCTCGTTGTTATGCTGGTGGCGGCGTTCTCGCTGGTGTCTTTTCTCGCGGCGCTCAATGGTTATTTATCCAGTATGCGCGAGGCTGAGGCTTTGCTGGACACCCAGTTGGCGCATGCCAACGACATACTTACCCTGGCTGATGCTGACGGTCCGGTAGCTTTTGTGGCGGGGCAACGGCAGGAGGACTTCGCTTTTCAGGTATGGCAGCAAGGCGTATTGCGGCTGGCGTCTGAAGGCGCCCCCGACCAGCCGATTGGTGATTTTGCAGACGGCTACCGGTACGCAAATTTTTCCGG
The DNA here is from genome assembly GCA_030431585.1 of Gammaproteobacteria bacterium. Taxonomy (GTDB): domain Bacteria; phylum Pseudomonadota; class Gammaproteobacteria; order Pseudomonadales; family Halieaceae; genus Halioglobus. The sequence goes on along the minus strand of JAUIIQ010000042.1, from coordinate 9,575 downwards.
GTATCGCTGGCGAACCTTCACCCGCACCGGTGATGGCGGCAAAGTGTTTATTGTGGCCGAACGAGCTGACCTGCGGCATCTGGTTGCAGAAAAAGTCGTGCTTGAATCCGTACTGCCGCTGCTGCTCTGGCTGCCCGTATCCGCGTTGCTGGTCTGGGCCCTGGTGGGCTGGGGGCTGCGTCCGTTGCGTGATCTCAGCACGCAGATTAACCTGCGACGCAGTGATGACCTGTCGCCTTTGCAACTGGAACGTCCACCCAGAGAACTGGTGCAGCTGATTGACTCGACCAACTCTCTGCTGTCGCGGCTGGCCGCGGCGTTTGAACGCGAGAAGCATTTTGCGTCGCATGCCGCTCACGAACTGCGCACACCCTTGAGCGTGTTAAAAGTGCACCTGCACAACCTGGCGCAGGAATTGCCCCCGGGTCATCCGGCGCTGGCGCACGCAAATGCGGGGGTGGAGCGCATGCACCATCTGGTAGAGCAGATTCTCGACCTGAGTCGCACCCATCCGGAGCTGATCAAGGCGAATTTCGCCGAACTGGACCTGCATTCACTGGCGCAGCGTATTACCGCGGAAGCGTGGCCCAGGTTCGCTGAAAAGGACCAGACGCTGTTTCTTGAGGGCGAAGCGGTGACCATGCACGGTGACCACACCCTGTTATCAACGCTGTTACATAATCTGCTTGATAACGCTGCCAAGTACAGCCCGGCGGGAGCCGAGGTGAGAGTCTCGGTAAACCTTAGCGGCGGTCAGCCCCTGCTGGCGGTCGATGACAGTGGTCCCGGTATCCCGCAGGAAAAACAAACGCGCGTGTTTGAGCGATTTTACCGAGCCAGTAGTGCAGGAGCCAACGGCGCCGTCGGTTCCGGACTGGGGCTGGCGATTGTGGAACACATCGCCACTGTGCACGGCGCGAAAATCGACCTTGCAAAGAGCGACCTGGGCGGGCTCAGCGTGCGCATACTGTTTCCAGTGGAGTCCGCCTGATGTCTGTCCTGCGCCTGTTCACTGCCTGTCTCTTGCTGATGCCGCTGGCGGCCCAGGCGAAGGCGCCCGTCATTGAGATAGAGATCCGTAACCATCTCTTCCAGCCCGAGGAGGTACTTATTCCGGCTCATACCAAGGTTAAACTGGTGGTTTATAACCGTGATAAAACGCCGGAGGAGTTCGAAAGTTATGAGCTGAACCGGGAGAAAGTCATTATGGGCGGGCGTAAGGCCAATATATTTATCGGCCCGCTGGAACCCGGTGTGTACCCCTTCTTTGGTGAGTTCAATCCGAAAACCGCGCAGGGCAGGGTGGTGGCGCAATGACAGGCCTGCCGGAGAGTTGCCATGCTGATTAACTCGGTTATTCTGGTGTTGCGCGAGGTGCTTGAGGCAGCGCTGCTGATCAGTGTGCTGTTAGCGCTATCTGTGCGCCTGCGCCTGTCTCTCAGCTGGCTGCTCTGGGCGCTGCCTGCTACCGCGATAGCCGTGACCCTGTTTGCCGGCTTTCTCGATGTCATGACTGACGCGTTCGACGGTGCGGGCCAGGAGTTGGCCAGTGCACTGTTGCAGGCAGCCGTGTTCCTGTCCCTGGCGGGGATTGTGTATTTCTGTTCCTGTCGTCAGCGACAGGCGTCCTCACCCGCTTTGCCACTGGCTTTGTTGATGTCACTGGCCGCGACCTGCGCGTTAACGCGTGAAGTATCCGAGGTGCTCATTTATGTAGCCGGGTTTGCGGCATCGCCTGACCATAGAACTGCTGTTTTTGCGGGCGGCGCTATTGGCGCAGGCATTGGCATAAGCATGGGGGTTTTGCTGTATGCCGGATTACGGGCTCTGCGCTTTTTGCCGTTTCTGAATGTTTGCTATGTGTTACTCGCGCTGATCGGTGCGGGCATGGTCATGCAATCCACTATGCTTCTGGAACAAGTCGACTGGATGCCTGTTGGGCAGCAGTTGTGGGACAGCAGTGCGCTGGTCGGAGAGCAATCGCTCACCGGCCAGTTGTTGTATGCCGTTTTCGGCTACGAGGCGACACCCAGCGTAGTGCAGGGCGGCATTTACCTGTTTTGCCTTGCGACGATAGCGGCAGCCTGGGCATTGCCCGGCTTGTCTGACCGCACGGGAGTGCTTGATGATGCCAGTTGACAATGCGCTTCGACTGGCGCTGCTTATCGCCTTTCTGCATGCCGTGCGCACTCCTCTGGCAGGCGCTGACGGGTCATCCATCGACAAAGTCTATCATCCGTATGTAGAACAGCTTGAATGGGAGCTGGAGTGGCGCGCAACACATGCCGACAGGGATCCCCTGAGTTCCGTGAAGCGCCTGCAGCAACATCGGCTTGGCCTGGGTCGGGCGATATCAGAGTACGTGTTCGTGGAAGCCTACCTCATTGGTACACAATCTGCTGATGACAGTCTGGAGCTGGAAGCTTACGAAGTTGAGGTGTTGTGGCAGCTATCGGAACAGGGCGAGTATGCGGTGGATTACGGCCTGCTGTTTGAGCTTGAAAAGGAGCATGGCGAGGATATATGGGAAGCTTCCTCGGCCCTTCTACTGGAGAAAGAACTTGGGCGGTTCAGTGTTACAGCCAACCTCGGGCTTACCTACGAAGGCGGAGATGACATAGTCAACGAGTGGGAAACAGCGCTGGCCATGCAGGCGCGTTATCGTTATTCGCCCCGATTCGAACCAGCCCTTGAATTTTACGCCGGGGAGGACACCCTTGGTGCCGGTCCGGTAATCGGTGGGCGAGAAAAGCTGGGTGGTTTACAGGCGCTGACATGGCAACTGGGCGTAGTGCTGGGCATGGACGAGGACACGGCAGATTATACTGTACGAGCGCTGCTGGAATACGAATTCTGAAGCCAGCAGCCGCCCCTGGTGTGTTGCGAAACAGCAACTGTTTGATGCTAAACTGGAACCCCGTCTGGCGCTGTGCCAGGCGATGTCATTGCCCCCGAGAGAGGTTTGTCCGTGAGCAGGAGAGCACTGCGCAAGTACGAAAAAATCATGTCCCAGGCTGAGACCTATGCTGAGTGGCGCGAAGCCGCCCAGGGTCATGATGATGCATCAGGCAAGACTAACTGGAAGCGTCGGGACCAGTCTTCTGCCTACGATTATGTCTCTATTCGTCACCGCCTTGACCGGCTGCGCTCGCTGCGTGCGAGGCACGACTATCCGGGCCTGCTGTTTACGCTCAATGAAGGTATCCACGGTAATGTAGGCGGCATGGGCAGGGCCCAGCTCTATCAGGTAGCACGCTTCGGCACGAAGCAGGTGATTGAGGACTATATAGAGGAAATTACCGACTCGCTGCGTCTGCTGGCTACCGTAGAGCACGAGGAAATAACACAAGAGGAAAGACTGGATTTCTTTCGTCGCGCCAACCACTGTTTCGGTCGCTCAGCGCTGATGATGAGTGGTTCAGGAATGCTGCTGTACTTCCACGTGGGAGTGGTCAAGGCTTTGCTGGACCAGGGCCTGCTGCCCAATATTCTTTCCGGTTCCAGCGGCGGCTCCTTTGTAGGCAGCATGCTGGCAACACACAGCGAAAGTGAATTGCAGAAGATGTTCGATCCGAACTATCTGGTGAACCAGATAGAGATGGAAAAAGAACGCCTTAGCGTTCTGCACCGGATTCGCCCACAGATACTGCAGGTCCATGAAATACAGGGAATTGTTGAACGCCTGGTCCCGGACATGACCTTTCAGGAGGCTTTCGCCAAAACCGGTATTCACATGAACATTTCCATTGCACCGGCGGAGACCCACCAGACGTCACGGCTGCTTAATGCGACCACCACGCCTAACGTGCTTATCCGCCAGTCGATAATGGCCTCGGCAGCGGTACCCGGCGTGTACCCGGCGGTGACGCTTTTGGCGCGAGACAAATACGGAGACAAGAAAGAGTACCTGCCCTCACGCAAGTGGGTGGATGGCGCGGTCAGCGACGATCTACCTGCCAAACGTCTGGCGCGCCTGTATGGTGTGAATCACTACATTGTCAGTCAAACAAACCCGCACATCATCCCCTTCGTGAGGGATTCCGGACGTCGCAACACACGTGCAGATGTGCTCAGGACGGCCGCCACGCGCACTGCGCGCGAGTGGCTCAATGCGTCGGCAGAAATCATGCAGAAGCCGCTACAGAAACGCCCCATGCTCAATCAGTGGACCAACACCATGTTGGCGATCGTCAACCAGGACTATATGGGGGATATCAATATCATTCCTCCTTTTCGTTTCTTCAACCCTTCGCGAATACTGGCTCACCTGACCGAAGACGAAATATTCAAGCTGATCAAGATCGGCGAGCGTTCTACCTGGTCGAAACTGGAGATGATCCGCATTCAAACCCGGATAGGGCGAACACTGCAGGATTTGTGCACCGATTTGGGCATACTGGAGTAGCCGCTGCGCTCTGCCCGTAACGCAGGCTGCGGCAACACCTGAGAACGCGAACCTCCGCCTGCGACATTTTAGCCACCCTAATCGGCCTTTCCGGCCATTCTCTGGATCTTATCCCTGCGCCATTCTGTGGGTCAGGTAACGGTGACAGGTGGAAGAAATGCAAACAGAACTCTGCAAACAACTGGGTGTGGAAGCGCCTGTATTCGCATTCACTCACTGCCGCGACGTCGTGGTGGAGGTGTCTCGCGCAGGCGGTATTGGTGTGCTGGGTGCAGTGGGTTTTTCAGTAGACCAGTTAAAAGAAGAACTGGACTGGATTGACGCGCATATCGGTGACCATATCTACGGCGTGGACACTGCCATACCGCAAAAGTATGAGGGTATGGACTCGTCTACACCCGAGGAACTGGTGGCGATGATCGAGGCGGCCATCCCCCAGCGCCACCGTGACTTTGCTGCCCGATTGATGAGTGATGCCGGTGTCCCCGAGTGGCCAGACAAGAACGATCCCGTCAGTCTCAGCTTTTCTGTACAGCAGGCGCAGGCGCTGGTCGACGAGGCATTGACTCGACCCAAGTGCCGGATGATTGTTAACGCACTGGGCACGCCGCCGGCGGAAATTGTACAACAGGTGCATGATTCCGGTCGGCTGATTGGCGCACTGGCTGGCCGCCTGAAGCATGGTATTGCGCACAAGGAAGCCGGTCTGGATTTCATCGTCTGCCAGGGCTCCGAAGGGGGTGGCCACGCGGGTGAGGTGACCTCGATGGTGCTGTGGCCACAGATGGTCGATGCGGTGGCGCCATTGCCGGTTCTGGCGGCGGGCGGAATCGCGAATGGTCGCCAGATGCTCGCCGCCATGAGTATGGGTGTGCAGGGTGTGTGGATGGGCTCGCGCTGGTTGATATCGACCGAGGCGCAGGCGGAGCCGGCACAGCGTGAATCCTATAAATCGGCCAGTTCCGAGGATACCGTACGCTCCAGATCATTCACCGGCAAGACCGCCCGCATGCTCAAAAACGAGTGGACCGAAGCCTGGGAACGTGACGATACACCCGACCCATTGCCGATGCCGCTGCAGGGTTACCTGACTTTCGACGCTGTGCGCCGTACACATCGGTACGCCGGCGTGGGTGATTGCCAGAAGGTTGCCTTCAACCCGGTCGGGCAGGTGGTGGGGCAAATGAATAGCGAGCAGTCCTGCCGCGATATTATGTTCCAGTTGCTCACGGAGTATGCCGACGCATTGGAGAGCGTGAACGCGCTTTCACTTCAGGAGTGAAGTGGGCGCCTTGCTGGCCCCACTCGCAGGCGAAGCCTCTGGCTCCAGTCGTGCCTTGCTTTTGCGCTCGTGCTCTTTCTCCCGCAGCTGCTATAGTTGCAATCAGGAGAGCGAAATAATGCGTAGGCCGGAGGAGAAAATACATGCAGGATGGAATAGCTGTAGAAGAACAACAAGGCTCACTGGAAAAAGGGCTAGCTGGCGATTACTCGTTGAACCTCAAGGAGCTGCTGGGTGAAGCATGGCGCCGGGTAGATGGCAACAAAGCCCTGATATGGAAGGCTATGTTGATGTACATCGTGTTGGCAGTGTTACTGAGCCTGTTCTTCGGTTTTCTGACCGGAGGAAGTGGCGATGCTGATGCAGCGGAGCTACCCAGTATTGGTGAGGTAATCGGTGACCTGGTGACAACCGTGGTGCTCATGCCGGTAGGGGTTGGCCTCGTTTTTCTTGCCACGGCGATCGCGCTGGGGCGTGTGCCCAACCCCAAAAGTATTTTCGCCTGGTATGACAACACCCTTCGCCTGGCATTGACCTATGTGCTGATGTGGATCCTGGTGATGATCGGTTTTCTGCTGCTGATATTGCCAGGCATCTATCTCGCCGTCAGTTACCAGTTTGCGCTGCCGCTGGCGGTTGATAAAAAGCTGGGCCCCTGGGAGTCGCTGGAGGCATCACGCAAGGTGATAGGCCATCGCTGGTTTACGGTGTTTGGTTACAACCTGGTGATAGCGATCGTGATTGCGGTTTCCAGCCTGCTGTTAGCCATTCCGTTTATCTGGACACTGCCGGCGGTGCTGATCGCCTACGGCATTCTGTATCGTAATCTGGTGGGCATCGAGCCCGCTACCCTGGATCGGGTGCTGGCAGAGAACTGAGCATCTCGCCGGCCCCTAGACAGGGGCTGGCCCGGGATACTGCTTGCGTAATTGTGGTTTGAGCAGTTTACCTGAAGGGTTGCGGGGCAGGGCGTCAACCAGTTCGAATAGCTGCGGTACCTTGTAGCCTGCAAGGTGCTCGCGACACCAGTCCCGCAGCGACTCGGTAGTCGGCGATGAACCCTCCGCTGCCACCACCAGTGCCAGTGGTGTCTCTCCCCATTTTGCCGAGGGTACCCCGATTACCGCCGCTTCGTGCACCTCGGGGCTTGCGGCGAGGACGTTCTCCAGTTCCGCGGGGTAAATATTTTCACCTCCGGAAATAATCATGTCCTTCTTTCTGTCGCAGATAGTGATGAAGCCTTCTTCGTCCCAGGTGCAGATATCGCCGGTATGCAGCCAGCCGTGTTGCAGTGCCTCTGCCGTTGCCTGCGGGTTGTTCCAGTATTCCTTCATCATGTGGCGTCCGGCCAGCAACAGCTCTCCGGGTTCATCGCTGCCCATGGGTATAGTTGCGCCCTTGCCGTCGACAATCTTTGCCTCTGTATGCATCTGCGGCCGCCCGCAAGAGCCCACCTTGGCCTGGGCATCGCCCGGCAACAGTAGCGTACCCGGTCCACAGGATTCGGTGAGTCCATAGGCCTGGTGGATACTGATGCCCAGTTCCTCCCAGGCTTTCAGCAGCGACACCGGCACAGGCGCCGCGCCAGTGGCAATCCAGCGCAGCGAGCCAAGATCGCATTCCTGGCGTTGGGGAGCCTGCAGCATAAACTGCAGGACGGCGGGAACCGCCATAAAGATACTGATGCGCTCCGCCTCTATGCAGCGCAACATCTGAACCATGTCCAGTTCCCTCATGATGACGCCGGTACCACCGCGATGCACCAGCAGGGAGACCGGGTTGAGGCAGCCGACATGAAACATGGGCAACGGCAACAGGAAACGGTCGTCGCCGCGCATGTCTGAGGTCGCCATGCTGGTGATCTGTGACCAGAGCATGCCCTCGTGGCTGTGCACCGCTCCTTTGGGGTGACCGGTGGTACCGGAGGTGTACATGATGAACAGGTTGTCGTCACCGCCGCGGGTCAGCGGTGGCTGCTGTGCGCTGGCGGCCTCGAGTCTGTTGCTGTAATCACTGCTCCACTGGGGAGCCGTCTCGTTGGCATTGTTCACACGCAGCCAGTGACGACAGGGTAGTGTGCCGCTGTCATGCAGTGTCTCGACCACGGTATCAAAATCGTCGTCGTAAACCAGGGCAACGGCGCCGGAGTCAGCGAGAATGTAGTCTATCTCCGCAGCGACCAGTCGCCAGTTGACCGGTACCATCACCGCGCCGATCCTGGCGATCGCAAAGTAGACCTCTACAAACTCAATGCCGTTTTTCAGCAGCGTGGCAACGCGATCCCCCGGCTGCACACCGCTTTCCAGAAGTACAGAGGCGACGCGGTTGGCTCGGTCGTTCAGTTCACTGAACGTGAACCGACGCTGGCGCTCCCATTCAACAAAGGCTTCCTGGTTTGGTGTGATAGCCGCGCGCTTTATCAGCAGGTGTCCAATGTTGGTTTGCATGACAGTGCTCTCGAACGGGTGGTTTCAACCGTCAGTATTTCATTGATTGCCTCGCACAGGTAGTAGTGTGGCGATTACGCCCGGCTTTTTTTCTAAACCAGCTGCGGGTTTAGCGCTGTTGCTCTGCCCTGGCACAAAAATGCATCACGTCCTTTGGCTATACTCACCGCTAACCTTCAAAAATATCTTCAAACACTGGAGCAGCCTGACATGAGTGAAGTGCAAGCGAACAAACAGCGTACCCTCACATTCTTCGATGCCTTACAGCGTGGTGATGCCGATGCCATAGCCAATACCTACAGCGAGGATGGAACGGTTACGACAATGGGGAATACGCTCATCTCTGGTACGCGCAGCAAGGAACAGACGCGGGACTTTGCCAGTGGCGTATTGTCTGCCTTCCCCGAGGGACTTACCTTTGAAGTTCTGACCATGACGGCCGAAGAAGACCGCGTTGCCGTGGAAGCCACTTCAACCGGACGCCATGTGTCGGGGCAGGATTACCACAATCACTACGTCTTTCTTTTCACCTGGCGCGAGGGCCAACTGTTGCAACTCAAGGAATACCTGGACACTGAACTGGTAACCGACGTGCTGTGTGGTGGCGCGCGGCCCTGACAGCGCGGCCGCTGCCAGGGCGCGTTGTCAGCGGCTGACTTTGAACGTGGAACGCTTGAGGTCCCAGGTGGTTTCACTGTTGCCGCGCTCTCGCAGCACATACTTCTGAACTTTTTGAGTGGGCGTGTAGGGCAGGCTGTCAACAAAATCGAGGTATCGCGGCACGAAGAAGTACGGCGCGTTATCGTTGATAAACTGGCACAGGTCTTCTTCCTTCAGATTGCTGCCAGGGCGACGTACTACGCTGATCTTTAACTCATCTTCACTGGCATGCTCTGCAGAGGGGATGCCATAGGCGGCCACATCGGCAACCTCGGGGTGGCGCCGGACCACGCTTTCTACCTCCATGGAAGAGATATTGCGACCGGCGAAGCGTACCGAGTCTTTTTTGCGGTCCGAGAAGAAGTACACGCCGGTATCGGGGTCGCGCCGGGCCATATCGCCAGTAAGAAACCAGTCTCCACGATAGGTTTGTGCGGTGGCTTCGGGCGCGTCAAAGTAGCCTTTGAACAGCACGTGCGGCGCTTTTTCCCGCAGGCATATTTCTCCCGGTTCGCCGTCCGGCACTTCTTCACCGTCGTCGTTGCAGAGTTTGAGGTCCAGGTCGTGTGGCGGCAGGCCCAGGGCATAGGTGGGTATATCGGGCGAGCACTCGAGTTGATTGGCAATCAACAGGCATTCGCTCATGCCCATTCCCGCGCTGAGCAGGCGAACTCCGAAGCGTTTCTCGAAAGCAGTCCAGAGCTCAGGCGCCATTGGCACGATCAGCGCTGTGCGCAGGCTGTTGTTGCTGTCGTCAGCTGACTCAGGTACATTCATCAGG
>JAUIIQ010000269.1 GCA_030431585.1 Gammaproteobacteria bacterium | reverse complement strand
CCCCTCCGTCATCTGGATTTAGCCGGGCAGCACTACTTTATGCAGGTTTTAGGATGGATGTGGAGCATGGTGTTTAGCCTGTCCTTTCTGTCCATCTTTCATTTCGGTGTTGTATGGGCGGCGCATTTGCTCGTCTTTGGTGGCTGCGCGATGACCGTGGCTATCTTTCGCGAGGGTGAAAAGCAACGCAGGGAGATGCCAGCCCCGGTGCAGGAACTGGGCAACGCCTCACGTTGTGTCTGGAAGCTCGACACTGAAGCCTAAACGCGCCGTCATCGTTGGGAAGGGGTGCGAGGTCAACAAAAGCAGCGTAGGTAGGGTAGGATAGGCGGTAACGCGACCCTGGGAGAGGGTGGCCAGATACCTTTTACGTTGGACAAACCCCGTCATGACCCAGCATGAGTACGTCTTCGTAGCGATATCCATCATCCTGGGTTTTGCCATTACGCGGTTGCTGAGCTCGGTGGCGGAGATGATTCGTGTATACCGGCATGTCGCGTTTCACTGGGCAACGGCGCTGTGGACGGGGTGCGTGATGTTGTTCATTTTGCAGCTCTGGTGGGTCGGCTGGGAGTTGCATTCGTTTTCCCGATGGTCGTTTTTTGACTTTTTTGCTCTGGTGCTGGGCGCGATCTTCATCTACGGGGCAGCTGAGTTGGCCCTGCCCAGAGAAGACCTTGATATTACAGACCACTCTGAGCTGGATTTTCTGGCTCACAGCCAGTCGCTTGGCAGAGGCTCTGCTGTGTCGATGCTGGGTTACTTTGCAGTGGGTCCACACGTGAACATAGGCCTGTTTGGTAACCCCCCATTGCCTTCGATCGTGATACCGCTGATAGGCGCTATCCTTGTGCTGCTGATCGCTGTTAAACCTGCCTGGTTCAAACCCCTGGTGGTGCTCTTCGCCGCTTACGCCCTGCTGATTCTCCTGCTGACAGCCTGATTCTTGCCATGGCCTGCTCCACGGCGGCCTGCCTCACAGCTGTGAGCAACCATTGCGATCACCTGTCATCTGAGGGTTTGCGTGCAACAATAAACACTGCCTTGTTTTTACCCGGCAGCCAGCTCGAATCGATGGAGAAGCCGGCGTCCTGTATGGCTTTCATTAATTCACCCTGAGTGAACGCGCTGACGGTTGGTATGAAAGGCAGCCATCGGAAAAAGGGCATCAGGAAGCGAATGGGGCCTGACATGTCGCGTATACAGGGACTACCCGAAATGAAGGTGCCACCCGGCTTGAGCAATTTGTATGCGACACCGATATCTCCGCCCAGGTCCGGCACCAGGTGCAGCACATTCATGCCGATCACCATGTCCCATTTGGCAATCTCGCTGGCGTGGTCTCTTAGCGCACCAGTCTCAAAACTGATGTTCCCGATTTCGGCTGCAGCGGCCTTTTCTCTGGCGATAGCAATCATATTTGAAGAGATGTCTGTGGCACGGATGTGTCCTGCGTAGGGGGCAAGGGAGATTGCTGTCGAACCTGTGCCGCAACCGAACTCCAGCACATGGCTCTGCTTGTTAAGAAGTGCACGAATTCGGGATAGCTTTTCCAGGTAAGCCGGTTCATCCGCTATCGGCTGACGTGCATAACGTTGTGCTATCCAGTCCCAGAATCTTGCCTGATTGTTCATATTGATGGCCCCTTTAAAGTAGTACCCTGGCCCAGGTGGTTCGCAGGCATAGTACGTCAGCATATACCTGGCATCCTCATCTGAACGTGAGCGCCGCGCGTACATTGTTCACATAATCCTTTCCAGGAGAAACGACCAATATGACCGATGTTGCTCTTTTCCCCATTCCCGGTGCGGTCTCTTTTCCCGGTGTTCCGCGTGACCTGCACGTGTTTGAGCCGCGTTACAGGGCGATGGTGAAGTATTGCCTGGAGCACGAACTGTCCATGGGAGTTTGCCATACCCGCAAGGTCATACATGCAAAGCAAGTAGACCAGACGCGTGAAGAGGTCCTCCACAGCAACCAGGCGACCTATCAGCCGGAGCAGGTTCTCTCGGCCGGCCCCGTTGAACTCTTGCAGGAACTGGAGGATGGCAGGCTGCTCATTCGCGTCAGGCCCGATCGTCGGTTGAAGCTGGCCTCGGAAAAGCAGACCCTGCCGTTCAGCATATGGCAATGTGAGCACCTTCCAGACCAGCCGGTAGTGGGCGAGCAGCGAGAATTGCTTGCTCTGGCCAAAGCCAAGATCCTGCAGCGCCTAATGGTTCTCAGTCACGACTTTCCGGAACTAAAGGCAGTTTTGTCCGGTGATTACTGGAAGCGCATGCCGGCCGAAGAGTTCAGCTTTGCGGTGACCGGAATGATCAGCATGCCTGGTGATATGGCGCAGGCATTGCTGGAAGAGACAGCCCCTCAGCAGCGACTCGACAGTATTCTGGAGATGATAAACGGGGTGCGGGTATAGTCTGGCGGTTAGGCTGCTGCCCTGGTGAGGTGGAGTGCTGCGCTCACGTGGAGGATGCGTCTGCTGGACAGGCATGGTCCGGCATTCTGCTGACGCTGCAACTGCGTTACGTTTCGTCTGGTACATCGTACATTTCCTGATAACGGCGAAATAGCGCCCGTTCCTCACCGCGCGTTACGTACTCGTGCCTGCCGAATTGGCCCTGGGGTTTTGATGCCAGGTAAGCCAGCATGTCTGTTCTGGCCTCAGCGCTCACCGTCATGCCGAAGTGTGCATATATCTTTTCGATGCAGGCCATAGGCTCGTCCATCAGGTCCTGGTAGCGGGAGTCTGTAATGTTGGCTGCGGGCACGATACCCGCTTCTCTCTGGTCGATAACATGCTCCAGTCTCTGTGCCGTCGCCTCGCCCATAATGATGTTTTCAAACAGTTCGGCATTGAACGGCTGGTCGCTGCGCATGCTGTAGAGCGTGCCCATAAGGCTGGCGGTGGATGCCATGCACTTGATGGGGTCCCGGTGCGTCTGCACGATCCGGGCATCCGGGTACACCGCAAGCAACGTCTCCAGGTGCACCTGGTGTTCTGGCGCTTTGAGCAGCCAGCGTTTACGCGGGTTTTTCCACTGCAAAATCTGCAGAATGGTTTTGTGATACTCATACACCGGCAAATAGTCTGCCTGCGCGCACCACATACTGTAACTTGGCGTTTGGTGCAGGGCGGCTATCTGGTCGCTGATGAAGGTGCCCACCATCAGTTGTCCGCACTCAGAGGGAATGGTGCCTCCCATTTCGTGCATGCTGGCGAAGGCCGGGGCCACGCGACTCCATTGCGTCGCCAGTTGATGCGCCACGGCTATTCGTGGGTCGGTTTCATAGCTTGCCTGCTCCGGGGGCGGGCAGGGCATCATTGCCTCCCAGGTCAGGGGAACACCCACTTCCGGATCCTGGGCCAGTAGCTCGAACAGAATAGAGGTCCCGGAGCGGGGCAGCCCTGCGATGACCATGGGGGCCTTGATGTCTTGCTCGAGAATTTCGGGGTTCGCTCTGAGCGTCTCGGTGACCTGCAGTCGGGTGCTTAGCCAGAGGATAATGTCGTTTCTTGCCATCAGTCGGCCCATCAGAGTCAGTTGCGCCTCCTCTTCCAGTGCCTTCACCAGAACGGAGAAAGGTTCACGCCAGCCCTCGTCGCCGAAGTCGGACAAACCAGTGGTCCGGCATGCGTGGGCGATCAGTGAATCTTGATCCAGTGGCACAACAGCCGACAGGTTAAAGCAGCTGCCCTCCCTGTTGACCGTTGCCAGCCACTGTGGGTGAGGGGGCGCGATCCAGAGTGGAGTGTCAGCGTTG
>JAUIIQ010000268.1 GCA_030431585.1 Gammaproteobacteria bacterium | reverse complement strand
TATCCGCCAAGCAACCCCGCTAATCTGCAATAAACCTAAATTTTACCGTGCACCGGCGGCTCGGGGTTGGCTTCACGACGCGCCAGTACCTCAAAGTCGCAACCTTCATGGGCCTGGTTGACGTTGTCCGAGAAAAGCTGGCCCCAGCCTCGCTTGTAGTGCGGCTCGGGAGCCTGCCAGGCCTGGCGCCGCTGCTCCAGTTCAGCTTCGTCAACACACAGCGTGATGGCGCGTCCGGCCAGGTCCAGTTCTATCTCGTCGCCGTCCTCTACCAACGCCAGTGGGCCGCCAACCCAGGATTCGGGGCTTATGTGCAAGGCACAGGTGCCAAAACTGGTGCCGCTCATCCTTGCGTCGCTGATTCTAACGACGTCGCGAATACCCTGCTCCGCCAGTTTCCTGGGGATGGGAATCATGCCATTCTCAGCCATGCCCGGGCCACCAAGCGGGCCCACGTTGCGCAGCACCAGCACGCTGCTCGCGTCCACCTCAAGATCCAGGCTATGAATGCGTGCAGCCAGGTCATCTGCGTCATTGAAGACCACGGCTCGCCCCCGGTGCTGCATCAACTCGGCGCTGGCGGCGCTGGGCTTGATAACACATCCATTGGGCGCGAGGTTGCCCTTGAGCACAGCCAGGGCCTCCCTGGCAACGGGGTTATCCATGGAACGTATTACATCGGCGTCAACGATCCTGGCGTTGGCAATGTTGTCGCCCAGGGTGGCGCCGGTAACAGTCGCACAGTCCAGTTCCAGCTCCGTTGCAAGCTGGGTGAGCATGGCGGGCAGGCCGCCGGCATCGGCAAACTCATGCATGATGTATTCGCCCGAGGGCTGCACATTGGCCAGCACCGGCACCTGCCTGCCGATATCGTTAAAGTCATCCAGTGTGAAACTGGCTCCGGCGCGGCGCGCTATCGCGATCAGGTGAATGGCGGCGTTGGTGGATCCGCCCAATGCCACGCAGGCTTTGGCCGCATTGCGCACCGAGGCATCGCTGATGATATCGCTGGGTTTGATGTCGTCCCAAACCATCTGCACTATCCTGCGCCCGGCCGCGGCGCCGAGTTGATGGCCACGCGAGTCCATGGCAGGCACCGAAGAGGCGCCAGTCAGTGACATACCCAATACTTCAGCGAGCGCAGTCATGGTAGAGGCCGTACCCATTACATTGCAGGTGCCTGGGGAGCTCCAGATTTTCTGCTCAATGGTTTCCCAGTCTTCCACAGGCAGCCGCCCCGCAATGAGGTCGGGCGCATAGCGGAAGGGACCGGTACCGCTGCCGAAGCGGTCACCGCGAAAAGTGGCACCCATGGTAAAGCCCGCGGGGCAATATATAGCCGGAATGTCCATGCTGATGGCACCCATCAGCAGCCCGGGCGTGGTTTTGTCGCAGCCACCGAGCAGAATGGCTCCATCAATAGGGTGGCAGCGCAATATCTCTTCCGTTTCCATCGCCAGGAAATTGCGATAGAGCATGGCAGAGGGTTTCACATAACCCTCTCCCAGCGACATGGCCGGAAGTTCCACCGGGAAACCGCCCGCCTGCCAGACGCCGCGCTTGACTGCTTCGGCTCTTTCCCGCAGGTGGGCGTGGCAGGGGTTCATGTCGCTCCAGGTGTTGACGATGGCAATGACCGGGCGCCCCTTGAACTCTTCTCGGCTGTAGCCGGCCTGCAGGGCATGACTTGTGTGCTCCGTTGAACCGGGCCCATCACCGAACCAGCGACGACTGCGCAATGTCTCAGCTGTTTTAACCGTCATGTTGCTTCTCCTGTAATTAACCCGTGGTCTGCTGCAAGACAGCCTTGACCATCACCAGCACAGGTTAGCCTACTTTCGCAGTCCACAACGTCGCCATGATGACAATTGGGCTGGCGCGGCGTGTTGGCGCAGCGCCACAATGTCGGTTTGTCGACATTCTTTTCCGCTATCCTGGACTACGCTTGTAACATCCGTCGAAACTCGCCCCGCCCGTTTCCGGGCAGCGACCCTTACCAAAGGACCTATAAAAATGCGCGACTACCGTAAGTTCTATATTGATGGCCAGTGGGTGGATCCCGCCTCCCCCGCCGAACTGGATGTTATCAACCCGGCCACGGATGAGGCAGCCGGGGTTATTTCGCTTGGCGGCGAAAAAGACGTCGACAAAGCCGTTGCCGCGGCACGGCGCGCTTTCGACAGCTGGTCGGCGACCAGCCGCGAGGACCGCATTGCCCTGCTTGAGAAAATTGTGGCGGTCTACCAGACGCGCATGGAAGACATGGCACTGGCCATCACTGAAGAGATGGGCGCGCCGCTGGAAAGTGTGTCCAAGCCCTTGCAGGCTGCCCTGCCCCTGTGGCACTTCGGCACGGTGATCGAGGTGCTGAAGAATTTTCCGTTCGAAGAGTCGCTGGGGACTACTACTGTCGTCCGCGAGCCGGTAGGCGTGTGTGCACTGGTCACCCCGTGGAACTGGCCGGCCAACCAGGTTGCCTGCAAGGTCGCACCCGCACTCGCTGCCGGTTGCACCATGGTGTTGAAGCCCAGTGAGATCGCGCCATTTGACGCGCACATTCTGGCTGAGGTCCTGCACGAGGCCGGCGTACCCGCCGGTGTATTCAATCTGGTCGATGGCGATGGGCCAGGCGTGGGTGCGCCACTGACGGCCCACCCTGATGTCGATTTCGTGTCATTCACCGGCTCCACTCGGGCAGGGCAATTGATTTCCAGGGCAGCTGCCGACACCATCAAGACCGTCGCACTGGAGCTGGGCGGCAAATCTGCCAACATCATCCTGGACGACGCCGATCTCGAAACTGCAATTACCGAATCGGTGCAAACCATGATGCGTAACTCCGGGCAGAGCTGCAATGCACCGTCCCGTTTGCTGGTCCCCGCCGCCAGCCTGGCCGAGGTGGAAGCCATCGCCGCCCGGGTAGCGGATGAGATTAAGGTAGGCGACCCGCAGGATCCGGCCACTGTGATGGGGCCACTCGCCAGCCGCGCACATTGTGACAAGGTGCAGGGGCTGATCAAGACGGGCATCGCCGAGGGCGCCAAGGTGATTTGTGGCGGCCCTGGCCTGCCTGAGGGACTGGAGCGAGGCTGCTACACGCGCCCAACCATCTTCAGCGAGGTGGACAATGCCATGACCATCGCCCAGGAAGAGATATTCGGGCCGGTGCTGTGCGTCATACCCTACGAGGACGAAGCCGATGCGGTGCGTATAGCCAACGACACACCTTACGGGCTGTCCGGTTACGTGGCGGGCAGTGACCTGGAACGCGCCCGCAAGGTGGCCAGAAAGCTGCGCACCGGCAACGTTCACATCAATGGTGCCATGCCTGATCCAGCCGCTCCCTTTGGTGGCTATAAGCAGTCCGGCATCGGGCGCGAATGGGGGCAACATGGCTTTGAAGAGTTTCTGGAGATCAAGGCCGTGATGGGAGACAATCCCGAGTAATTGCCGCGGTGAAATACCTGCGGCAGAGAATAAAATTGCAATGCAGCGAGGGCCTCGGGCACATGAGCATATTGATAAATCGCATCCTTCTCACGCTGGTGTTGGTTGGCTCCAGCGTCACGGCGGCTGCGGCGGCTGGTAAGCCTGAGTCGTCTGCGGGCGAAACTGGCGATTGGCCGGCGCATGGCCGCAACGCGGGCGAAGAGCGCTATTCCCCGCTGGACAAAATCAACGACGCCAACGTGGACCAACTGGGCCTGGCCTGGCGCTTCAAATACCCCCTTGACCGCGTGGTAGAAGCAACCCCAATTGTGGTGGATGGCGTG
>JAUIIQ010000267.1 GCA_030431585.1 Gammaproteobacteria bacterium | reverse complement strand
CTGCGCATTACGCCACTGGCACAGTGAAGCCCATGCGCCCGATCATACTGGCCTGCGCGCTGCTGTTTGGCGCGCAGGCAAGCGCAGACGGCTGGCAATACTATGGTGGAGACCAGGGAGGCAGCCACTACTCTCATGCGGCACAAATCAGTCGCGATAATGTTGCAGACCTTGAGGTCGCCTGGGTACACCGCAGCGGCGACCAGCAGCGCCTGCCGGAACTGATGAACAACACCTCTGCCCAGTCGACCCCGCTGTTACTGCCGGCGGCGGCGGGCGAGTCGCTGGTGTATTGCACACCGTTCAACAGAGTTATCGCCCTGGATCCGGCCAACGGCGCGCTGCGCTGGCAGCACGACCCGCAAATCAAGCTGCAGGGCGAGCGCCCCTTCCGCTGCCGCGGGGTCGCCTACTATGAGGAAACACGTATCCCGGAGGGCACCGCCTGTCGTCACCGGCTTTACAGCAATACGCATGATCGCCGGCTTTTGGCGCTGGATGCCCTTGACGGTCAACCCTGCCGGGGCTTCGGCCAGAACGGCCAGTTGCGTTTGCATGGCAGCACCCAGCCTGCGGATATGATCAGTACCTCGTCGGCACCTGTGGTTGCCGCGGGAATAGTGATTACCGGCTCTACCGTGGTCGATTTCCACTATGCCAGCGCACCGCGCGGCACGGTGCAGGCCTTCGATAGCCTGACCGGAGAGCTGCGCTGGCGTTTCGATCCACTGCAGGGGCATCCCGAGAGTGGCGGCGCCAACGTCTGGGCACCCATGTCGGTAGACGAGGAGCTGGGGCTGGTGTACCTGCCCACCAGCACCCCGTCACCCGACTACTACGGCGTGAATCGCCCCGGTGACAACACCTATGCCAACAGCGTGGTGGCGCTCGAACTCGCCACAGGGGGGGTACGCTGGCATTTCCAGCACGTGCGCCATGACCTGTGGGACTATGACACGCCTGCGCAGCCTATCCTGTTTGACTGGAACAAGAACGGCGACACCATCCCCGCTCTCGCGCAGCCCACCAAGCAGGGCTTTATCTTTGTACTGGACCGACGCAATGGAGAATCACTCTGGGAAATCACCGAACAGCCGGTGCCACCGTCGCAGATTCCCGGGGAAATGGCCGCAAGAACCCAACCCAAACCCATCGCACCACCGCCACTGCTGGATTCTTTCCTCATGCCCTCTCAGGCCTGGGGCCTGACACCCTGGGATCGCGCCGACTGCGCACGCCAGCTCGATGAGTTGGACAACCTGGGACTGTTTACCCCGCTCAGTGAAAAACTGACGCTGATGTTGCCGGGCAGTCTTGGCGGTGCCAACTGGGGTGGCGGTGCAATGCTGGGAGACTCTGGTGTGCTGGTGCTCAACGTCAACACCGCACCCTTCACCGGCAGACTCATACCCGCCACGCGCAGTCCCGACGAACGCGGCCACCGTGACCACCCTACCCACGGCCAACGCATGCGCGTACCTATGCAGGGTACGCCCTATGACGTGGAAGTCGGCACGCTGGTGTCACCACTGGGCATACCCTGCAGCCCCCCGCCCTGGGGCAAGCTGGTGGCGGTTGACCTGGTGAAGGGCGTGATCCTCTGGGAGAAAGCGCTGGGCTCGGTGCATGAACTGGGCCCGGTCACCGCACCCTTCCACATCAATTGGGGCACACCCAACCTTGGCGGCGGCATCGCCACCGCCGGCGGCCTGTTTTTCATCGGCGCGACCATGGACCGCCAGTTCCGGGCGTTTGACGTTGAAACAGGCGAAACCCTGTGGCAGCACACGCTGGCTGTGGACGCCACCGCAACGCCCATGACCTATCTCTACAAAGGCCGCCAGTATGTACTCATCAATGCCGGCGGTCATGCCATGTTCGGGCGCGAACACGGCGACTACCTCTACGCCTTTGCCCTGGAGTCACCATGAGGAAAATCCTGCTTATCCTGCTGCTGCTGATCGCGGGCGGCGCTACCTGGCTGGCACTGCAGGACTCGCCAATGAAAGCCATTGAAGGCTTTGCCCTGCAGCACTCGGACAAGCTGCCCCTGGCCTTTTTCGGTGAGCGCCTGTTCGACCAGCACTGCGCGAGCTGTCATGACAACCCGCAGATGCACGCACCGACACGTGAGGCACTGGGCGGCTTTTCCCTGGACTCGGTGATGGTTGCGCTCAGCTTCGGCAAGATGCAACCCATGGCTGCGCATCTCAGCAAGATCGAAAAGGGCCTTATATCGATCTACCTGACGGGTTCGGATACAGGACACTACGACTGGCTTGCCGAGAGCAGCTGTGCCGGGCCAGCCAGTGAGGACCACTATATCTACACCGGCGACTGGGGTCTGGGGCCGGCCAACCAGCGCTTTGCCAGCAATGCGCAAACGCGCATAAACCGTGAAAATGTAGGTTCACTTGAGTTGGCCTGGGTGCTCGCCTTTCCAAAAGTCACCGATATGCGCTCCCAGCCGGCCATTGTTGGCGACACGCTGTATTTTGCCGACAAGACAGGCAGGCTCTATGCCATAGACCGTAAACAGGGCTGCGTGCGTGCACACAGCAAGGTTGCCAGTGGCATTCGCTCGGCTATCACCGTCGCCGAGGACGGGCGCGGCAACGCCCAGTTGCTGTTTGCCGACTCCATGGCCTTCGTTTATGCCATAGATCCCGAGAGCCTGGAAGTCAACTGGAAAGCCGATATGCGCCTGTTTGAAACCTCCACCATTACCGGCTCCGTCAGTTATCACGATGGCAGACTGTTTGTTCCCATCTCTTCCTACGAGGTCGCTGCCGCGGGCAATCCGCAACATGTATGCTGCACATCGCATGGCGGCATTATCGCCCTGGACGCCAGGGACGGTGACCGTTTATGGGAATGGCATGCGACCGAAGAGGCAACTGAACAGGGGGTAGGCCGGGACGGTAAACCCCTCTACGGACCCTCGGGGGTATCCGTGTGGAGCACGCCCACCATCGACGCTGCCCGCAACCGACTCTACGCCGGCACTGGAGAAAACCTGTCCCACCCGGCAACAGACACCTCGGACGCGGTGGTGGCACTGGACCTGGACACCGGGCAGCTGCTCTGGAGCTTTCAGGCCACGGCGAACGATGTGTGGAACGCTGCCTGCCTCAATGACGGCGCCAATTGCCCGGAAAACGCCGGAGGTGACTTCGATATAGGCGCTTCGGTGATTCATGCGACGCTGGACGACGGCGAGGAATTGTTGCTGGTGGGCCAGAAGTCAGGCGACGCCATGGCTCTGGATATGGCCGGGAATCTGCTGTGGAAAAAACGGGTGAGCAATGCCGCAATAGGCCCGGACCTTCACCAGACCACGACTAACGGGGGCATTCACTGGGGCATGGCCCTGGCCGGGGAACGTCTGCTGGTACCAGCGGCCGATCCCGAGCGCCAGCGACCCGGCTACGACCCCAGGCCGGGTATTCATGCGCTGGACGTGCGCAGCGGTGAAACACTGTGGTTCCAGGACGTGGAACGGGGCTGTCACCTCGCCGACGAGGACAAGCCCCTGGTGGGACTACAAAATATGCGCGTGGGCAAGAGTCGCCCGCTGGAGGAGCAGTACCAGTGTTCCTTCTACTATGGCCTGTCCGCCGCTGCCACAGCCACTGAAGACCTGGTCTTCAGCGGGGCCCTGAATGGCATTCTGCGCGCGTACGACCTGACCGACGGCGACATACTCTGGGAGGTTGCAACGGCGCTACCCTTCGACAGTCTCAACGGTGTTGAGGGTCACGGCGGCGCCATCGACGT
>JAUIIQ010000266.1 GCA_030431585.1 Gammaproteobacteria bacterium | reverse complement strand
GTGCGAACCCTGCTGCAATACCACTTCGCGGACGATGGCTACTTGCCGCTGCGACATGCCGAGAAGTCGTCGCTCTGAGGCTCTGGGTACCTGCCAGCCCTGGCTCAGGCGCAGTACGCGGAAAACCCCTCGCCCCTGGTCCGTGAGTCGCCTCGTCAGCGAACCATCATCCAGCAACCAATTGCGTTCGCGGGCGGGAAGTTGACATGCGCTAAAATGCTGCAGCGGAAGCCAATGGGGCTCCTGGAATCGACTGCATGGCGCACGGGTGTCGTCGGCGGGTGAATGTGCAAGTGGCGTTTTCATGAGGTGGCGAGAATGCGCGATTGCGCGTTGTCCTGCAAGTGTCTCGCGCTGGACAGTAACGGAGCCCCGTAATAGGCCCTTGCACAATCTGACCACAACTTTATAGTGTCTGGTCCTTGAAATGTCCCGCGGTCGACTTTGGTGCGACAGTGAGCAGTAGTAAGCAGAGAGAACAGCAATGAGCAGATGGGAATGTATTGTTTGTGGCCTGGTATACGATGAAAAAGAGGGCTGGCCTGATGATGGCATAGCCCCCGGGACCCGTTGGGAGGACGTCCCCGAAGACTGGCTGTGCCCCGACTGCGGTGTTGGCAAGGAAGATTTCGAGCTGCTCGAGGAGTCTCCTGTGGATGCTACGCCGCACCATGAGGAGCCGGTGGTGGACACGGTGCATGCTCCGGTAGTGATTCTGGGTACCGGGCTGGCCGGATATGGCCTGGCCAGGGAATTTCGCAAGCACGATCAGGACACGCCGCTGATTCTCATCACCTCTGATGACGGTCGCTCGTATTCCAAGCCCATGTTATCCACTGGCTACACCAAAGACCTGTCCGCCGACGACCTGGCACAGGCGGACGCAGGGAGTATGGGGCGCCTGCTCAAAGCGAGCGTCTGGACCATGACCAAGGTGGGCGCCATTGATACCGCGAACCAGCTAATTAAAGTGGGCGATGCCCAGACCGCTGTGCACTACTCGAAACTGGTGCTGGCGCTGGGGGCCGACGTAATCCGTCCGCCTATTGAAGGCAATGCGCTGGACAAAGTGTATTCGGTGAATGATCTTGCGGATTACGATGATTTCCGTACGGCGATGCAGAAAAATGGCGCCAGGAAAGTATGCCTCATTGGGGGCGGCCTCATCGGTTGTGAATATACCAATGACCTGATCAATGGCGGCTTTGAAACAGAAACCGTGGACCCGCTGGGATACTGCCTGCCGACGCTGCTCCCTGAGCCTGCAGGTAAGGCGGTGCAGGCCGCGCTGGAAGAGAAGGGTGCGAAGTTTCATTTCGGGCCTTTGGTAACAGCGGTAAACTCGGCTGATGAAGGTGTGACAGTAAGCCTGAATAATGGCGAGACCATCAGCGCTGACCTGGTGGTCTCGGCAGTGGGTGTGCGACCACAAACTGCGCTGGCACAGGCTTCCGGTATCGAGACCAATCGCGGTGTTGTGACCAATCGCCTGCTCGAGACCAGCGCACCCAACGTTTACGCCATGGGCGATTGTGCGGAGGTCAACGGCCATGTACTGGTATATGTCGCGCCGTTGATGGCCCAGGCGCGCGCACTGGCCAAAACCCTCACAGGCGAGCCCACCGAAGTCAGCTATCCAGCCATGCCGGTCACTATCAAGACCCCCGCATGCCCGGTGACTGTCGCGCCACCTCCTCAGGGCGCTGCAGGAGAATGGACCTTCGAAATCGACGGCAACAATGTGAAGGGCGAGTTCCGCGATGCCAGTGGTGAGCTGCTCGGTTTTGCTCTCACCGGCGAAGCGACAAAACAAAAGATGGCCCTGCAGAAACAGCTGCCGGCCATCATGCCCTGAGGTCGGGCGTTTGCCTGACGCGGTGGACGCAGAGGGGCACACGCGGCGGTGGCTCGCAGAGTTCGTTGTCGGACTGAACCTCTGCCCGTTTGCCCGCCCTTTGCTGGACAGCCCGCAATTGCGCATTGCCGTCTGCGATGCTGTTGATGACAGTGCCCTCAGCAGGTTTTTTCTCGGTGAACTGGATCTGCTGCAAGGCACCGCAGAATCCGAAGTAGCGACCAGTCTGCTTGTATTCACCGCAGCACTGGCAGAGTTTGATGATTACTTGAGCTTTCTGGAGTTCGCGCAACAGCTGTTGGCAGACGCTGGCCTTGAGGGCCTGCTGCAACTGGCCAGCTTCCATCCTGAGTATCGCTTTCAGGGTGAGGCCGAGCACGCCGCCAGCCATTTCAGCAACCGTTCCCCCTGGCCCACCCTGCACCTGATACGGGAGGATATGCTGTCTCGGGTACTCGGTGATTTTCCCGACGCCGAGGCGATCCCCGCTCGTAATATTGACGTCCTGGAAGGGCTTGGAGCGGAGGATCTGCAGCGTCGGTGGGATTTGCTGCGTAGTTGAGTCGCTGTTTCTATTCCTGGTCCCGGGCTCAACCCTGACTCATACTTTGGCGAATTCCCGGCTGGTCCCGGTCCACCTCTGAATCAGCGGCTCGGCCATTTCGGGATGATGCGTCTGAATCTCGGCGGCCAATTGCTGCACCTCATCCAGCAGGTCGTTGTGCTCAGGCAAGCGCGCCACGCGAAACTCCATAAGCCCGGTCTGACGCGTTCCCAGCACTTCGCCCGGACCGCGCAACTCAAGGTCTTTCTCGGCGATGTAAAAACCGTCGTTGCTCTCACGCATCGCCGCCAGCCGCTGTTTCCCGTTGGCCGAAAGCGGACTCTGGTAAAGCAGCACGCAGTGGCTGGCGGTGGTACCACGACCGACGCGCCCGCGCAGTTGATGTAACTGAGCGAGGCCGAGTCGCTCCGGATTCTCAATAATCATCAGACTTGCGTTGGGCACGTCCACTCCGACCTCAATGACTGTGGTGGCAACCAACAGGTCCAGCTCGGCGGCTTTGAACGCAGTCATGATCGCATCCTTCTCAACCGGCTTCAGACGGCCATGAACCAGACCGATGCGCAGATTCGGTAGCGCATCGCGCAGCTCCTGGGCGGTGGCTTCTGCCGCCTGGGCCTGCAGAACGTCGCTTTCTTCAACCAGGGTACAGACCCAGTAGGCCTGACGGCCGCCGGCGCAGGCGTCGGCAACGCGCGTCACAATCTGCTGGCGGCGGCTGTTGTCGATAAGCACCGTTGCCACAGGTTGCCGTCCGGGGGGCAACTCATCGATTACCGAGCAGTCAAGGTCTGCGTAGGCCACCATAGACAAGGTACGGGGTATGGGGGTGGCGGTCATCACCAACTGGTGTGGCCTGCCGGTTCCAGGCGCTGCCTTGGCGGTGAGTGACAGGCGCTGATGCACGCCAAAGCGGTGTTGCTCGTCGACTATCACCAGGCCGAGTCGCTGAAACACCACGTCATCCTGAAACAGGGCATGGGTGCCCACCACCAGCCCGAAGTGTCCGGATGCTATGCCGGCGAGGGCCTCTGAGCGTTTTTTACCCTTGCTGCGACCGCTCAGCCACCCGGTGTTGATATCCAGGTCGCGGAACCATCCCTCGAAATTTCGGCGATGCTGCTCGGCGAGGATCTCCGTGGGCGCCATAATGGCGACCTGATAGCCGCTGTCAATTGCCTGCAGCGCGGCCGCCGCGGCCACCAGTGTTTTACCCGAGCCGACATCACCCTGAACCAGACGCAACATGGGGTGAGGCAATGCCAGGTCCGCACTGATTTCCAACATCACCCTGCGCTGCGCGGCAGTGGGTTCAAATGGCAGTGCGGCGAAAAAGCGCGCCAGCAGTGCGCTGGCATCGT
>JAUIIQ010000265.1 GCA_030431585.1 Gammaproteobacteria bacterium | reverse complement strand
CACCACTTTCAACTGGTGACCTACCCGCTGCCACTGAGCTATAACGAAGCCTCACTGGTCAGCGTCACGCAATATCTCGTGCAGGGCAACAATCCTTATGCCATTGAAGCCCAGCCCGCTAACACCAGCGTGTACCCGATCCTGTACAACCTGATCGCTGCCACATTAGCCACGTGGTTCGACAACACGCTCGTTCTGCACCGGGCGGTAACGGCTGCGGCACTGGCCGGCTGCGCAATACTTTTCTTTCGCGTAACTGCAGCGGCGTGCCACAGTCGACTGGACGCGCTTGCGACGACCGCCCTGCTCTACTGCGGATTGATGGTGTTCTCGACGCCTCTGGCCAGCCCCAATGGCGTAGGCCTGGTGATATTTTTGGGAGCACTCTACCTGCCACTGTTGGACGGATTTTCGAGGCGCAGCCTGCTGATCGCCCTGCTCCTGGGCATTATGGCTTTCCATGCGAAGCAGTATTTTGTGGCTGCGCTGGGCTTTGTCGCCCTTTTGCTCTTTCTCAAACAGTCCAAGACGCTGGGCGTAGGGTTTGGCCTGGCAGGACTCATAGGCTCGCTGGTGCTGCTGGCAGTGATTTTGCCGGGCTCACCGTACTACTTAGACGCATTGGTTTTCGCCGTCAGTGGCGCGTCCGAGCTGGCCTCGTCAAATACGCACATGTGGCAGCAATGGTTTGAGTACCTCAAGGTGCTTGGTCCGATCATCCTGGCCCTGGTTGCGGGCCTCGCCGCGCGCCGGTTTCTTCCCGATACCATTGAGCAAACGTCAGGCGAGCGGACGCTCTTGTCTGTATCGTCGCCACACACGCCGCTCTTTACGCGCGGGGTCAACGCCCATGTTGTATTTCTTGTCTGCTCGGCGCTGATTTTTACGGTCAGTCTCGGGCGCAATCCGGGCAATGAACTGACCTATCTTTTCCAACTTGTCTCGCCTTTCCTGCTGACACTGGCGGCTGTAGCCATTACCCGAAGCCGCTGGCAGTGGCCTTTGCGACTGCTGGTGCTGATCGCTTTCTACACCCACTACCAGGCGCTCTCGCATGACTTTGGCGTGCGCAATCTGGATCAATGGCAGAAACTTGAGCAGGCGGTAAGTGAAGCAGAGACAATCTATTCGACGCCTGTCGCACTCGAATTGATCGCCAACAAAAACGGGGAAGTCTTCAACAACGGGCATACCCTCTATTTCAAGTTGGCCGGCCGTAAACCGGCGCTTCTGGTACGTGACGATCCGACACAGCGCGCTGACCATCTCTGGCGCCAATGGGTAAGCGGAATCCACGACAAGGTAAGAACAAGAGCATTTGACGCAATAATCATCGACGCCTGGACGCCGCTGCCAGACCTTGATCTGGGCACGGATCGCGCCGTCAAGGGTAGCTCCCTGCTTCGCAAATACTATCGCCCCAGAGAAACGCTGGATATTTCACTGGCAAACCGTCCCGGCGGCGGCAACTACAAGGTGCAAATCTGGGAACCACGCCTCAATCACCGCGATTAACGTGGCACCCCGGTGCCAAAAACCAGTATCCTAGCCAGTCTGGCGAGCGCTATAACCACTAAAAGGGCCACTGGAAACTATGGCTGATCTCGACACAAAAACGATTGCGGACTTTGACGACCAGTGGACACGCTACAGCGATAACGAAGGCTGGTACGGTTCCCTGGCACTGTTCCAGGACATCATCGACCCACTGATCGACGCTGACGAACTTGAAAACAAGCGCGTGGTGGATATCGGCAGCGGTACCGGACGCATCGTCGGCATGCTGCTTGAGGCGGGGGTCAGTCATGTCGATGCAGTGGAGCCGGCAGAAGGGGCATTCCGGAAACTACTCGAAAATGTCGCGGCGATGGAGCGCTCCGACGCCGTGCACTGTATCAATGCCCGTGGCGATGCCTGGGAAATCGCCGAGCCCGCGGACTATGTTTTTTCAATCGGCGTTATCCAGTTCATCCCCGATCCGGATCCCACGGTGAAGCGTTGTTTCGACTCACTGAAGCCCGGCGGGGAGATATTCTTCTGGTTGTACAGCCACGAGGGCAACGAGCTCTACCTGAGTTTCATCAAGCCGATACGTGCCATTACCACCCGCCTGCCGCATATCGCACTGGTCAGCTTCAACTGGCTGTTGTATCTCATCCTTGTTGTTTATCGAACACTTAGCCTGGTTCTACCACTCCCCCTGAAGCGGTATCTCAACCAGGTCTGGTGGCCCATGACGCCGCGCAAGCGCCGCCTTGTCATTTACGACCAGCTCAACCCGAGCTACGCCAAGTATCACAAACGCCATGAAGCGATAGAGCTGCTGGAAAAGGCCGGATTTGTCGACGTGAAAGCTCACCACCGCCACGGCTATAGCTGGTGTGTGTGGGGCCGCAAGCCCGACTGACTTTTACCGAACGGCGAATACCGCGTAAGCACTGCTGCCGGGAAGACTGCGCGGCAACAGGCTGTGCTCCAGCTTGAAAACCGCGGCGATCAGGTGGTGCAGCCAGCGCATCGATTTTGACGGCGGTATTATCTGCGTCCCGCGATCACGCCCTATCAGGCCCAGCAATCGCGCCGGCAGGTAAAGTGACTGAAAAAAGTATCCCGCTCTGACAGACTCAAGACCTGAAGCCAGACCAACCTGCCGCAGCTCATCCAGCGAGTAGCGCCGCTGGTGACCGTAGAACTCGTCATAGTTCGACCACAGCTCTTGCCGCGCTGGTACCGTCACGATGACAGTGGCAAGCTGTGGATAATGTTGCAGCAGATCGCGCAGAAACTCCGCCGGCTCCGGCAGGTGTTCAATCACGTCCAGCAGTAACAGGGTTCGGGCAGCATCACGCTCGGCTTGTGGCAACTCGCGCGCATCCACACCGGCATGGACACGGTCGGAAACCTGGGGCAGTGGCGAGACCGGCGCCAGCTCCACTCCGCGGATATCCACTCCCGCACCGGCCAGCGACAACACCTCGACACCGCGACCACAACCCACTTCGACAACCGGGCTTTCTATATCGGTGTATCGCGCAAGCAGTCGTAGAATGATCCAGCTGCGCGCACGGTTCCACCAGTGATGCTCAATGCCGTCAGGATAGGCGAGCGCGTACTGGTTGTCGGAGAATTCTGTAGGCACAACTGCTACGCTCGTGCGACGCGGCGACGGATTAGTCGCTGTCCCCGGCCGGTTCGTGAGAAATGATTTCCTCCACCTGGTACAGCGGTCGGTTCTTGACCTCCATGTAGGCCTTGCCGATGTATTCACCAGCAATGCCGATGGCAAGTAACTGCAAACCGCCAAGCAGGTAGATGGGAATGACGGTCGAGGCCCAGCCGTCAATAAGCTCCGAACTTCCGGTGATCTTTGCCCACAGGGCCCAGCCGCTCAGCCCCAGCGACACGAGAAAGACAAGCGCGCCAACCAGGGCAATAAAACGCAGCGGGGCCATCGAAAACGAGGTGATGCCCTGCGTCGAGAGGCTGATCATGGCTCGCAGGTTGTACTTGGTCTCACCGGCCTGCCTTGCACCGCGTGCGTAGTACACCCGGTCAGTTTGCAAGCCCAGCAGGGGCACGATGCCGCGCAGGTATATATTGGTTTCGCGATACTGGCCCAGCAGGCGCACAGCCTTGGCACTCATCAGCCGGAAATCCGCGTGATTGGGAATCGAGTCAATACCAAACCGGGCCGCGATCCAGTAGTGAATGCCGGCGGTCCAGCGCTTGAACCAACCATCGGTATGGCGATCGTCCCGCACTCCATAGACAATTTCAGCACCTGCATGGAACTTGTCCACCATCTCGTC
>JAUIIQ010000041.1 GCA_030431585.1 Gammaproteobacteria bacterium | reverse complement strand
GATGTTGCATCCGGTACCGGGCTCGCACCCTCGCTGGCGAAACATCCGCGCCACTTCGATGAGTTGTTCTGCAGCCTGGTGGGCTCCGGCGAAGAGTCCGGTACCCTGGAAGTCATGCTCGATCGCGTGGCCACTTATAAAGAAAAAACCGAAGCGCTCAAAGCCAAGATTCGCAAGGCCATGACCTACCCCGTAGCGGTCATCGCTGTGGGTCTGGTGGTCACACTGATTCTGTTGATCAAGGTTATTCCCGTGTTCGCGGAAACCTTCCAGAATTTCGGCTCGGACCTGCCCGCGTTTACCCAGATGGTACTGAACATGTCTGAGTTTGTGCAGGAGTACTGGTTTATATGCCTGCTCGCCATGGTGGCAATCGCCTTTGCCTTCCGTGAGGCAAAGTTCAGGTCGGAAAAGTTTTCTCAATGGCTGGACAAGCTCGCACTGAAAATACCGGTGGTCGGCGGCATCGTGCACGATGCGGTGATCGCGCGCTTCTCCCGCACCCTCTCCACCACCTTTGCTGCCGGTGTACCCTTGGTCGACGCGCTGGAGTCCACCGCTGGTGCAGCGGGTAACTCGGTGTATGCCAGAGCCATTCGCCAGATCAAGGATGACGTCACTACCGGTTCCACACTGTATAACTCGATCAAGGCGACCGGCCTGTTCCCCAACATGCTGCTGCAAATGGTATCCATTGGGGAGGAATCCGGCGCGCTGGACGATATGCTGGGCAAGGTGGCCGACCATTATGAAGCGGCCGTCGATGACGCGGTGGATAATCTCAGCTCACTGATCGAGCCGCTTATCATGTCCGTACTCGGGATCCTGGTGGGTGGCCTGATGATCGCCATGTACCTGCCGATCTTTATGCTCGGTTCTGTTATCTAGGCAGGGAATCCCTCACATGTTGGACGCCCTCAACCAGCTCGGCTGGCTACTTGGCCTCGCCCTGCTGGCACTGGGCCTGGTGGTAGGCAGCTTTCTCAACGTGGTCATCCATCGGCTGCCCATCATGATGGAGGCGCGCTGGCGTCGAGACTGCTGCGAGTTACTGGAGGTGGAGCGCGAGGCCGAAGGCCAGCCGCTTACCCTGTCGACACCGAACTCCCACTGCCCGCACTGCCAGGCCGCTATCCGGCCCTGGCAGAATATTCCCGTTGTCAGTTACCTCCTGCTGGGCGGAAAGTGCGCCAACTGCGGCGTTGCCATTTCATTGCGCTACCCGCTGGTGGAACTGGGCACCGGGCTGCTCAGCCTGGCACTGCTTTGGCAGTTTCCTGCTTCCGTGGCACTGCTGGGCGTACTACTGCTGACCTGGTCGTTGATAGCGCTAACCCTGATTGATATCGATCATCAACTTCTCCCGGACGACATCACCCTGCCGCTGCTCTGGCTGGGTCTACTCTTCAATATCAACGGCACCTACGTCAGCCTGGCAGACGCGGTAATCGGCGCGATGGCCGGGTACCTGGCGCTGTGGAGCGTATACTGGCTGTTCAAGGGGGTGACCGGAAAAGAGGGTATGGGCTATGGTGACTTCAAACTGCTGGCAGCACTGGGCGCCTGGTTGGGCTGGCAGGCACTGCCAGCGATCATCCTGCTGTCCTCCGTCGTTGGTGCGATAGCAGGCATCGTGCTGATGCTGTTGCAACGCCGTGGTCGTGACGTGCCCATGCCTTTTGGACCCTACCTGGCAGCCGCCGGCTGGATCGCCATGATGTGGGGCGACGAAATGACTGCCAGCTACCTCAACACTATGGGCTTGTAATCGTATGACTCTGGTCATTGGCATCACTGGTGGCATCGGCAGCGGTAAATCCGCTGTCACCGATCGTTTCGAGGCGCACGGGGTTGTGGTGGTTGACGCCGACAAGGCTGCTCGCGTGGTGGTGGAGCCTGGCGGGCCTGCGCTGGACGCTATTGCCGCCCATTTCGGCCCGGGGGTTCTGCTCCAGGACGGCCGGTTGGACCGGGCCGCGCTGCGACGCATTGTATTTGCCAACGACAGCGAACGCCGCTGGCTGGAGCAGCTCACCCACCCCCTGATCAGCCAGGAGATTCGCCGCCAGTTGCAGGCTGCAAACTCCGATTATGTCATCCTCGCCTCGCCGCTGCTGCTGGAGACCAGCCAGGGAGAACTGGCAGACCTGACTGTGGTTGTGGACGTACCGGAAGCGCTTCAGCTACAGCGCACCATGGCCAGGGACGACAACGATGAAGCCCAGGTTAAACGCATCATGGCGGCGCAGATGTCGCGGGAGAAGCGCCTGGAAAAGGCAGATATCGTTATCGACAACTCGCGCTCACTGGACGAACTCGACGGTACAGTAGCAGAGTTACACAAGGAATTTCTGGCTCGCGCGGAAACGCGAGAAAGCTGAGGCGGGATGAAGGCGCGTATCACGCACCGCGGCGAATCGACTCGTTATCGGGGACGGCCTGACAGGGGGTTCCACTGCCGCAAAGGATTGGAGCGGGCGACAGCTATGCGAACAGTTCCACCAGGGCAGCAACGATAGGCTCGTTGGCCGCGGGAAAGTCGTAGTCAGTCAGTGCGCTCACATCCACCCAGGCCATGGGCTGACCCTCTC
The DNA here is from genome assembly GCA_030431585.1 of Gammaproteobacteria bacterium. GTDB lineage: Bacteria > Pseudomonadota > Gammaproteobacteria > Pseudomonadales > Halieaceae > Halioglobus. The sequence goes on along the minus strand of JAUIIQ010000041.1, from coordinate 18,593 downwards.
GTGCCTCAGGCTCACCGCTGTACTCCCAAACCACGTGAACATCCAGTGTGACGGCTTTATCGCCGTAATCATGGTGTATTTCCAGCAGAGGCGTGGTCCGCAGCGGTGCGATTGCCAGTTCTTCGAGCAACTCACGTTTCAGCGCTTTTGACAGCGTTTCGCCGGCTTCAACTTTGCCGCCGGGAAATTCCCACAGGCCGCCCTGGTGTACGTGATCAGGCCTGCGGGTGAGAAGTATCTGACGACGGGCATCCACAATAACACCCACGGCTACGTGCACCGTCAAGTACGATACTCCGCGTTGATGCGCACGTAATCATAGGAAAAGTCTGTCGTCCAGACCGATGCCGACGCGTCGCCACGGTCCAGTTCAATCCGAATCACAATGTCCTCTGGTGCCATGGCCGCCACGCCCTGCTCTTCGCTATAGCTGGCTGCGCGGGCACCATTCTCGGCTATCAGCACTTCATTCAAAAACACACTGACGCGGTCAACATCAAGGCTCTCCAGCCCCGCACGTCCGATTGCGGCCAGCAACCGCCCCCAGTTGGGATCGGAAGCGAACAGGGCGGTTTTTACCAGCGGCGAATGACCGATAGTGAAGCCCACGTCCAGGCATTCCTGCTCCGTACGACCGCCATTGACGGTCACAGTCACAAACTTGCTGGCACCCTCACCATCGCGCACCAGCCCCTGGGCGAGGCCAACGCACACTTCCTGCACGGCATCGACCAGCGCTCGCTGTAAGGGCGAGTCGTCACCCGCTTGCAGAGGTTCGTTACCGGCAGCGCCGGTCGCGACCAGCATACAGGCATCATTGGTAGAGGTATCGCCGTCTATGGTGATACGGTTGAAGGAAAGGTTGGCGGCGTCAGCCAGAATTTTCTGCAGTACATCAGGCGCTACTGCCGCGTCAGTGGCCACGTAGCCAAGCATGGTCGCCATGTTGGGACGGATCATGCCCGCACCCTTGGCGATCCCGGTCACCACGTAGTTCCTGCCGTCAACACTGAAGGTGACGGAGAGCCCCTTGGGGCGGGTGTCCGTGGTGAGAATTCCCTGCGCCGCATCTGCCCAGCCGGATTCATCCAGCCCGGCGATAGCGTCCGGCAATGCTGTGGTGATTCTCTCCACGGGCAGCGGTTCGCCTATTACCCCTGTAGAGAAAGGTAGTACCTCAGCCGATGACACCCCGGTTGCCAGTGCAAGGGCATCACAGCAGCTTCGCGCATCGCGCAGACCCTGTTTTCCGGTGCCTGCATTGGCGTTGCCAGTGTTGACCAACAGGTAACGAGGTCGCGCGTTTGCCTGCTGCAAATGCTCCCTGGCCACGGTCACCGGCGCCGCACAAAACGCGTTGCGCGTGAACACACCCACGCAATGACTACCGGCAGCCAGCTCAATCAACACCAGGTCCCGGCGACCGGCAGTCTTGATGCCGGCGGATACCGTGCCCAGACGCACACCCGCCACCGGAAGCAACGCAGGAAGCTTGTCCTCTCCTACAGCCATGGTTCAGTTCCCGCTTACAATTTGCCGTGACATTGCTTGTATTTCTTGCCACTGCCACAGGGGCAGGGATCATTGCGGCCCACCTTGGGCTGCTCACGTACGAAGGTCTCGGGCACTGCCGGTTGTGCCGGCGGGCGCTGCGGATCTTGCGGTGCCGCCATACCCGATGCCTCGGCATGCTGAAACGCCAACTGCTCACGCTCCGCCGCTTCGCGCCGACGCTGCTCTATGAGCTCCGCCTCATCCTGGCGCTGGATTTGCACGTGGCTGAGAAACTTCACAACTTCCATCTTCAGGCTGTCCAGCAGTTCCTGGAACAGTTCAAAAGACTCACGCTTGTATTCCTGCTTGGGGTTTTTCTGCGCATAGGCTCGCAAGTGTATCCCCTGACGCAGGTGATCCATGGTCGCCAGGTGCTCTTTCCACAGCGTGTCCAGCACCTGCAGCATGATCTGTTTCTCGATCTTGCGCATATCCGGCCCGACGGTCTCGCACTTGGCTTCGTAGGCACTCTGTATCGTCGCCACGATTCGCTCGCGAAGCGCCTCTTCATGCAACTTGTTATCTTCGTCCAGCCACTGCTGTACCGGCAGGGGCTGGGCAAACTCTGCTTCCAGAGCACGTTCCAGGCCCGGCACATCCCACTGCTCTTCCACGCTCATGGGCGGGATGAAACTGTCAATACTACGGTTGATAACATCGGCACGGATGGCGGTAATCGTTTCTGAGATATCCGCCTCGGTCAGCAGGTCATTACGCTGCTGGTAGATGATCTGGCGCTGGTCGTTGGCCACATCGTCGTATTCCAGTAACTGTTTACGAATATCAAAGTTGCGACCTTCCACCTTGCGCTGCGCTTTTTCAATCGCGTTGGTTACCATGCGGTGCTCGATGGCCTCACCCTTTTCCATGCCCAGGGCTTGCATAAAGTTCTTCACCCGGTCCGATGCGAAGATACGCATCAGGCTGTCTTCCAGCGACAGGTAGAAGCGGGATACACCCGGATCGCCCTGACGCCCGGCCCGACCGCGTAACTGGTTGTCGATACGCCGCGATTCGTGGCGCTCGGTACCGAGTATGTGCAGACCGCCCGCCTCCAGCACCTGTCTGTGACGTTCTTCCCATGCAGCCTTGAGTTCCGCCTTGCGCTCCTCGCTGATCTCTCCGGCGGCCGCAATCTCCGCCTCCAGATTCCCTCCCAGGACAATATCGGTACCCCGGCCCGCCATATTGGTCGCAATAGTTACCACGCCAGGGCGCCCTGCCTGGGCAATGATCTCCGCCTCCTGTTCGTGATACTTGGCGTTGAGCACTTTGTGGGCAATATCGGCCTTGCGGAAACGGGCCGAGAGTTCTTCAGATGTTTCCACCGAGGCCGTACCCACCAACACCGGTGCGTGATTGGCCATGCACTCTTTCACATCAGCGACGATGGCATCGAATTTCTCCTCCCGCGACAAATAGACCAGATCATTGAGATCCTGACGCAGTTGCGGCACGTTGGTGGGAATCACCAACACCTCCAGACCATAGATCTGGCGGAACTCGAAGGCCTCGGTATCAGCCGTACCGGTCATGCCGGACAACTTGCCGTAGAGCCGGAAGTAATTCTGGAAGGTGGTGGACGCGAGGGTCTGGCTTTCACTCTGGATAGCCACTCCTTCTTTCGCCTCAATCGCCTGATGCAGGCCCTCTGAGAGGCGTCGGCCAGCCATTGTCCTGCCGGTATGCTCATCAATCAGCACGACCTGACCGTCCTGCACAATGTACTCCACATCGCGCTGGAACAGCACATGGGCGCGCAACCCGGAGTGCACATGGTGCAGTAAATTCAGATTGCTGGCAGCGTATAGGCTGTCACCTTCCTCCAACAACTTTTCCCGTATCAGCATCTCTTCAACGAACTCATGACCCTCTTCAGTGAGTTCTACCTGACGCTGCTTCTCGTCCACTGTGTAGTGGCCGGACTCCCCTTCCAGATCCGGCTTCAGTGCGGGAATCAAACCATTGATTGTTTTATAGAGCTCAGAGCTGTCCTCCGAAGCACCGGAGATCACCAGTGGCGTGCGCGCCTCGTCGATAAGAATGGAGTCCACCTCGTCAACAATGGCGAAGGACAGCTTGCCCTGCATACGGTCCTCGAGGGTGAAGGCCATATTGTCGCGCAGGTAATCGAAGCCAAATTCGTTGTTGGTGCCGTAAATAATATCCGCGGCATAGGCTTGCCGTTTCTGCTCCGGCATCTGGCCTGAGCGGATCACACCAACCGAGATGCCCAGAAACTCATACAGAGGCCCCATCCAGTTGGCGTCCCTGTTGGCGAGGTAATCGTTCACCGTAATCAGGTGCACACCATCCCCGGTCAAGGCATTGAGGTATGCCGGCAGGGTGGCTACCAGCGTTTTACCCTCACCGGTGCGCATCTCCGCGATCTTGCCCTCGTGCAGTGCCATGCCACCTATCAACTGGACGTCGAAGTGGCGCAGGCCCAGCACACGTTCACCCGCTTCGCGCACTACCGCAAACGCCTCGGGCAGGATATCGTCCAGGGTTTGCCCGTCGGCGAGACGCTGCCGGAACTCGGCCGTTTTTGCGGCCAACTGTTCGTCGTCCAGGGCTTTGACGTCATCTGCCAGGGCATTGATTTTCTTGACCACTTTGCCCATGCGCTTCAGTTCCCGGTCATTGCGGGAACCAATAATCATCTTGAGGAATTTGTTAATCATCAGCTTTCAACTTGTACTGGATAGGCGTCACCCACCGGGCCACTGGCCGGGGCGGGCAGATTCTAGAGGACTGGGAGTACGACTTCAGCGCCGCGTGCGGCGCACGTAACTGGAAGGGTCGACCGAACGGCCGTGTTTGTATACTTCGTAATGCACGTGGGCCCCGGTGGAGCGGCCCGTGGAACCCATCAGGGCAATTGCCTGCCCTTTGCGCACCACATCGCCGGGTTTGACCAGCGCTTTCTTGTTGTGGGAGTAGCGAGTAACAAAGCCGTCCCCGTGGGACACCTCCACCATCTCGCCATAACCTGACTTGCTGCCGATCCAGGTAACAACACCGGAGGCCACGGCAATGACATTGGAGCCTTCCTTGCCGGCGAAATCAATGCCGTGATGGAATGCAGGCTTGCCGGTAAAAGGGTCTGTGCGTTTTCCATAATGCGAGGAGATCCAGCCTTTCTCAATAGGACGCCCGGACAACCAGCTTTGTTCGTCCAGCCTGCGATTGGTCAGCAGTGTTTCCAGAATATCGAGCTGCTGCTCGCGGTCCGCCACCTGCTCCTGAAACAGGCCCAGTTCTGCCGCAAGGCCGCCGCTGTCGTACTCCACATTGAAGTCACCCGCCAACGGCCCACCTACAGCGGGGGGTTGGCTGAAATCAAACTCCCCATCCTCCAGGTCAGCCATCGCCGTCAAGTGCTGCCCCAGGGCGTCCAACCTTGTCATGCGTGCCTGCAGTTGGGCCAGACTCAGCGTCATCGCCTGCAATTTGCTCTCGGCACGGGATTGCAGTTGCGCCAGTTCTTCCTGTTGCTGATCGATTTCTTTTTGCAGGCCTTCCAGTGCCAGCCCGCGCATGGAACTGGCCTCATCCTCCTGACCCAACAGGTAGCCGCCAGCCACCAGCCCAAGGGGCAGGCCAAGGCAGCAGAGGGACAGCAGGGCAAGCGACCAGCGCCCCAGCTCTATGGAGCGTGAGCCGCCGTGCTTGCGGTTAATGAGAATAACTTTCATTCACGCGGACACGAGGCAAAACAGCCGGGAACTATGCCACAAAGATCAGAGAATTTCTATGCAACTGACGTGATGCGGTGCCCAATTCCGGCCATCCGCTGCGATCTGGCTCAACCCGCCTCGCGCCGGCCCAGTGCATCTGCAAAGCCCGCGTATTCGGCTTTCACCGCAGGTTCGGGGTGCAGCTCGGCCATACTGCGGGAGGCACCGGTAGACTCTATTACCCGCACATGCCCGCGCTGCAACCCGCGCGGCTCGGTGACGCCACAGGAATGCGCGATGATACCGACGCTATAGGCCAGCTGGCGCGCATAGGCGGCTACCCGCAGGCTTTTCTCTGCCGGAACCAGGCCACGCTGCAGGTCCTTGTCGTGCGTCGTAATGCCGGTAGGGCAGGTGTTCTTGTTACATTGCAGCGCCTGGACACAGCCCAGCGCAAACATAAAGCCGCGGGCAGACACGCAGAAGTCGGCGCCCACCGCCAGCGCCCAGGCGACCTTGGCCGGGCCGATGAGCTTGCCGGAAGCAATCACCTTGATCCGCTCTCGCAAGCCATACTCCTGCAACAGATCCACCACCAGAGGCAGGCTTTCCTGCAGCGGCATCCCCATGTAATCGATGAGCGGCTGCGGCGCAGCGCCAGTGCCACCGTCAGCGCTGTCGATAGTGATAAAGTCCGGCGCGACATCCGGACCGCGACGGTGAATCGCGCGGAATAAATCGTGGAAAAAATCAAGCTGCCCCACCACTGTCTTGAAGCCCACCGGCTTCCCGGTGAGCTGGCGAATATGGGTGATCATATCCAGCAGGTCGTCGGCGCAGCGAATATCCGGGTGGCCGTTGGGGCTGATGGAATCGACGCCCGGCTCGATACCCCGAATCAGCGCCACTTCTTCGGTGACTTTACGACCCGGCAAAATACCCCCTTTGCCCGGTTTGGCGCCCTGACTCATCTTGATCTCAAACATACGCACCTGCTCGTGCGCGGCAATAGCCAGCAACTTCTCGTCACTGAGCTGTCCGGCCTGGTCGCGAACACCGTATTTTGCTGTGCCTATCTGAAAGACAAGGTCCGCACCGGACTCCAGGTGATAGCGAGACAGGCCGCCCTCCCCGGTGTTCATCCAGACGCCCGCCTCCCGTGCACCCCGGGCCAGCGCGCGCACAGCTGGCTCGGATATCGCACCGAAACTCATTGCCGAAATGTTGAGGATAGAGGAATTGGTATACGGCTTGAGACAGAAGCCTTCACCTACGGTGACCGGTCGCGGCTGCACCGCGTCCTCGTCGAGAGTGGGGAACGCGCTGTTGAGGAAAAACACGTCGCCCTCAATAGTCAGCGGTCGCGTGGAGCCGAAGGCTACCGTCGTATCCGCCTCTTTGGCGGCGCGGTACACCCAGGCCCGTTCAGCCCGGTTAAAGGGCAGTTCTTCGCGATCCATCGCAAAAAAATACTGGCGGAAAAATTCGCCCAGATGTTCAAACAGGTAGCGGAAGCGACCGACCACCGGATAATTGCGCCGGATGGCATGCCTGGTCTGGACTTTGTCCACTACGTACATAACCGCTATCGCCAATGCACCCAGACCCAGCAACAACGCTACAACAATCGCGCCCCACTCAATGATCGCTCGCGCAATTTGGTGAAAGCTTGTTATGTCCATCGACTAATAGACTCCGCGAGGGAGGAGATGCCCGTACCAGCTGACCTGCCTAGGCAGCTATGACCGGATTGAGCGCGTAGGAAATAGGTGCCGTCGCTTCATCATCGAAGGTCACCACTTCCCAGGCATCGGGTTGCGCGATCAGGGCGCGCAGGGAGGCATTATTCAGGGCATGCCCCGACTTGTAGGCGCGAAACTCGCCAATCAGGCTATTACCCAGAAGATACAGGTCACCAATGGCATCCAGTACCTTGTGGCGTACAAACTCGTCGTCGTAGCGCAAGCCATCCTGGTTGAGAATACGGTATTCATCGACCACGATGGCATTGTCCACACTGCCGCCACGGGCCAGGCCCTTGGAGCGCAGATACTCGATTTCGTGCATAAAACCAAAGGTGCGGGCGCGGCTGATCTCCTTGACGAAGGAAGTGGTGGAAAAATCCACATCGGCATGGGCAGTGCGATCGCGAAAAACGGGGTGGTCAAAATCGATGGTGAAGGAGACCTTGAAGCCATCAAAGGGGAGGAAGCTGGCTACCTTGTCGCCGTCCTCGACCGTGACCTTGCGTTTGATGCGAATAAACTTCTTGGCCGCGTTCTGCTCCTCGATACCAGCGGACTGGATGAGAAAAACAAACGGGGCCGCACTGCCGTCCATAATTGGCACTTCCGGCGCGCTGACATCGACATAGGCATTATCTATGCCCAGGCCAGCCATCGCCGCCATCAGGTGTTCTACCGTGGAGACCTTGGCGCCATTGGCCACCAGGCCGGTGGAGAGCATTGTATCGGCAACGTTCTCGGCCTGACCGGGTATTTCTACCGCCGGTTCGAGATCAACCCTGCGAAAGACGATGCCGGTATCAACCGGCGCAGGAGACAAGGTCAGGTAGACTTTATCGCCCGTGTGCAAGCCGACGCCAGTCGCCTTGATCGCGTTTCTCAGTGTGCGTTGTCGAATCATAGTCACTCCAGCCGTAGCCTCTTGCGTCTCACCGCGACGAGGCCACACCGTGCTTGCGGCCCGTCAGTCTGCCTGCCGACGCAGAAAAGCGGGAATATCGAAATACTCCTCGTCTGCGTCAGGTGCAACAGCGGCTGCCTGGTTACCGGCGGCTCGCTGCCTGCGCTGGACCGCGGGGCGATCCAGGTCGCGATAGTCGGGGGCTTCGTCGGACTCGGCATTCGCTGTCACCGGTTTGGGGGCAGTATCTACTACCTGCAGAGGCGTTTTCGCTGCCTCAGCGCCTAACCCGGTGGCAACCACTGTTACCTTGAGCTCGTCGGTCATATCAGGATCAATGACCGTACCCACTACTACTGTCGCTTCTTCGGATGCAAATTCCTCGATCGTGTCGCCAACTTCGGCGAACTCGCCAAGTGCGAGATCAAGGCCAGCGGTGATATTCACCAGGATTCCGCGGGCACCCTGCAAATCTATGTCGTCCAGAAGGGGGCTGTTTATGGCTCGCTCGGCTGCTTCGCGGGCACGATTCTCGCCCTTGGAACTGCCGGTGCCCATCATCGCCATACCCATTTCTGACATCACGGTTCGCACATCGGCGAAATCCACGTTGATCATGCCAGGGCGGATAATCAGATCGGCGATACCCTGAACTGCGCCCAACAATACATCATTTGCTTCTTTAAAGGCATCGAGCAGACTGGTATTTTTACCTAGCACTTCGAGCAATTTTTCGTTCGGAATAGTGATCAGCGAATCCACATGTTGCTGTAATTCACTCACTCCCTCTTGCGCAATTTTCAGGCGTTTTTTGCCCTCGAAAGGAAACGGGCGAGTGACTACGGCAACAGTCAGTATGCCCAGTTCGCGCGCCACTTCCGCGACCACCGGCGCTCCCCCTGTACCCGTGCCACCGCCCATGCCGGCGGTGATGAATACCATGTCGGCCCCACGCAGGGAATCCGCAATGCGCTCACGGTCTTCCATGGCGGCCGCGCGGCCGATTTCCGGGTTGGCGCCGGCGCCAAGCCCCTTGGTGATATCCCCACCCAACTGCAGCACGGTTTTGGACGAAATGTCCGACAGCGCCTGCGCATCCGTGTTGGCGCAGATAAAATCCACCCCCTCCACCGAGTTCTCGATCATATGCTTTACGGCGTTGCCGCCGCCTCCGCCTATGCCGATCACTTTGATCACCGCATTGGATGGTACGTTATCGATAAGTTCAAACATGGTGTATCTCCCCTTTGATAAAAAAGCCGCACTACCGTGCGACGCTTCACTGCTTAAAAATTACTTGAAATCCAGGCCCGGGCCCGGCTTATCCAACTTTCTGCGGACCCAGCAGACTTGGCGGCTACCTGCCCGCCCTCGTCCATATGGTCCACCCCGTACTGCAACAGACCTACGCTGGTGGCATAGATCGGGTTGCGCACAATATCGTTGAGCCCCTGCACACTTTGCGGGTAGCCCACGCGCACCGGCATGTGAAAAATTTCCTCAGCGAGTTCCACCGCGCCCTCCATTTTTGAGGTGCCTCCGGTGAGCACAATGCCGGCTGGCACCATGTCCTCATAGCCGGAGCGGCGCAGCTCTGCCTGCACCAGGGTGAACAGTTCGTCGTAGCGCGGCTCAACGACTTCGGCCAGCGACTGGCGTGACAGGTCTCGCGGCGGGCGATCGCCCACGCTGGGCACTTTGATGGTCTCGTCTGCACCGGCCAGTTGCGTCAGCGCGCAGGCGTACTTGATCTTGATTTCCTCAGCGTGCTGCGTGGGTGTACGCAGGGCCATGGCGATATCATTAGTCACCTGGTCGCCGGCAATAGGGATCACTCCGGTATGACGGATGGATCCGTCGGTGAAGATGGCAATGTCAGTGGTGCCTCCCCCGATATCCACCAGGCACACGCCCAGTTCACGCTCATCATCAGTGAGGATTGAGTAACTTGAAGCCAGCTGCTCGAGGATGATCTCCTCTACTTCCAGGCTGCAGCGCCTGATGCACTTTTCAATGTTCTGCGCTGCATTGACCGCGCAGGTCACCAGGTGCACCTTGGCTTCCAGGCGTACCCCGGACATCCCCATGGGCTCCTTGATGCCCTCCTGGTTATCGATGACATATTCCTGCGGCAGGATATGCAGCACCTTTTGATCTGCGGGAATGGCGACAGCCTGGGCGGCATCTATCACCCGTTCCAGGTCATGGTGGAATACTTCCTTGTCCTTTATCGCAACAATGCCGTGCGAGTTAAGACTGCGAATATGACTGCCGGCAATGCCTACATATACAGAGTGAATCTGGCAGCCGGCCATCAGCTCGGCTTCTTCCACCGCGCGCTGAATCGACTGCACGGTGGACTCGATATTCACCACCACGCCTTTTTTCATACCCTTCGAGGGATGCGAGCCTATGCCCACCACCTCGATTTCACCGTCCATGCCGACTTCACCGACTATCGCCACCACTTTCGAGGTACCGATGTCCAGCCCGACGATCATGCGTTTGTCCTGCGCGCTGCCCATGGCAGTGTCTCCCCTACGCCTGTTCGTTATCACTTGCCGCTGCCGGCAACCCGGCGGGCGCAATAAAGCCCACCGCCACCCCACGGGCGTAACGCAGGTCGATGCGTTCCACCCTATCCATTTGCGATGCCAGTTCGCTGCGGTACACCGCCTTGAACCGCTTCATGCGCTCAAGAAAGTCTGCTCCGCCGATCATCAATTGCTGCCCGCCACCCAGAACCGCTGCCACTTCTCCGCGTTCATCAATGGTCAACTGCGCCACGCTCAGCCCCATGGGCTTGAGTAAGTCCACCAGCCGCTGATAGGTTTGCATCAGCTGCTGGGCAGAGCCCTCCGGCCCGCGCAGCACAGGCAGCCCCTGCCAAGCCTCAAGCTGGCTGGGCCGGAAGACCTCTCCCTCGTGGTTGAGGAAAGCGCCGTCGCCCCAGCGCGCAATAGGCAATTGCTCAATCACGTGAATTTCCAACGCGTTGGGCCACACCCGACGCACACTGGCCTGGTGGATCCATGGCAACGCTTCCAGTTGCGCACGCACCTCACCCAGGTCCGTCCACAGGAAGCCACCTACCAGGGCGGGATGCACCATGTCCTGCACGGCAGCACTCTGGGTGTGCTCCAGTTCTCCGGTGACGGTGATGCGCTGCACCGGAATAGCCTGCAGCGCGAGGTAGGCCTGTGCCCCGGCGACTGTCACCACGCCCACTCCCAGCAATACAAGAATGCGGTTGAGCCAGTTAAAACTGCGTTGCGGCCTGGCCTGTTTCGCGGCCTGCCTGCGGGTAGCTCCCTTGGTCTGCGGCCCTTTCTGTTTGCGCTGAGCGTTTGCTGTAGGTGTAGGACGCTTTTCCTGTCTGCTGCCACGGGCATTCACTGGTTTGGACTGCCTGCGAGCAGGGGCTTTCCCAGCCTTCTTTTTTGCTGCAGGCTGGCGAGTCAATCCTGGCAGCTTGATTGCAATACCCATCAGCTCCTCGCCTCCCAGGCCAGCGACACGATCTGTTCTACCAGCTCTGGCACATCCATTCCTGCCTGCCTGGCCGCCATAGGCACCAGGCTGTGGGAGGTCATTCCCGGTATCGTATTGACCTCAAGAACATAGAAGCGCCCGTCCGCGTCACGCATGGCATCTACCCGACCCCAGCCATTACAGCCCAGCGAAGAAAACGCCAGGGCAGCCAGCTCCGCCAACTTCCGCTCCGCGGCGGCGTCCAGATCGCTGGGGCAGTGATAACGGGTCTGCTCGGACAGGTACTTGGCCTCGTAGTCATAAAACTCGTTATCGGTTTCCATGCGGATGGAGGGCAGTGCGCGGTCACCGAGAATGGCCACGGTGTATTCCGGCCCATCGATAAACTGCTCGGCAAGCACACCCCCGCTGTAGCGAGCGGCCTGCTGATAGGCCTGCTCCAGTTCGCTGGCATTGCTGGCAGGCGCCATGCCGATGGATGACCCCTCACAGGCAGGCTTTACGAACACCTTACCCAGCCGATCGATAACAGCCTGCCAATCCGTCTCTGCCCCCAACATCTCGAAGCCACCGGTGGCGAGACCAATGCCCTGCCACAGCTGCTTGCTGCGGCATTTATCCATGGCCAGTGCAGAACCCAGCACGCCGGAGCCGGTGTAGGGAATACCCAGAACTTCCAGCGTCCCCTGGACCGTACCGTCTTCACCACCGGGGCCGTGCAGGGCAATGAAGGCGAAGTCCGCGGCGCGCAATTGCTCCAGCCAGCCGTTTTCTGCCGGATCTATATCGACAACCCGATAGCCCAGTGAACGCAGCGCCGCAGACACGGTACTGCCGCTCTGCAGCGATATCTCGCGCTCCGCAGAACGGCCGCCCAGCAGCACAGCGACCATCTTTCCTTCAAGGCCCGCTATGCTCATGACCGGGCCTCCTGGTCAAAATTCATGTCGGCGAGCTTGCGCGCAAGCGCAGCAATATCACCGGCGCCCTGGGTGACAATCACGTCGCCCTCTTCCACCACCGAGCATAGAATTCTCGGCACATCATCGATACGCTCGGCGAAAATCGGCTCAACCTGCCCGCGCTGGCGAATACTGCGAGTAATGCTGCGGCTGTCTGCCCCGGGAAGCGGCTCTTCTCCGGCGGCATAGACCTCCAGCAACACCAACACGTCGCAACGCGACAACACCGCAACAAAGTCCTCGTACAGATCACGTGTGCGGGTGTAGCGATGCGGCTGATAGACCATCACCACACGGCGCTCCGGCCAGGCCTGCCTGGCAGAGTCCAGCGTCGCCCTGACCTCGGTGGGGTGATGGCCGTAGTCATCCACCAGCAGGGCTTCACCACCCGGTAGTTGCAGTGCGCCCATGGTCGTAAAACGTCGCCCCACACCCGCAAATGACGCCAGGCCACGCTGCACCGCCACGTCATCGAGACCCTCATCTCCGGCGACAGCCACCGCAGCCGTGGCATTGAGCACGTTGTGCTCCCCCGGCATATTCAGGCTCACCTGCAACGGCTCGGCCAGCGGGCGCTGCACGGTAAATTCGGTGGTCAGACCCCGGCGATGCATGTTCGTAATGCGGTAGTCAGCATCCTCCGCGAAGCCGTAGGTGATAACCTGACGGCTCACCTCTGGCAGCAGGCCTCGAATAACCGGGTCATCCAGGCATAACACGGCCACACCGTAGAAAGGCAGGTTGTGCAGAAACTCGAGAAATGTGCGACGCAGTACGGCGAAGTCGCCGCCATAAGTGTCCATATGATCGGCTTCGATATTGGTGACCACCGTGACCATCGGCTGCAGGTGCAGGAAAGATGCGTCGCTTTCATCCGCCTCGGCGATCAGGAATCGGCTGGCTCCAAGTTGCGCATTACTGCCCACACTGTTGACCAGGCCGCCTATCACAAACGTCGGGTCCAGCCCGGCTTCACCGAACACGCTGGCGATCAGGCTGGTGGTTGTGGTCTTGCCGTGGGTCCCCGCGACGGCAATGCCGTGGCGGTAGCGCATCAGTTCGGCCAGCATTTCAGCGCGCGGGACCACCGGCACTCGTGCCGCACGAGCAGCCATTACCTCGGGATTAGTCTCATCCACCGCGCTGGACGTGACGATCACGTCGGCATCGCCGATGTTTTCCTGGCGATGACCGATGAGCACTTCAACGCCTTTTTGCGTCAGCCGGGCAGTCACCGCGCTGGCCCGCAAGTCAGAGCCGGTGACTTTGTACCCAAGATTCACCAGCACCTCTGCGATGCCGCTCATCCCGGTGCCGCCAACCCCGATCATGTGGATGCAGCTGACCCTGCGCATTTCAGGGACGGTATAAACGCTGCGATCAGGCTGCATGGATCAGCCCCTCCACTTCATCCGCAACCTGTTGCGTGGCATGCGGGCGGGCGGCCTGATGCGCCGCTTCGGCCATAGTGCGCAGGCGCCCCGGGTATTGCACATAGGCGCGCAGGGCAATCAGCAGGCCTTCCTCGCTCATTTCACTCTGGCGCAGCAGCTGGGCACCACCGGCATCGGCCAGTGATCGCGCGTTGGCGGTCTGGTGATCGTCTATCGCATGAGGCAGGGGCACCAGTATGGCCGGACGCCCCATGACCGCCAGCTCGGATACCGTCAGCGCGCCTGCCCGACATATCACCAGGTCCGCCCAGAGATAGGCCTGGGCCATGTCCTCAATAAACGGCTGTACGCGTACACGCTCGCCCAACAGGTCGCCGTACTGCGCCGACAGGGCAGCGGCGTGCTGCTCGCCCGCCTGATGCCATATCTCCGTGCCGGGCAAGCGGCCACTGCGCAACAGGCGACGCGCCACACCCGGCATGACCTGGTTGATAGGCTGGGAACCGAGACTGCCGCCCAACACCAGGATGTGCAGCGCGCGCTCTCCGTCGAAGCTGTATACGCCGGCTTGCGCAGCGGCCACCAACTCAGCCCGCACGGGATTACCCAGCACTACAACGTCCTTGTCAGCAGTGAAGGCACCGTCAAAGCCGGCAACAACCTTGTTTGCCAGTGGGGCCAGCATGCGGTTGGTCGTGCCCGCTACGGCGTTCTGCTCATGAATCAGCAGCGGGCGGCGCAACAGCCATGCCGCCACCCCCGCCGGCCCGGCCACGTAACCACCCATACCCACCACACAGGCAGGCCAGCTGCGCAGCACCAGCCACAACGCCTGCAGGGCTGCCAGCAGCAGCAACATCAGGCCCAGCAAACGATCAAGCGCGCCTTTGCCGCGCACTCCGCGTACCGCCAGGTAATGAATAGGAAAACCTGCCGCCGGGACAACCCGATGCTCCAGGCCGCGACGGGTACCCACCCACTCCACCAGGTAGCCACGGTCGCGCAGTTCACAGGCCACGGCCAGCGCGGGGTAAACATGCCCGCCGGTACCGCCGGCCATGACCAGAATCCTGCGCTTGCCGCTCATGCCCGACCTCCCTGGCCACGCACATGTCGGTCGATTCGCAGTACCAGCGCGAGCATCGCGCAACAAACAATCAGGCTGGTGCCGCCGTAACTGACAAAAGGCAGGGTTAAACCCTTGGTTGGCAACAGCCCGGAACTCACCCCCATGTTGACAAAGGCCTGGCCGAAGAAGACCAGCGCGACGCCATAACACACGTAGGCACCAAAGGCGTAAGCCGCCAGCTGCGCGCTGCGGCCCACCCAGAGGATGCGTCCGATCAGTGCGGCGTAAAGAAGAATAACGCAGAGAGCGCCCACAAAGCCTGTCTCCTCTGCCCAGATAGAGAAGACGAAATCGGTGTGCGCCTCGGGCAGGTAGAACAGTTTCTGCACACTGTTACCCAGACCCACTCCGAACCACTCGCCCCGGCCATAGGCAATGAGCGACTGGGTGAGCTGGAAACCCGTGTTGTAGGGATCCGCCCAGGGGTCGGTATAGGCCGTCAGGCGCTGCACCCGGTATGGCTCACTCACCACCAGCACCAGGAGCGCGCCTACGGCTCCGGCCAGCACTACCATAAAGTGACCAAGCTTTACGCCCGCCAGGAACAACATGCCAAAAGCGCTGCCGGCGACAATAACCGTCGCGCCGAAATCGGGTTCCACCATCAACAACAGCGTGGCGGCAAAGAGCACCGCCATGGGCTTGAGGAAGCCCTGCCACTGGTTGCGCACTTCATGCTCGCGGCGCACCATATACCCCGCCAGGTAGATAATCATCGCCATCTTGGCGAACTCGGAGGGCTGCAGCGTAAATGGACCGAGCGGCAGCCAACGTTGGCTGCCGTTCACCTCACGACCGATACCGGGAACAAGAACCAGTATCAGCAGGCCCAGCGCGACAAACAGCCAGACCCAGCCGGTGTCTTCCCAGAACGCCATGGGAATGCGGTATATCGCCAGAGCACATAGCCCGGCAGCCATCATGTACATCACGTGGCGCTGGGCATGAAACCAGGTATTGCCGTAGTTGATCTGGGCGTACTCGACAGACGCCGAGGTGATCGCCACCAGGCCCACCAGAATCAGGGCGAGGCTCAGCGTCAGCAACGGAAGATCCGGCATAACCGGTGCGTGCGAGGCAGCGCCAGCGCGGCTCATGCCTCACCTCCCAGCGACCGAACTGCAGCAACAAACGCTTCACCGCGGGCAATGTAGCCGGAAAACATGTCAAAGCTGGCGCAGGCGGGCGACAGCAGCACGGTTTCGCCGGCCTGCGCCAGCTCAGCCGCCTGCGCAACGGCGTCCTGCAAACTGTCGGCGTGGGTCACCGGCACCACATCCTGCAGGGCATCCCGCAGACGCCCGGCATCCTCACCAATAGTAATAAGCTGGCGACAGTGACGCCTGGTAGAAGCTGCCAGACCAGTGAAATCAGCCCCCTTGCCCTGGCCTCCGGCTATCAACAGGATGTCCCTGTCACCGCCCAGGCCTGCAAGGGCTGCCTCAGTGGCACCGACGTTGGTGCCCTTGGAATCATTGATGTAGCGCACGCCGGCTATTTCGGCCACCATTTCACAACGATGGGGCAGCCCCGGAAACTGTCGCAGCGTGTCCAGCATGATGGCCAGGGGAAGACCGGCGCCATGCCCCAGGGCGAGCGCTGCCAGCGCATTGGCCACGTTATGCCGTCCAGCCATTCTAATGTCGGCCACCGGCAACAATTCCTGCAGGCCAAGACAGATCGACTCCACACCGTCCTGTACTCTCAAACCAAAGCCATCCAGCGCAGGCTCGCCCATGCGCCAGCCAATTACCGGCACCTTTTCCTCCAGCAGCGGCACAGTGAGGGCGTCGTCGGTATGCACTACCGCCTTCCTGCAGCCACGAAAGATGCGGTGTTTAGCCTGATGATAGGCGACCATGCTGCCGTGCCGGTCCAGATGATCCGGGCTGACATTGAGCACCGTGGCGAGCGACAGACCCAGGCTGCCCGCGCGTTCCAGCTGAAAACTGGAGAGTTCCAGTACATAGAGCTCGCGGTCATCGGCCAACAGGTCCAGCGCCGGCGTTCCAAGGTTGCCGCCGACACCCACGTTGAGTCCGGATTGCCGCGCCATCTCGCCTACCAGCTCGGTCACTGTGGATTTCGCGTTTGAGCCGGTAATTCCTATCACCGGAGCTTGCGCCTCATGCACGAAAAGGTCGATGTCTCCAATGATGTCGACACCCGCCTCGCGCGCGGCCGACACCAGCGGTGCGTCCATGGCAACCCCCGGGCTGACGATCAACTCCTGGGCACCGGCAATCACCGCTTGCGGATACTCGCCCAGATAGACCTCTATGTCGGGCATCAGCTCTCGCAAAGTCTGCAGGCCGGGGGGGTTGTCGCGCGTATCAACAACGGAGAAAGGCACTCCCAGGCGATACAAATGCCGTGCGCAGGACAAACCAGTGACGCCCAGGCCAACTACCACCCGGTTCACACTGCTTGCTATCAGATCCTGCATCACTGCGGCAAACTCTCCTTTACCTATCGCAACTTCAACGTGGCCAGACCGAACAGCACCAGCATTACGGTGATGATCCAGAAGCGCACGATTACTCGAGGCTCCGGCCAACCTTTCAGTTCATAGTGGTGATGAATAGGCGCCATGCGAAAAATACGCTTGCCTGTAAGCTTGAACGAGGCAACCTGCAGAATGACCGATACGGTCTCCAGCACAAAAATGCCACCCATGATGAAAAACACGATCTCATGGCGGGTTATCACTGCCACGGTGCCCAGCGCCGCGCCCAGGGCAAGGGCGCCGACATCACCCATAAACACCTGGGCGGGATACGTGTTGAACCAGAGAAAGCCCAGGCCTGCGCCGCCAATCGTGCCGCAGAAGACCACCAGCTCCCCGCTGCCGGCCACATAGGGAATGTGCAAATAGCGCGCAAAATCGACGTGCCCGGTGAGGTAGGCAAATATGCCGAGGGCGCCACCGACCATTACCGTGGGCAGTATGGCCAGGCCATCCAGGCCGTCCGTCAGATTCACCGCATTGCTGGAGCCGACAATGACGAAATAAGCGAGCACAATGAACAGCGGCCCCATGCTCCAGGAGAAGTCCTTGAAGAAGGGCACATACAGTTCGGTGGTCACCGGCGTATCAAACGCAAAGTACAGGTAACAGGCTGCCGCAAGACCTGCCACCGACTGCCAGAAATACTTCCAGCGGGCCGGAAGGCCACGGGAGTCTTTCTCCACGACCTTGCGGTAATCGTCCACCCAGCCCACTGCACCGAATACTGCCGTCACCAGCAAGGCGATCCAGATATAGGGATTGCGCAGGTCAGCCCATAACAGCGTCGACACCGCAATCGAAACGAGAATCAAGGCGCCTCCCATAGTGGGAGTGCCGGCCTTGCTGAGATGGCTCTGCGGCCCGTCATCGCGCACCGCCTGACCCACCTGATGAAAGCTGAGCTTACGGATCATCAGGGGGCCGACCATCAGCGATATCGCCAGGGCCGTGCCAGTGGCAAGAATGCCGCGCAAGGTCAGATACTGGAAGACCTGGAATGCGCCGACATATTGCGTGAGATATTCTGCCAGGAACAGCAACATAATCAGCCCTCTTCCTCTGCAGTGTGCAAAGCCAGTTTTTGCAGGACACGCTCCATGCGTGCACCCCTTGAGCCCTTGACAAGCAGGGTGTCGCCGCTGCCAAAGGCGTCCTCCGCCGCTGCCGCCAGGGCATCGCAATCTGCAAACCAGCGTCCATGCTTGCCGAAGGCCGCCACTGCGTCTC